>NZ_OY829375.1:3166082-3504664 GCF_963691765.1 Ekhidna sp.
GACCAAAATGGAGCTTTACGTTGCAAATGCCGATGGATCTGATGCAAGAAAAATCTCTGAACTTGGGAATGCCAACTGGGCGCCATTCTTTACACCTGATGGAAATAAGATTTTATTTTCTTCTAACCACGCATCGCAGAGAGGTTTCCCTTTCAACCTATTCTTAATCAATCTGGACGGGACAGGATTAGAGCAAGTGACCTTTGATGATACTTTTGATTCGTTTCCAATGTTTAGCCCTGACGGTAAGTACTTGGTTTGGGCATCGAATAGAAACAACGGTGGAAATAGAGATACAAACCTCTTTGTTGCTGAGTGGGTGGAATAAAAAAATCCCAACCTTGATGGTCGGGATTTCAATTTCATATTTCCTTTTGATTACTCTTCAAGGGTTACAGTACGTTCAACTGAATTGAATGGTCCTGGAACAGCATTTCCATCCGCATCGATAAGCTCAAGTTTGATGGTTACTGTACCCATCTCAAGTCCCTCGATGTAGTGTGGAGCCCATTCGTCTATCATAAACTCTGTGCCATTGATAGTAGCTCTTACTTTATTTCCATCTGCTGAAAGCGTAGTGTTTAGCAAATAAAAGTCAAGCATTACTTTCTTCGTATCGTCCCCCTTGTATGAGCCTTTTGGACGGCTATAAAATAGATGTGGAGCAGTCAAATCTGCGTCGTTTGCTTCTACATCACCTAGTGTTAAGTTTTCTACATAAAAAGCACCTTCGCTTTTTACGCTTTCATGATAAGACCTTGAAAGGAAAGCAAGAACAACATAATTTCCTTCATCTAGCATATCGTTAACTCCTGGCATGTAATGAGCTGCATATGGTCCATTGTTAACAATGTAGTGTATGTGCTGACCTTTACCAGAGTTTGCAATTCCTCTTGTTGCTGCATCTTCCGTTTGTGCCCCGAGCTCATAATTTTGAACGTCAAAGTTGTAGTCCACAACAAATCCACTGTCCGTTGCAGTGGTTGTCACACCAAGTTTGGATAGTTGCGCATCAGGATATTCCGGTGATGCTGGTGCTTTGGTCAAAGTGATGGTAGGCGCAGATTCTTCAACTGCTGCTTCTTCTGCACTTTCTCCTGATTGCTGGTTGGATGTACATCCGATGATCATGGAACTAGCGAATAGGAGCGCTAAGAGTTTAGTTACGTTGGTTTTCATGATTTATTGATTATCGTAAGGTTTAAAGTTAAAGGTTCTAGTCTTTCAAGAAGTTTCTCAATACATAATTGAGGATGCCTCCATGTTTATAGTATTCTACATCTACGCCTGAATCCAGTCGAACAAGTGCCTTAAAGTTGACTTCTGATCCATCTTTCTTGGTAGCTTTTACATCCACCAGTTTTCCTGGAGTCAAATCCGATGAAATACCAGTGATGTCATATTTCTCTTCACCGTTCAATCCCAAGGTGTCTTGTGTTTCTCCTGCTTGAAATTGTAATGGCATTACACCCATTCCTACAAGGTTTGATCTATGGATACGTTCGTAGCTCTCCGTAATTACTGCCTTGACACCTAAAAGCTGGGTGCCTTTTGCAGCCCAATCTCTTGAAGATCCCGATCCGTATTCTTTTCCTCCGATCACCACCAATGGTGTGCCTTCTTCTTGGTACTTCATGGAAGCATCGAAAATTGGCATTTCTTCACCTGTTGGAATGTATCGGGTCCAGCCACCTTCTCTAGATGCGAGCTTATTTTTGATCCGAACGTTTGCAAACGTTCCTCGCATCATTACCTCGTGGTTACCTCTTCTGGAACCGTATGAGTTGAAATCTCTTTTTTCTACCCCATGATTCACCAGATATTGTCCGGCTGGATGTTCTGGTAAGAATTTGCCGGCCGGTGAAATATGATCTGTAGTGACCATATCACCCAACTGGAGCAATACGCTCGCCCCGTGGATGTCTTCAGGATTAGGTACGGTCTCTGAGATGTTTTTGAAGAATGGAGCTTCCTGAATGTAAGTAGAATTTGAATCCCAATCGTAGGTCTTTCCGGTTGGTGCTTTCAGGTTTCTCCACGCATCGTCTCCATCAAAGATGGTCTCGTAGTTGCTTTTATAATCTTCGGGTTTTACTACCTGCGTCATCACTTCCATGATCTCGGCAGAAGAAGGCCAAATGTCCTTCAAGTAAACAGGATTTCCATTTTGATCGTCACCCAACGAATCGTTGTTCATGTCGAAATCCATTGTGCCGGCTAGCGCATATGCCACAACCAGCATCGGAGATGCAAGGAAGTTCATCTTAATGTTTGGATGGATTCGAGCTTCAAAGTTTCGATTCCCGGACAGGGCAGAACAAACTACCATGTTGTTTTCAATGACTGCCTTTTGAACTTCAGGAATCATATCTCCTGAATTTCCAATACACGTCGTACATCCATATCCCACGGTGTGAAATTTCAATGCGTCTAGTTCTTTGCTCAAATCAGATTTATCCAGGTATTCTGTCACTACTCTCGATCCCGGAGCGAGTGAGCTTTTTACCCAAGGTTTAATTTGTAGGCCTCGTTCGTTGGCTTTCTTAGCCACGAGCCCAGCTCCAATCATTACGCTAGGGTTAGAAGTATTCGTACATGAAGTGATCGCTGCAACTACGACAGAAGCTTCATCAAGCGTGAAATCGCCGTAGTCTTTAGTAGATACTTTAATGCTTTGACGCTTAGAGTCAAAATCAGTTAGCAACTTATCGATTTGAGGCTTTGCTTCTCTCAATAAGATCTTGTCTTGTGGTCTTTTTGGTCCTGAAATCGTCGGTTCCACCGTTCCTAAGTCCAGCTCGATCACGTCAGTATATTCGATTTCTGCGGAATCGTCTCTCCAAAGAAGGTTGGCTTTTGCGTAAGCTTCTACCATGTCGATGTGATCTTCTGGTCTGCTCGTTTTTCGCATGTAATCCAATGTTTGCGAATCGATTGGCCAATGCGTATCTGTGCAACCAAACTCAGGGGACATGTTTGAAATGGTCGCTCTGTCTGTAACAGCGAGGTTCGCTAATCCGGGTCCGAATACTTCAACGATCTTTCCGACCACACCATAGTCTCTTAACAGTCGAGTGATGGTCAATACCAAGTCGGTAGCAGTTGTTCCTTCAACCATTTTGCCGGTAATCTTCAGTCCGATCACCTGTGGTAAGATCATATAAATCGGTTGACCCAACATGGCTGCTTCCGCCTCGATGCCGCCAACACCCCAACCAAGTACACCGATACCATTTACCATAGGCGTATGAGAGTCGGTGCCTACCAAGGTGTCCGGGAACAAATATCCATCTCGTTGAATCACACCTTTAGCTAAATATTCCAGATTTACCTGATGGCAAATGCCCATGCCTGGAGGAACGACACTGAAATTGCTGAACGCTTGCTGTCCCCATTTCAACAGTTTGTATCGTTCTTCATTTCGTTCGTATTCCAGATCTACGTTCTTTTGGTATGCCTCAGGTGTACCAAAGTGATCCACTACTACGGAGTGATCGATTACCATGTCTGCAGGAACCACAGGATTGGTTTTGCTAGTGTCTTTCCCCTTTCTGCCCACCTCAGCACGGATGGAGGCAATGTCAACAACCGCAGGGACACCTGTAAAATCTTGCATCAGTACCCTGGCAGGGCTGTATGGGATGTCTTTCTCACCGGCAGTATTTTTCCAGTTGAGGATGGTTTCCAAATGCTCCTCTGTGACAGCAAATGCATCGTAATTTCTGATGGCATTTTCGAGAAGAATTCTAATAGCATATGGAAGCTTTTTTACTTCCGGTTTACTTTCAGCGAGGTCTTTCAAGCTGAAGTATTTGTGAGTTCCGAGTTGTGAGGAAAGTTCTTTTTCGATTCCAAAAAAATCCTGAGGCATAGAATGGTATTTTAATGTTTGCGATTAAATGACTGATTGTCCTTAAAAATAAAACATTAAAGCCTCACTAAAGTTCGTTTGTCACAACTTAGAACGATGACGCTCAGATGAGTGGCTACCTTCTGGATTTGCGTTTTTTGCTAAAGGAGCGGTTTCTGTCTTCTTTTTTTCCAAACGTATGACCGAGTAGTTTCGCCACTAGATCGCCACGCCCTTTGTTCAGCAGCTTGTCCTTGATTCGATGTTGGTATTCCTTCTTATGCCAGAAGAAGAACATGTGCTGGTTTTGCTTCTGCTTCTCCGTCTTCGCAACATATGTCGGCTTTAGGGTGTATGGGTGATAACCCGAATAGTAGATCACGGTAGCCACGGTCATCGGTGTAGGCGTGAAGTCCTGCACTTGCTCAAGCTTGAAGCCCATGTCTTTAGTCTCCGCTGCCAGATTGGCCATGTCCTGCTCTTCACAGCCTGGGTGACTGGAAATGAAATAGGGGATGAGCTGCTGCTTCAATCCCAGCTTTTGGTTGATTTGGTCAAACTTCTTCTTGAATTGATGAAAGTGCTTGAAGGATGGTTTCCGCATTATTTTGAGTGTGTCATCGGAGGTATGCTCCGGGGCCACTTTCAATCTACCAGAAACATGTCTTGACACCACCTGCTCCATGTACGTGTCGATGCTGTCGTTGGCGTTTTTGTTGTAGTCTTTTACAAGTAAATCGTAACGAATGCCACTACCTACAAATGCCTTCTTCACCTGTGGATGTTTATCAACTTTTTTGTAAAGCTCCGTCATCGGTGTGTGATCTGTGTCCAGGTTGGAGCAAACTACCGGGTGAATGCATGAAGGACTCACGCATCGGTCACAGATACTTTGCACCTTGCCTTTAAGCTTGTACATATTCGCACTTGGGCCACCAAGGTCGGAGATGTACCCTTTGAAGTCTTCCATCTGTGTCACCTTGTCCACTTCTTTCATGATGGACTCTTCACTTCGGCTCGCAATGAACTTGCCCTGATGTGCCGAGATGGTACAGAAGCTACATCCACCAAAGCAGCCGCGATGCATGTTGATGGAGAACTTAATCATCTCATAAGCCGGGATGTTTCCGCGCTTCGCATACTTCGGATGTGGCAGTCGCGTATACGGAAGGTCAAAGGACTGATCCATTTCCTGTTCCGTCATTGTGTAGTATGGTGGGTTGATGATAATCTGGTAATCACTTGCTGCCTGAATGATGCGGTCGGCTTGTAGTCGGTTGGATTCTTGCTCTACGTGCTTGAAATTTTTCGCATAAGCCTTTTTGTCGCGCAGGCACTTCTCGTGAGAGCTGAGGTAGATGGTTTCACAGCCATCATAGGCTGGTGCATCAGATTTTCTTGGAATGAGGTAGCTGGTCTGGGCGATGTTTTGAATCTGATCCATTGGCACTCCCTTTTTGAGCAGTCGGATAAGCTCGCGCAATGGTTGCTCGCCCATGCCATATACCAATAAGTCTGCTTCACTATCCAGTAGGATGGAAGGCTTGAGTTCATCGGACCAGTAATCGTAGTGGGTCACTCTTCGGAGGCTGGCTTCTACGCCGCCGATAACTACAGGTACATCGGGATAAAGTTCTTTTAAGATCTTGGAATAAACGACTGTCGCATAGTCCGGGCGGAAGTTGGGTTCGCCTCCCGGGGTGTAGGCGTCATTGGAGCGCTTACGTTTGTTGGCAGTGTAATGGTTGACCATTGAGTCCATGCAGCCGGAGGTCACACCGAAAAACAATCTAGGCTTTCCAAATTTTTTGAAGTCACGCAAGTCATCGCGCCAGTTAGGTTGCGGTATGATTCCCACTTTGAGCCCTTCGCTCTCAATGATTCGGCCGATTACGGCGGTGCCGAAAGCCGGATGATCCACATAGGCATCTCCTGAAACGATCACTACATCGAGCTGATCCCACCCTCGCATCTCCACCTCCTTTTTGGTGATGGGCAGCCAATCTGTCACACGCCTAGTTATTGCCATGGGGCAAAGATACGGGAGAAAAGCGGGATGGAGTGTTTAAGGTGAGTGATAGGTTTCTTTCGAATAGCGTTAGTTTTGAGAAAATCATTACCATGAAAAAGATAATACTCTTGTTAAGTCTAATTTTTGTTGTTTTTAGTACGGAAGCACAGTCCTTAGTCGATGAATGGCGCGGCGAATCAGCTCGTATTTACGAGGATGTTGATTTAGAGCAAGTAGCTTACTTTGAAGGAGGAGATAGGGGATTTAAAAAATTCGTGGAGGAAAATTTGAAATACCCCAAACAAGTGATCAGGATGAATATTTCAGGTGATGTTTACGTTGAGACTATTATTGAAAAAGATGGATCAGTAAGTGTTATCTCAGTTCGAAAAGGAATTGGTGGAGGTGCGGATAAAGAATCTGTTAGACTTATTGAATCTATGCCAAAATGGGATCCTGCTACCAAAGATGGGGTGCCGGTTAGACAGAGGAAGTTACTTAAGGTTGTATTTGAAAAGAAGTTATAAGTTCTTTAAGAAAGTAGTTGGTAGTAGCTCCTAGGCCATGGAAAAGTCAATATCGCAAGCAAAAGCTTGTGTCTTCACAAACCATTCTAAATTCATGAGGATATAAAACATCTGGATGTTCGTGAAGACATGAACCTAGGCTACAGAGTCAAAGCTGAAGTAAAAAATGATCCTAAGATCCACATGAAGAATTTGCCAACTCAATTAGTTCAGGAATGTCATCATAGGTTATTTTTCTATCCTTTGCATCTATTTCTAAAGCAGAGCAGTCAGGATGTATTTTCTGTAACTGCCTGATGATGGTTCCATGCTCATCTACTGATTTGCCCAATACAGAAAAGCCTGATCTTTTAATTTTTACAATCTTCCCATTCTTTTGAACATAATAATCGTAGGTCATGTAATCAGCCTTATCGGTTACGAACGTGTACCCGCTATCGTTTACCCAATGTGATATAAGCAATGAGCTTTCTCCTTTCAGCACTCTTGTTATAAGTTTGGTATACGTCCTGTTACCGCTTTTAAATGTTAATTTCTCGTATAAAACGTCGCCCAATTTTATAGAGTCAATTTTTAACAATTTCTCACTCTTTTTTTCTCTACCCAACCTGTATTTGATTTTACTGGAATGATGAAGGGTATCTTTCTTAAAAAGCAGAATTTCACAGTCTATCTGTTTCCCTGAATTCAAGTATATGACAGCTTGCTGATAGTTATTTGAAGCTAAATTTCCTGCTGTTCCTGATTGTCCAAAGAGGTTTAATGTTGACAGGCTGAATAAGCTTGCAAATAGGCATGTTGTTATTCTTGGTGACATGTGTTTTTTTAATTTTTGCCGTTGTTTAATAAGTGTGTCGATGGTTGAATTCCCCTCATATACACCGCATGGCGAAGCTAGCTGATCTGTGCTATAAGCACAAAAGATACGAACCTAGGCAAGGCCCTTTCGATGCATTTATGATTTTAATATTTTGAATTCCATGTAAGTTCCTTCTTTAGGATCTGACAATTGCAAAATATAAAGTCCGGTACTATTACCTGGCGCATTGATTCTATTCTCACCGGCTGATAGGGTGCCTTCCGACATTGTTTTACCATCGATACCAATGATTCTGTATTCCAGTTTTTTATTACTGGAGTTATTTATGATAAGGCTGTTTTTAAAAGGATTCGGGTATATGGATACTTGATCTGCTAGTTCACCAGCCTCATCAATGGACAGCACCATGGGTATTGCATCTTCAATCGAAGATTGGCGCGTAACGATCGGCACATAACCATATTCTAATCCAGCCGGAGGCTCAACGATCAAATTATTATCAAACGAGACTAATTCTCCTTCACTAAGCGGGTGCATGTATTCTTTATCCATCGTCCAGTTTTGATGCATTTGCACTACCAAATCTTGGATTTCATTGCGCTCTTGTTCTGTCCAATCAAATTGTCGGAATACGGGCTGGTCAATAAACTTATACCAGTAGTAGGTGACTATCGATCCATCAACAAGCTCTTTAGTATGAGGACCTGAGGCCGGATTGGCCCATGCGCCGACTAATTCTGCTTCGTAAATAAAATCACTTTCTCCAGGCGTCTCAAAAGAAGCATTTAGCAATGCGCTGTTGGCTGGTATTTCGGATTCAGATATGGCAGTTCTGGTTTCACCATCGACTCTAAAATATTGCGGAAACTTAGCCATGTCGTCATTTCCTGGGTCCTCCCAAACCAAACCAAAAGACTGATCGCTGAAGATCGTAGGTTGAACCATTTCATTTATCCCGTTGATTCCTTGCCCATCTTGGCTATAGTTTACCGGGGATGTTGACATTTCCGGGAAGTAAACACCATTGGTTTCAAAGGTGCCGGATGGAATATCTGAGGTTCCATTCTTCCAGCTTAAAACATCATTATATAACGCATCCTGAGAAAAGTAAGCAAGGTCTCTCACCAGTGTGGTTTCGTTGTTTGCGTTAACTGGGAATTGTATTTGTGGGATTTTGGTATAAGTGGTGCCATTGATTTCTTCCGAAAAGAATGGCACCAAACTCATTTCCATGGTGCCGCCAAGGCCTCCTGTGTTTATCTGTTTTGAATCCAATCCTCTTCCTTCGCCAAAATCCTGTCCGATGGACACTTTGGTCCAGACATCCGGTACAAAGAGCGCAAGAGGCCCTTTGAAATTTTCAGCATTTAGAAACAAGGTCCAATTGTTATTGCCGATGATGTTTGGACTGGTCTTGGCGTTAGTTAAAGGCAGTGATAAATAGCTATATCCTAAAAATTCTCCGTTTGGCTCTCCATCGAAAGGCAAACCATCCGGTGGGATGATCAGTCGATTGCTTAGCTGAGCAATGCCTAACACATCGTCAGCGAGTGGGGTAGTACTGCCGAAAAATCGCCATCCCGGTGAAGCAACCTGTTCTGTGTAGCAATTAGGTGTGCTATTCATGCTGTATTTGGGAGGTCCATATTGAAATTGGTTGGCTGCCCAATACCCTAAGCCACCTTCTATGGTCTGAAATACATCGGCATAAGTAGGCCCTCTTTCGGGCCAGTTGTCTCTGGCGAAGGTGCCAATTGGGCACAGGGGTTCAGTGGTGTTGTCACTGTTGTCGGGTGTCAGCCAAGTACCGGGAAGGCCTATCTGGAAACCATAAACAGGTTCAGGTGTTAAGGACCATACGGCAGAATAAAATCCAAGGCCTGCATTGTATTCAGGAGGAGGTGTATCCGAATAGCTGGCAAGAAAACCATGCAATCCAGGGTATTGCATCTCCAGGTTTTGTGCAGCTAAGGTTGTAGCACTAAGGCACAAAATGACAGATAAAAGGTGAGTTCTAGTCATTGGTAGATGATTTGATGTTTATCGAATCACATACAAGCTGCCTACCGTATTCAATCATCTACTATCACACATATACGATTAGGTTTAGTCTTGCAAGTGCTTCATTAGCCCAAACTCACTTATTATTCGAATGGTTGCGTGAGTGCTGGAGGTTAATTCAACAACCTCTTGGGTATGCTAATTCAATTGAGAATTCACTATCCTCTTTAATCAAATTCTTTATCATTAGTTGATATCGAGGTAAAGAATTCATTTCTACCTTTTTAATATCACTTCCGCAAGGCATGTCAGATGGTATTTCACTTCGAATTATGAAACTGTTTCCTTGACGTTTTTCAATTACGTAATTACCTCTTTTTATTAACTGTTCTACCCCATCTGGATATGTCTTCACTGAAATGGTTGGTAGTGAAACAATTTGATCTAAAAAAGTAGATACATAACCATTAATTGAATTGAGGCCATTACCTACCTTAATCCAAGCAACACTATTTAAGAATTCATCTGGAAATCTGATAAACCCATCAGTCGATCCTATTACATTAAGATGAACACCGTATCCCCAATCTCCGACATTGCGAATTTCTTTTAATACGGATCCGTCAACAGTTCTGAATTGAAGTATGAAATTGCCAAAAGCAGGATCATAATATGTAATCAGGTCACCTACTTTTTTTGATGCATTGCTGGGAGCATTGAAGATAGAGCCAAGGATCCAGATATCAGATTTTATTTCCTTATTGTAGTTTTTATTATACCAAGTTTCTGCTTCATTTGGTAAATAGAGTTCGAGATCAAGAATGTTATCAATCCTCTGAGCTTGACAATTGAATCCAATAACCCATATTACAAAAATGATATTTCTCATGGCTTGAGCATCTGAGTCAACTTCTGGATAGCCTGCGAATCGCAAAGTATATAAGTCAACCGTCTACTTTATTCGTTTAAATCTAGCGAATCTAATGCCATGGTTTGTGTCTTCACAAACCAATTTTCACTTTGTGAGGATTTGGAAGAATGAGCACAAGCTACAAGCTTGCGCTAGCAGGGGTATTAGTGATAACGACTGTTAGATTCCTGTTCTACATTGAATTTGATGATTCCTTCAATCATTTCTTTCTTCATAAGAAATGCGCTGTGAACTAAACTATCATGTTCTTTATCGTAGGTTATTCTAGAAAAAATGGCATTTCTTTCGCTGAAATCCCGATAAACTGCAAATTGGAATGCAGAATCAGTTGGCGTGACAGTTACCAAGAAATTCTCAATGTTAGAGGTGTCAACTTTGGCATTTTTGATCTCTTTTATTGAAATTGGATAGTCTGTCAGTTGTTCAGTCGTAATTCGAAGTTGAGTTGGTTTGTTCAAGTAAAATTTTGCTGCCTCGTGTGTGATTGCCTCTTCAATTCGAATGATTTGTACCTTTCGTTTCAGTCCAAATCGTTTTGCAGCATCCCCAGGAATGTAGTAGTAAGTTCTTATTGGTAGTTCAACCTCAATTTCTTGATTTATTAACTCTTTTTCCTGTTCAAGCGGTTCGCAAGCTGAGAAAGTTAGAATAAAGAATAGGATTAGGCAGTTGGATTTCTGCATGTTCTGAATGGAAATTAACATCTGAGTAGAAGACATTTCGATAATTACCCATCAAATATATCCTTTCCAACCATTATTCTAACCCAAGCCATGGTTTGAGCCTTCACAAACTAAGTTGCGCTTAATGAGGATCCGAAGCTTGAGCATAAGCTATAAGCTTGCGCTAGCAGGGGTTTAAATTAACTCACCATTAATCTCCGCCGAAAGGAGAATCGCCTCCAAAATCGATTGGGTCAAGTGTTGGAAATTCAAAAGATGGCAGATCTAGATTTGAGAATTCAAAGTCGAAGGATTCAGCATTTATGGAATTCAGATAAAGAGAAAATTCTGAATCAAAAAAGCCTTCGTTTTTCCAGATTTTCAGCTCCTTAGAGATCCTCTTAATATTATAAGCCAAGAGAATGTTGGGTCCAAGATCTTCTACTATCTGCCTTATTTTTTGAGGCTCATGTTCCTTGTAATAAGCGTAGTAGTTTTCAAGTTCCGCCACTAGATGTTTTATTCTTCGTTCAAGTTCCTTGCCTTCTTTTGTTAGAATTCTTTTCAAATAGTAGAATGGGAAGGTTGTTCTACAAACTTTTTCTTTTCTTAAAGAACTTAAGATGTAAGAATTCTTGAATCTGAAATACTTGAAATTTAATTCCCCGTAAACATCTCTGACTAATCTGATAGGTGTAAGTATCGAATCTTTATCGATCGGTTCTGGATAGTATTGATAATGATCTTTCGCTGCTGATAATATCAATTCATGATAATTTCTAAGTTGCTGTTTACCATTTATAGCTTCTATCTCTATAAACTGATATTGAGCACCATCAACTTTACATTCGCTTAGTTTCAACAATCCATAGAATAGCAATTCACTCAGTGCACTTATTATGAGATCGCGTCCAGAGAGTTTGTATGGATTAAGTATCAATCTTGATTCGGTCGGAAAGAGATCTGCTATTTGCATTGTTCGGAGAACATCTGTATAACAACACTGTATTGCTTGTTACCCTTCAAATATATCCTTTCCACTATTATTCTAACCTATGCCAAGGTTTGTGTCTTCATAAACCAATTTTCACTTTATGAGGATATGGTTGAATAAGCACAAGCTACAAACTTGCGCTAGCAGGAGGTAACTACTTTTTATTTTCCTTCAATGGATGTTTATATCCTGGATACTTTTTTTCCATTTCACTCATCACTTCAACCTCCTTGTATCCAACTTCAGGATCAGTCATGTTAATTTTTCCGAAAAACATCTCGTCTTCATGCCAGTAGGATAAGCACCATTGATTCGATTCGTCAAAAATCACTACATCATCAGCAAAGAAAAGTGATTCACAATTTTTTATGACCATTTTCCAAGTCATCATTAAAGGTCCATTTCCATAATTAAGTAGAACATAAACCCATTTTGAAAATGCAATCCCTCTGTTGAAAAGCCATTTTTTTGTTTTCTGTTCGTCTTCACCTGTAGCTATTTTTTCAACATATTTAAAGTTCTTTTTGTCAAATGGCTCCCACATCGGACCAGTATGAAATTTTGAAGCTTCAAAATATTTGTAGAGGAAATCAGATGCTTCTTTATCTAAAAATTTAATTTGATCTTTAAACTCATCAGATAATGAATCGAAATCTTCTGGCGAGCCAAGACAAGTCCAAACATTTGGTCTTTCTATCTCGTGTTCTCTTATGTTACTGAAATCGATCATCTAATTGTAGTTAACGTCTAACTATCATCCGTAAGCTAGATTTTTCAAAAATCTGTAAATAAAAGTATCTCATACCGCCCTATGCCATGGTTTGTGTCTTCACAAACCAATTTTCTTTTCGTTAGCATTCAGAGGAATAAGCACAAGCTACAAAATTGCGCTAGCAGGGGCTCAGTTAAATCCCGCTTAGCCGCTGTTTAAATTCTTCACTTAACTGGTCGAATTGCTTCTTCTTAATGTTAAGTTTGACCAAACGGTTACAGTATTTTTCCATTCCAGGGTACTGAACAGCTATTTCAGTCTTATCTAATGATTTCAAGCCTGCGTTACTATTGACCTTATCTACCTCGTTTATAAATAAAAAGCTTACCAAATCATCTGAGTTTCTAAAACACTTTGTAAATCCTACATCACCGCATGTGACAGCTAAGCAGATCTTCTCAGAGTTTTTGTTCTCTTGCTGTTCCTGTCCAGCTGCTTTGAGATAAGTAAATATGATTAATGTGAATGCGATCCATTTCATAAAAACGATATTGAGCCTAACGCTTGGCTAGCAGGAGTGCGCCCCGAACTTGACAAGTTCAGATAAAACTAACGAATCTGCTGGTGCTTCCAAAGTATCAGAATGTACTGCGCACTAAAAGAGAAAAATCCTGCGAGATGTGCCAAGTAGAAAGCACCGACCTGTCTCAGCGGCAGATTCATGGTGAAGTTCGCACTGAAATCTGTAAAGTGGTAGTTGGCGCATTCGTGCTAACGGTTGTTAGTAGCCTGTATCATATGTTCTACGCCAAGGTTTGTGTCTCACTAATCAACTTGCGTATTGAGGATTCGGAGGAATGAACACAAGCTACAAGCTTGCGCTAGCCGGGATGAGCTGCAGATGAGTTGAAAGCATCTGTTATTTATCATTTATTGACTAAATGCATCAATTGGGCTATACTCATCGATTTTGAATCCATCCTCTTGGAATTCAATTTTATAATAGTGGAATTTATCTTGATTGTTGAGCTTCCCGTCTTTGTTAATATCTTCTAAAGTCCTGAAATACAATTTGTTATCATTCTTTAGTGTTCGATGGTCATAGAATTCATGCAGCTCCTTTGATATTTTTTTGAAATTCTTTCCGTCAATGTCGCTCAGATAAAGTGACTCTAAGTCTCTTCTGTTAATTCGACCATCTCCGTTCGTGTCTCTGTCATATAGAGTGTACATCAAATATTGCTGTTCAGTGTGGTTGTAAATCCCCCTCAGAAACAATACTCTGTTAATTGTCATCTTGTGATTAGTCAATGGAGTCCTATTTCCGGTTTCATCCTCAAAAACAAGGTTGATGAATTGGCCAGACAGATTGTCTTTGTTGAAATAACTGGAGCTTATATTCGAGCTACTATATGAACCAGAACCAAACTTGCTATAGCCACCGCGTTCCTGAAGGTTAACAAGTCTAACAGCATATATCAGAACTTCAGTGCTATCGAATCGAACCGGAAGTTCAGATACTAGAATTTTAGTTGTGTCTTCAACAATATTGAGAATTGTAGCAACAGTATCAATCTGATTTTCATAGTCGATCTTTGGAGTTTGCTGTGAACAAGAGAAAGTTAAAATTCCAAAAAATGCTAGTACGCAGAATCTGTTCATATGGAATGCCGGGTTGTATATAACAACCGAAGTATACGGAATAATTCCGTTTAAAGGTTAATAACCGTTTAAAATTCGGATTAAAAACAAAAAAGCCCAAGTCAATCGACTCGGGCTTTGAAATTTTAAGAGCAGCTATGCTGTCACCTCACCAGCTGCTTGGTTGAAGGCTTGAACTTCGTCAGGTCTATGCCTTGTACTGCTGCTTCGTACTCGTCCATCTTAGGTGTTCTTCCAAGGATCGTGGAAAGAACCACAACCGGAGTGGAAGAAAGCAGTGATTCTCCCTTCTTGTCTTCTCCGTCTTTCACCACTCTTCCTTTGAATAATCGGGTAGAAGTAGCCATTACCGTATCGCCTGGCTCAGCTTTCTCCTGGTTACCCATACACAGGTTACATCCTGGTCGCTCCAGGTAAAGGATGTTCTCGTACTTCGTACGTGCATCGTTCTTCGGTGCGTCATCGTCAAACTCAAAGCCTGAGTACTTCTGCAATACTTCCCAATCTCCTTCTTCCTTCAGCTCGTCCACAATGTTGTATGTAGGAGGGGCCACTACCAACGGCGCCTGGAATTCTACTTTGCCTTGCTGCTGCTCAATGTTCTTCAGCATCTGCGCGAGAATTTTCATGTCGCCTTTGTGCACCATGCAAGATCCTACGAAGCCAAGGTCTACTTTCTTCTCGCCACCGTAGTAGGATAGCGGTCGTATCGTGTCGTGCGTATATCGCTTGGAAACGTCGATGTTGTTTACATCCGGATCAGCAATCATTGGCTCACCTACGATGTCCAAATCAACTACAACCTCAGCGTAGTATTTTGCATCTGCATCCGGCTGGATCGCTGGCTTTTCACCAGACTTGATTTCTTTAATTCGCTTGTCCGCAATATCGATCAATCCTTGAAGCACTTGCTGCTCATTATCCATCCCCTTCTCGATCATGATCTGGATTCTGCCTTTGGCAATCTCCAATGACTCAATCAACGTCTCGTCTTCAGAGATACAGATCGAAGCTTTCGCCTTCATCTCTGCGGTCCAGTCGGTGAAAGTGAATGCCTGGTCAGAGGTAAGCGTACCGATGTGTACTTCAATCACTCTTCCCTGGAATACATTCTCACCGTCATATTGTGAAAGCATCTGTGCCTGAGTAGCGTGTACCACATCACGGAAGTCCATGTATGGCTTCATCTCACCCTTGAAGGTTACCTTCACAGATTCAGGAATCGGCATGGAAGCTTCTCCAGTTGCCAATGCCAGTGCCACAGTTCCAGAGTCAGCTCCAAACGCAACGCCCTTCGACATTCTCGTATGAGAGTCTCCTCCGATGATCACCGCCCAGTCATCAACAGTGATGTCATTCAATACTTTGTGGATCACGTCGGTCATTGCGTGATATACACCTTTAGGATCACGTCCGGTAATTAAACCAAAGTCGTTCATGAACTTCATCAACTTTGGAATATTCACTTGCGCTTTCTTATCCCAAACTGAAGCTGTGTGACAACCCGATTGGTATGCACCATCTACGATAGGAGAGATGGTTGTTGCAGCCATCGCCTCAAGTTCCTGAGAAGTCATCAGTCCAGTGGTATCCTGCGAACCAACAATGTTTACTTCTACACGCACATCAGAGCCAGCATGAAGCGTAGCGCCCGGCGTAGTTCCAACAGCGTTCTTGTTGAAGATCTTTTCTACAGCGGTAAGGCCTTGACCTTCTTTCGTAATTTCTTTCGAAGGTGCGTATACGACCGGTGCTTCGATGCCCAATACCTTAGCTGCGAATGTTTGAAGCTTCTTGCCGAATACTACCGCATACGATCCGCCTGCTTTGATAAACTCTACCTTCTGTGGAGTCAATGAGCTTGAAATGTCAATCAGCTCTTGATCGCCATTATATAATTTCTTTGTTTTCGTGTTGATGGTCAAAACCGTACCAGTAGCTACTGAATATGCTTCTTCCAATACTGCCTCTCCATCTGCGTCAACCACGTTGTTCCCGTCGGCATCCTTCTTCTTCACCCAGTTTTTAAGGTCGATTCCAATACCTCCAGTCACACCAACTGTTGTCAAGAAGATTGGAGAAATGCCATTCGTGCCTGCGATGATGGGTGCAATGTTGATGAATGGAACGTAAGGGCTGGCCTGAATACCGGTCCAAAGTGCTACGTTATTCACCCCTGACATTCTCGAAGATCCCACACCCATGGTACCTTTTTCAGCAATCAGCATCACACGCTTGTCTGGATGCTGCTCTTTCAATGCCTTGAGGTCACTCTGCATTTGCTTGTCATGCTCGAAGATGCTTTGCCCGTGAAGCTCTCTGTCTGATCGTGAGTGAGCATCTGCTCCTGGAGAAAGTAAATCCGTTGAGATGTCGCCTTCGCCTGCGATGAACGTCACTATCTCAATTTCTTCGTCTACTTCTGGAAGCTTGGTGAAAAACTCTGCTTGTGCATAGCTTTCAATAATTTCTTTTGCGATCGCATTGCCGCTTTTGTAAGCTGCCTCTAAGCGATCTGTGTCTGCATCGTAAAGGAATACCTGTGTCTTTAGAACTTTCGCTGCATGCTCCGCGATTGCAGCATCATCACCTAAGGCTAAATCTAATAGCACCTCGATAGAAGGGCCGCCCTTCATGTGAGAGAGTAATTCAAACGCAAATGCTGTTGAGATTTCTTCTACAACAGACGTTCCAAGAATGATCTCCTTTAAAAACTTTGACTTAGCGCCAGCAGCACTGGTAGTTCCTGGCAGTGTGTTGTAAATAAAGAATTTGAGCGAATCTTCACGATCTGAATGATTGGTGTCTTTGATTTGATCAATAATCTCATTCAATAAATCAGCATCTTCAATTGGTTTTGGGTGAAGACCTTGACCTTTTCGTTCTTCGATTTCTTCTGTATATCCTTTATACAAGCTCATATTTTAAATTCTTTAAAATGTTCAACACGGGTGAGAAATAGCCTTTCTCTTCCTTTTTCAAGGGGCGACAAAGATAATTGATTCTTTGACTGATTAATCTGCTAAATCCATTGAGTTAACGATTAGTTCAATCCCGCCAAAAACTCCATCGTATCTACATCATCGGCATAGTCCCAAAGCTCTGGTCGTTGGGCTTTCCCGAACGGAATAAAGTCTTTGCCTACAATGCATTGGATTTTGTCTTTTTTGGAATCGAGAATGGTTTGAAGATTCTCGATTGAATCGTATTCTTGGTGATAAAGAACGCTTGTTGGCGACACCAGGTCATCCGTGGAGTTGACAAGCAAGAATCCTGTATCTAAATGTGGGGTTTTGTTTACCAAATAAATGGATTTGTAATAGTCGTAGTTGTTTCGGTATTTGTTGTGATTCACTACCTCGCCGTAAGTTTCGAAATGAGGGAAAGCATCTCTTAGGTCATACCCTTTCGGAGTAAACACTTTAGAAACGTTCCTGCATCCGAGTCCATAGTAGGAGAAGATGTCTTCACCTAGCGCTTCCAATTCTTTCGGACTTTCTTTTCCATTGAGTATCGCAACAGAGGTTCGGTTCTTTCGAATGATCGAAGGGATGTCTTTGAAATAGTACTCAAAGTACCTGGCTGTATTGTCACTGCCTGTGGCGATGACCGCATCAATCTCGGTGAGTTTATTTCGCAGTTCAATGTTCTTTTTGAACCTCGGCTCAATCTCAATGATCCAATCCACCATGATTTTGGTAAGAAATTGATCATCGCTGCTTGGTTTCACCGCTGCAAAATGTCCAGATATCAGCACAGACAGGAGATCATGGAAGCCAACAAGTGGAATATTTCCAGCCATGATCACTCCAACTACTTTAGGGCTTACATTTTCGAAATTGTATCTTTCGACCCATTCCTTCAGCTTGCCTGCTTGCAGCATAAAACTGATACCTTCGAGCGCATTCCGCACATTTTCTTCAGAAAACCAGCCATTGGCAGCCCTTGCCGGACCAGCCATTTGAAGCAATTCATCGCTTGATAATTGTGAGATTTTCTCTCCGAGCTTAGTGAAAGCAGCAATTTTATCTTGAATGTTCATAAAAAATTGAAATTGTTCGCCTTTCCAGGTTGGGCTGCAAACTTATTGCGATTAATTTTGTTCATTCATTTGTAACACGAAAAAAAGCGTTTTTTCTATGGCAATTATTATCACCGACGAATGTATCAATTGTGGAGCATGCGAACCCGAATGCCCAAATACAGCTATTTATGAAGGCGGCGTAGAATGGAGATGGGCTGATGGTACAGATTTGAAGGATATCGAAATGGAAGATGGTTCCAAAGTAGATGCTAAAGAAATCCAGGAGCCTGTTTCAGATGAATTCTATTACATCGTTCCAGGTAAGTGTACGGAGTGTACTGGTTTCCACGAGGAGCCGCAGTGTGCTGCAGTATGCCCGGTAGATTGCTGTGTTCCAGATCCAGATTACGTAGAGACAGAAGAAGAACTTACTGCTAAGAAAGAGTGGTTGCACCTATAAGGCTACCTCATTTTCTTTCTTTTGATCAAATAAGCTCCCAATACCTTATCAAATGAATCATTGGTGTTGACAGGTACGAAGTCTACCTTCATCATTCCGCATTTGATTTTAAGGTCCTGGTAGAATTTTGCCATCTCTTTTCTGTAGACATCTTTCACCTCGTGAGGATTAAGCTTTACTGTTTCCTTGGTTTCAAGATCAATGAACTTGTATGGCCTATCCTCAAATTCGAAATGCAGCTCACTTGAATAGTCCGACACGTGAAATAGGATCACCTCATGTTTTTTGTGCTTCAGGTGTTGCAATGCGTTAAGCAATTCTTCTTCATTGCTGTTTTGAAACATATCAGAGAAGATTACTACGAGTGATCGTTTGTGGATCTTATCTGCGATTTCATGCAATACAGAACTAATATCAGTTTGAGATTCAGGTGTCGTTTTTTCCAGCTCGGAAAGCTTAGATAAGATCGTGTTTAAGTGAGCTTTGGTACTTCTTAAGTCTGTCTCTTCTTCGATCTTGTCGGAAAATACCGATAGACCTACAACATCTCTTTGCTTACTCAACAGGTAGGATAGCGCAGATGCAGCAAATACGGAGAATTTCAATTTGTCTTTGCCCGGAGCCGGATAGTGCATGGATGCAGAGTTATCCACCAAGATTCGGCATCGGAGGTTGGTTTCCTCTTCATATTGCTTGGTATAAAGTCTGTCCGTACGAGAGAAAACTTTCCAGTCAATGTGGCGGGTACTTTCACCCTGGTTGTAAAGTTTATGTTCTGCAAATTCCACAGAAAAGCCATGATATGGCGATTTGTGGAGGCCTGTAATAAACCCATCAACTAACTGTTTGGCTATTAAGCCCAGGTTATCGTATTGATTTATTTCTGAAATGTTTGTTGTCATATTCGAGTTTCAAACGCTAATAGTAGCGTGATTTTGCAGATAAAAAAGATAATGCCGTATATTTAGCCCGATTTTAGTAAAAACTAACACCTAACACAAATTTTAAACAAGTGGAAGATAATAACGAAAAAGGAAGAGACGAGATCTATTCAGAGAGAGTAAAGGCGGGAAAGCGTACGTACTTTTTTGATGTGAAAGCGACACGGTCGAATGATTATTACCTAACGATTACGGAGAGTAAAAGGAAACCTAAGGATGATGGTTTTTTCTATGAGAAGCACAAAATTTTCTTGTACAAAGAAGATTTCAACAAGTTTGTAGATGCACTAAATTCCACAGTGAATCACGTAAAGGACGAATTAATGCCTGAAGTTGACTTCACTCAATTTGACAGAGATCATGAAGATGCACAGCCTGTTGCCAATGCAGAGGTGTCTGATGCAGACTCCGAGTTAAAGTGGGATTGATATAAAGAAACTTTTAAGTAAGTATGAAGAGAGAGGCTCTCAGGAAAATTTCCTGAGGGCTTTTTTATTTTATAAAGTAGCTTTGCGCCGCAAAAGCCATTGGGCTTAAAAACTTTAGATAATATTTTCTTCCTATGGGATTACAATGTGGAATCGTCGGACTACCGAATGTTGGCAAATCAACACTTTTTAATGCACTCTCGAATGCGAAAGCTGAAGCTGCAAACTTTCCTTTTTGCACCATCGAGCCGAATGTTGGGGTGATTACCGTGCCTGATGAAAGGCTTCAAATCCTTTCTGATTTGGTAAATCCTAAAAAGGTTCTTCCTACAGTAATGGAATTTGTGGATATCGCCGGTTTGGTGAAAGGAGCTAGCAAGGGAGAAGGTCTTGGAAATCAGTTTTTGGCTAACATCAGGGAAGTGGACGCCATCATCCACGTGATCAGATGTTTTGACAATGACAACATTGTACACGTTTCTGGAAAAGTTGATCCAATAGAAGATAAAGAAGTGATCGACACTGAATTACAGCTTAAGGATTTGGAATCTATAGATAAGCGAATTCAGCGTGTGGAGAAAATCGCCAAGTCTGGCGATAAAGATGCTAAAGCGGAGTACGAAGTACTTGTTCAGTTTAAATCACATCTCGAAAGCGGACAGAATGCGCGTTCGCTAGAAATGGAAAAAGAGCCTCGAGCTTGGGTAAAAGGACTTCAGTTGCTAACCGATAAGCCGATTATTTACGTTGCCAACGTTGATGAAGAATCAATAAACTCAGGCAATGAGTGGAGCAATAAATTGGCTGAAAATATCAAAAATGAAGACGCTCAACTGATTTTAGTATCTGCTGGATTGGAAGAGCAGATCGCTGAATTTGAAGATCCTGAGGAAAAGCAAATGTTCTTAGAAGAATATGGCTTAAAAGAATCGGGACTAAACAGACTTATCAAAGCTTCTTATTCACTACTGGACTTAATCACCTATTTCACTGCTGGCGAAACGGAAGTGAGAGCATGGACGATTAAGAAAGGATGGAAGGCTCCGCAAGCTGCAGGTGTGATTCATACCGATTTTGAAAAAGGATTCATCAAGGCAGAAGTAATCAAAATACCAGATTACCAAGAATACAAGTCTGAGGCTGGTTGTAGAGAAGCTGGTAAGCTCGCGATTGAAGGAAAAGAATACGTCGTATCAGATGGCGATGTAATGCATTTTAGATTCAACGTCTAAGGCTCAAGAGATCTAAACCTTTTATAGCCAACAAGCTCATCATAGACATTTCCTGGTTTTCTATAATAAACCAGGATTTCATATTGATTTTCGGCTTGAAAATGACTTCCCTCGAAGTAATATGGAGGAAGTGTATTGCTCTTCACGTAATACTGATACTCATAATAGCCCTGCTTTAATAGCAAGTTTGTTTCGTATCTGCTAACGCCATTGTCGCTGGTGTGCCTCATTCTGTTTTTATCCTCAAGTTCCCAGTTGTTAAATTGTCCCCACACATAGACTTCACCATTGATAGGTGGTGATTTGATGCTGAATCTCACATTGGCATAATCAGCGTTTAGGATGTCTTCACCCGGATCATTGTTTTGAATTAGAAAATTCCCATTGATATCCTGAAAATTGAGTGTATAGGTGAGTGGGCCCCTGGATCCAGACATTAGGAGCGGTGCAGTAATTTTTGTTCCAGAATTAGAAATTCGTCCAACATTCCTTCCGGATACACTAAACGTCCTCAAGTCTGCGAACCTGAACTCGTTCCAGCCGGGGAAATTGGTTGTCAAATCTAGATGTATGAATTCTGATACTCCTTCGTTGGCTTTTATCAACGTTGGAGGGACATTTCTTATCGCTGTATTCCAATTGTGGTTTTGCAGGATGGTCGTGCTGATATCCTTGGTAGGAGCATTTACCATTAAGTTTCCGTAATTGATGCTATACTCAAGCTGCTGGTTTTCATTTCTTTTATCGATGGTTGTACTAACCCTTACCGTGTGCCCGATGGTCACTTGGCTATCTATCACAAGGAATCTACGAGTAAGAATTACATCATCTGGATTCGCTCTTCTGAAAACAACAAGAAGGTAATTGCCAGAAAGACTTGGAGTCGGTACCGTGAGTCGGTAATTGATATATGGTTGAACAGTATTTTGACTGTAGTCAAATTCGGTAATGCGATAATTGTTTATTTGGCCAAGAAATTCCATGTCTCGGAGGACGGATTTATTCCAGTCTTTATTGCAATGAATGATTCTAGCACTCAAATTTTCAAACTGATCTGTCAATAGGTCGAAAGAAAGAAGCAGCCTGTCGGAAGTATTTAGTCCGACGATAGGGTTTTCTAATTCTTTCAGTTGTTGTCCTTCTAGTGGAAGTAATTGCGTAGTCCCTACGATATCTTCATAATCATAGTTGTCGTAAATAATTTTTTTACTGACAGTAGATTGTTGGGGGACAAGGGGTTCACAGTTTACTAACAACAGAGCTATTGCTATTATCGCAAGGTTCTTCATAACTTTAAAGGTAGAAATGCCCAAATTATACATTACAACTATAATTATAAGGTTTGGGTCTATTAAATACCAACGTCAATGTCGGTAACTGAAGAGAAATTGATTAAAGGCTGCCAAAAGGGCAAGAAAGAGTATCAGCAGGCACTCTATGATAAATACTGTGATGGTATGTATCTAGTGGCTTTGCGGTATTCTAAAATGCAACAGGAGGCAGAGGATATTATTCAAGAAGCTTTTATCAAGGTCTTCAAGAATATCAAAAACTTCAGAAAAGACTCTTCATTGGCGTATTGGATAAAGCGGATAGTTGTCAACACTGCCCTTAATCATCAGCGTAGCAAGCTTTATTTATATCCAATGGTGGATGTTAATGACTTGGATGGCTGGAGTGAAAAGGAATCAGTCATATCTGAGCTAAGTTATGAGGAGCTTTTAGGTTTAATTCAAGAGCTTCCAACCGGGTGTCAGGTTATTTTCAACTTATTTGCAATTGAAGGTTATAAGCATCATGAGATAGCTAAGAAGCTGCAGATTAGTGAAGGAACTTCAAAATCTCAGTATTCGAGGGCTAAAACATTATTGGCTGAAAAGGTCATGCAGAGAGATAAGATACGATATGGGTCCGGGGAGGTTTGAAGATAGTATCCGGAAGAAGTTTGAAGGACAAACGAAAGAGGCACCTAGTGGCATTTGGACGAATATTGAAAATGAGTTAAATGCTGACCTGGTAGCTGTTTATGCATCTCAAAATTTGATGTATAAATGGGTGTCTGTTGCTGCAGTGGTAATTGCCGTATTGCTGCTTGGAGTAATTTATTCACCTTCATTTGTTCATGAAACGCAAGAGGAATCCACCTCTTACAATGCGTTGTTGTCCAATGACATAAACTACAATAACTACTACTCCTCGTATGTCACAGGGTATCAACCCTTGGATTTGACCTTTGAAAAAGTTGATGTGCAATCCGCTCCACAAGAGACATATGTGATGGTTGAACCAGAAGAACAACCGATTTATGAAATCAAAGGAATAGAAAGACGTAGACCTCAGATCTATGCTGCTAATTCAACAAATGATATTTACAGGTATCACCAAGCAGTTTCAAGCGGTGCTTCAAGAAGAGTTCGTGATGATGCTGCTACAAAAGTATGGGCAGGAGTAGAAGCAGGCGCAGGAACTTTCAATTCGAATTTTGGAGAGTCTGGAGCTGTAGCAAGCTCTCTGAACCCAACAGCCTTAGCATCTGCAATGGGTTCTGGCAATTTTGTTAATCCAACCACAAGCATATCTGAAAGTATGAATCAGGGAGTTGCAACAACGATTGGATTTGATTTTGGAATTCAAATAGGAGAGAAGTGGACATTGGAAAGTGGTCTGGCTTACACCAACATGGACAACAATGGTACAGCTTCAATTAGCGTACTAGATGTTTACACCATAGATAATGTAGATTTTGTTGATAGCTCCACAGGGCTAACAAGTGGAGAATCTGTCCCATCAGGTTCGAGACAAGCTAATATTGAAGTACGTGAAAATTTTGATCATGAAGTGGAGGTTAATAACAATGTGCAAATAGCTTCGATCCCGATCAAAGCCGGATATTTTGTAGTGAACAAGAAATTCAGTCTTCGCTTGAATGCTGGTCTTTCTGCGAACTACTTAGTAGATGGAAGCTTCTCCGATCCTACGAAAGAAATCCTCAACAGCAATAACCTTGGCCTCTACAATGATTGGTCGTTTGATGGTATTGGTGGGCTAGAATTTGGGTATTCAATCTTTGATAAATTCAATTTTACTTTGGAGCCTCACTTCAGACACTCCATTACTCCAATAAGCGATGGAGTTGCTGCTCCATCTAGATTCGTTCTCCAAACAGGATTGCGATATACGCTTAAATAGCCATCTATCCTAAAAAAGTACTATTTCGCATAAAAGATGTAACCATACGTCAAAATAGGAGTATTCATTCATACAACTTCGGCAAATTTGCCGCCTGTCAACTAACTCAACTCCATGCAACTAAAAGGAATAATTGGTGCCTTTCTAGTATGTGCTGCTTTTTTGGTCAATGGTCAAGATCAGGAATTCCCAGTCAAATCCTATACAACAGAGCGTATAAAGAGTGAAATTCAGATTGATGGTAAACTCGATGATGAAGCTTGGAATCAGGTGGAATGGGGTGGAGACTTTATTGGCCATAGGCCAGATTTTAATGTTGAGCCATTCCAGCAAACACAGTTTAAGATTCTCTATGATGCCAAATTCCTATATGTAGGTGTTAGGGCATTTGACGATGAGCCAGAAAAAATTGTTAAGCGTATGTCTCGAAGAGACGGGTTTGATGGAGATTTTGTAGAAATCAATATCGATAGCTACGGAGACAAGAGAACTGCATTTTCTTTCACAGCATCAGTTTCTGGTGTCAAGGGTGATGAATATATTTCAAACAATGGAGACAATTGGGATCGTACCTGGGATCCTATTTGGTACCTGAGAACAAGTATAGATGATCAAGGGTGGATTGCTGAATTTAAGATTCCACTTTCTCAACTAAGATTTGCCAATAAAGAGAATCATACATGGGGAATTCAGCTGACGAGAAGAATTTTTAGAACAGAGGAAAGATCTACGTGGCAGCCGATAGATCCGCTATCTCCAGGATGGGTGCATTTATTTGGAGAGCTTAATGGATTGAAAGGAATCAAGCCGCAGAAACAACTTGAAATTCAGCCTTATGTCTTAGCTTCTACAGAAAGCTATCCAAAAGAAGAAGACAATCCTTTTAGAGATTCCGGAAGAGAGAACAGTGCCAATTTAGGATTGGATGCGAAAATTGGTATCACCTCTGATATCACACTTGACTTAACTGTGAATCCAGATTTTGGTCAAGTAGACGCTGATCCCTCGGCAGTAAATCTGTCTGCATTTCAGCTATTCTTTCAAGAACGTCGACCTTTCTTTTTAGAAGGGAATAGCCTTTTGACTTTCGGTACAAGTGGTGGGCCTAACAATTTGTTTTATTCAAGAAGAATAGGCGGTCGGCCAGTAGGAAGGTTGCCAGGAGATGTTCAATACGCTGATTTTCCTAATCAGACGCAGATACTCGGTGCTGCTAAGCTCACAGGTAAAAATGCAAAGGGATTTTCATGGGGCCTTTTGGAGTCCTTTACCAATAAGGAAGTTATTGACGTAGTAGATACTGCTGGCGTCAGAAGGACAGAGCAGGTCGAACCCTACACAAATTATTTGGTAGGGCGAGTGCAGCAAGATTTTGATGGAGGTAAGACCGTAATTGGCGCTATGGTCACCAATATGAACCGGATTAACAATGAAGGATTCAATTTGGAATTAGCTCATAACAATGCACAAAGTGCTGGAATCGATATCAACCACAATTTCCGAGATAGAAAGTATGGAATGGAAATGAGGTTTGCTATGAGTAGAGTAGAAGGCTCTCAAGGAGCTTTGTATAGAACACAAACTTCTTCGGTTCGGTTTTTCCAGCGTCCGGACAATGGCCACGCCGAAGTTGATTCAACACGTACTCAGCTTTTGGGTTCGGCAGCAAGCATTTCATTTGGAAAACGAAGTGGAAACTGGAGATGGACGGCTGGATCAAACTACCGATCGCCAGAATTGGCACTAAATGACATTGGGTTTTTGCGTGTCACAGATAATATCAATAATTGGTTTTGGAGTTCATATAGAGTCAATAAAGTGACGGATTTATTCAGAACGCAGAGGTACAATATGTACATGGAGCAGAATATGGACTTTGGTGGAGTTACCACTGGCAAAGGAATAAACATGAACATGAATTGGGAATTCACTAACTATTGGGGCTTTAACCAGGGAGTCTGGATTGGTGGTGACCGAGTTTCCAATGCTGATTTGAGAGGAGGTCCGTCTATTAGGTATCCGGGAAATATCAACTATTGGTATTGGATTGGAACAAATAGCCGAAAAAATGTACGAGTATCGTTCAACAACTGGTACAACTGGGGTAGAAACAACTTTCGAAAAAGCTCAGGGATAAATCTTGGAATCAATATTCGACCAATTGACGCCATGCAAATCAATATCTCGCCTAGTATTAACTGGAATAGAGATGACCTTCAGTACATCACGCAAACAGAGTATGGAGGAGAAGATCGATACATTTTGGGTAGGGTAGAGCAAGAGACCTACAGTATGTCTGTACGAATGAATTATAACATCACTCCGAATTTGACACTCGAATTTTGGGGGCAGCCATTTATTGCAAGTGGAAAGTATAGCCAGTTTAAGCGGGTTCATCTGCCAAGCTCTGAAACTTACAATCAGCGATTTAGAATATTCTCAGAAGAAGAATACCGATTCAATGAAGAAGATGGTGTGTATGAAATATTTGAATCTGGGACAGCAGACCCTGATTATACTTTCAATAACCCTGATTTTAATATCGTCCAGTTTAGATCCAACTTTGTGATGAGGTGGGAATACATTCCTGGATCGACATTATTCCTTGTATGGGCAAATAATGGGTCTTACTTCAGTAGGGAAAGAGAAAATGATTTCAGTGACCTGTCATCACGTTTGACAGGGCTTGAGAGTACTAATACTTTCCTCATTAAATACACCTACCGATTTATATTGTAAGCAATCTTCCTGCTAAATTTGGACAAAATTCAAAGTTTGAAATATGTCTAAAATAGTAATTATTGGAGCTGGTGGCGTTGGTCGTGTTACTGCCTTCAAATGCGCTCAAAATTCAGATGTTTTCTCTGAGATAGTTCTTGCGTCGAGAACGCAATCAAAATGTGATGATATAGCTAAAGATGTAAAAGATCAGCTAGGTGTTAGTATTGAAACCGATCAAGTGGATGCTGATTACGTAGATCAAGTGGTAGCCTTATTCAAAAAGCACAATCCTAAGCTGGTAATAAATGTGGCGCTTCCTTATCAAGATCTAACCATAATGGATGCATGTCTTGAAGCAGGAGTTAATTATTTAGATACAGCTAATTACGAGCCACCTGAGGAGGCCAAGTTTGAATATAAATGGCAATGGGCATATCAAGATCGTTTTAAAGAAGCCGGTCTAACAGCAGTTTTAGGATGTGGCTTTGATCCTGGAGTGACTGGTGTCTTTACCTCCCGAGCTGCCAAACATTTCTTTGATGAAATACACTATTTAGATATCGTGGATTGTAATGCTGGAGATCATGGAAAGGCATTTGCGACAAACTTCAATCCCGAAATTAATATTAGAGAGATCACCCAGAATGGTAAGTACTGGGAAGATGGAAAATGGGTAGAAACTAAGCCCTTTGAGTTTAGAAAAGACCTTGAATATCCTAACATTGGTGCCAGACCGTCTTACCTTCTTTATCATGAAGAACTAGAGTCTTTGACAAAAAACTATCCTTCTATCAAAAGAGCAAGATTTTGGATGACTTTTGGAGAAGAGTATTTAACCCATCTACGGGTAATTGAAAATATTGGAATGGCTTCCATTGAACCAGTAAATTATGAAGGTAAAGAGATTGTTCCTTTACAGTTTTTAAAAGCGGTGCTTCCTAATCCGGGAGATCTTGGTGAAAATTATGAGGGCGAAACATCTATTGGCTGCCGCATCAGTGGAGTAAAGGACGGCGAAACTAAAACTTATTATATCTGGAATAATTGCAGTCATCAGGCAGCTTATGATGAAACTGGCGCGCAAGGGGTTTCTTATACTACAGGAGTACCAGCTATGACGGGTGCATATATGATGCTAACAGGTAAGTGGACAGGTGCTGGCGTTTATAATGTTGAAGAGTTTGATTCAGATCCATTTTTGGAAAAATTAGCTTCTTCCGGATTGCCATGGCATGAAGAACATAACATAGACCTTGGAATGGATTAATTATGGTAGATATAGAAAAAGTACCGGAATTTTATAGAGGATATATTCAAGCTGCTGGAAGCGGCGAATTAGTACCTCTTCTGTTAAAATCAGGTGATGATTTCATCTCATTTTGCAGAAAATTGAATGAACAACAAGGATTGTATAAATACGCACCTGATAAATGGAGTATCAAGGATATTATCCTACATGTAATTGATGCAGAGCGAGTATTTGCATACAGAGCCATGCGTTTTGCCAGAAATGATACCACTGAGTTATCTGGCTTTGATCAAAATGCGTACGTTCCTGAAGCAAATGCTGACAGTAGAACCATTCATAATCTACTCTCAGAATTTACCAATGTCCGAGCAGCGACGGTAGACATGTTTTCTTCATTTAGCGAAGAAATACGTCAGCGCTCAGGTATGGCAAGTGGTGTTGAAATGTCTGTTGATGCATTGGGATACATTATCTCCGGACACTTGATTCACCACATGAATATTATCCAAGAACGCTATTCCAAGTGAAAATCCCATCTCCTTGTTTCGTCCTTGATGAGAAAAGGCTGGAGAGGAATCTCAAGCTTATCGATCATGTACAAAAAAGTGCTGGAATCGAGATCATTCTTGCTTTCAAAGGATTCGCAATGTGGAGTGCATTTCCAATCGTCAGGCAATATATGAGTGGAGCAACGGCTAGCTCTTTGAATGAGGTTCTTCTATGCAATGAAGAAATGGGAGTTAAATCACATACATATTGTGTTGCTTACGCTGATGATGAATTTGATGATGTAGTCGCACATTCATCGCACATTACTTTCAATTCGCTTAGTCAGTATCATAAATTTATAGATAGAGTCCCTGACAATGTGAGTGTTGGCCTGCGAGTAAATCCAGAATGGTCTGACGTAGAAACTGAGCTATACAACCCATCTAGCCCTGTCTCGAGATTAGGTATTTCCAGTAATGATTTGGTAGTATTACCGGAAAGAGTGGAGGGGCTTCATTTCCATGTTTTATGTGAATCTGACTCCTATGCATTAGAACAAGTAATTCAATCGTTCGAGAGTCGATTCGGCCACCATTTGTCAAACATAAAATGGGTGAACATGGGTGGGGGACATCTGATGACCCGCGAAGGATATGATACCAAGCATCTAATTGCGTTGATTGCTGGATTTAAAGAACGTCACAGTGTCGATGTGATCTTGGAACCCGGAAGTGCCTTTGCATGGGAAACGGGAGACCTTCATACTACGATATTGGATATTGTAGATAATGGAGGTGTTAAGACGGCTATTTTTGATGGATCATTCACCTGTCACATGCCTGATTGCCTGGAGATGCCGTATCGACCAAAATTGGGAGTAGGTTCGAGTGAAGAAGTTTCGGGATGGCATTCATATCGATTAGGCGGCGTTAGCTGTCTAGCTGGAGATTTCTTGGAAAGCTATTGGTTTGAAAATCCATTGAAGATTGGAGACTCCATCATTTTTAAAGATATGATTCATTACACCATGGTCAAGACTAGCACTTTTAATGGAGTGAAACATCCTGCTATTGGGATTTTGATGAGCAATGGTGAATTTGAGTTGATTAAAGAATTTGGCTACAAAGATTTTAAGAATCGCCTCTCCTAATTTCCTGCTTTGACTTTAGGTTCTAGGTTCCCTCGCATAAATTGGTTGTATTCTTCGCACGTTAGGTAACCCTCTCCCAAAGAGTAGGGGCATGTTTTATATACTTCATCGAAGATTCCTTGCTGAACCACAACTCCTGAACCATGACAGACAGGACATAGCATCTTTTCTAATCCACCACAGTCATATTCCGCAGATTCGATGTCTTTGCTAAACTGTTCCGTTCTAGCTCGTTGGATTCTTAAATACTCATCTTCTGCAAACTGTAAGAACTGAATTGCTGGCTCATAGTACTTTCCTTTAGTTCCCTTAAGCTGTATGTATTTATTCAGCCAGTTAATACTCTGTTTGTATTTACCAACATGATAGCTATTCCTTCCAAAGAAATAGGCAACATCAGAAGGTAGCTTTTCCATGTTTTGGAGCACGTACTGAAAAAGTACTTGTGCACTATCATACTTGCCGAGCGCCATTAATTCGGCACCAGTTTCAATTTTTTTAATCAATTCATTTTCACGAACAATTTGTCCTTGACTTAAAAAAGCTGAAATGAAAAGAATAATAAAAAGTAATTTTTTCAAATTCACTAAGGTGTTAAAGCCTACATAACGACCGGAAATTTAAAATGGTTTGACGGTCTTGTTACTTCTTGTAGCAAAAGATTAACCAATTTTATGATTGAAAGGAATCTTTTAGCAGTTTTGGCAATAAATTGATGAGATATCGTTTTGAGGAGTAGGGAAATATATGCTATGAAAAAGATCTATTTAATCGTTTTTACAATTTTTCTATCTGGTTTAGCCTTTGGGCAAAACACAAGGGATACGGATACTCCGAAGCCGCCGCGCCCCCAATATCAGTCTACCAAAAAAGAAAAGAAAAGTTTGCTGACTTTCAAGAAAAAGAAGAAGGGGACAAACGCATTTACTTCTACAAAGGAGGAAGAAGTGGCTGCATTCAGGAAACGAATGAAGCAAGTAGCTAAGAAAAAACAGAAGGAAGAGAAACTTTCTAAAAAGCCCCAATATTCAAATCATTCATATTTTGGTCACAAACGTCCTCCTAAAAAACGTCCTCCAGGCAAACAAAAATTCTGTAAGGTTTGTAAACTAAAGCACTAGGCTGCTTTAGCGCGGACTATGGTTTGAGCTCTCATTCTCAAATTAAAGTGTGAAAGTATCGCTCTTCTAATAGCCTGTTTGAGAAATAGATGATTTACACCATTTTCTGATACCGCATATTTGATTAATGGACGTTGGATTTCCTTAATCATTGATAACCTTTCAATCCAAGCTGCATACATTTCTTTCCAGTCTGAATCATAGGCCTCCATATGTGATCTGCCGTCCCACATGATTTCCAGCTGATTGTCTGCATGATTGTGTCTGTAGATAGCAGCTAGAATGTCATAGTTATCTTCTAATAGTTCCTTAGACTTGGAAATTTTCTTTTTTAGCTCAATGATAAAATCATCTTCAAGCCCCATTGGGTTGTGCTGACGATTGTAAGAGATAAGTACTTGTTGAAGCCAGTTATCTAATAGTATTTCTTTTGAAAATGCTTGGACAGATTTGAGTAGATAATTCTTGTCCTGTGGGAAGTATTTTTCTTCGATTAGCACAATGCAAAGATATTGAATTGCATTGATTTCACCTTTAATAATTATGTTAGAAGTAGTAGGTGTAAACAAAAAAAAGGGTAGCTAAAGCTACCCTTTTTGATTCATTTTATCTGTTTGGCTTAGTTGAATACGAAAGTCCAAGTACCTCCGATTCCACTAGTTCTACCGCTTGGCTGAGCTACATCAAATTCAAGAGTAAGTCCACCGTCAGAAATTGTTGCAGAGATAGCAGTTGTTACACCACCTTGCACTTTAGTAATTTGGTTACCTGCATTGTTGATCGTCCAGGTACCATTTGCCCATACATCACTGAATCCGTCAGGCACATTACTTACTGTATAAGATCCACCGTTTACATCTCCTGTAAAAGAAATTCCGAATGAATCCCAATCTCCATCTGGAGTACCGCCATCTGTCTGAACAGTAGCTGGGTTAGAAAAGCCACCGGATACTGTAAGATTTTCTACTGTAATCTCTAGTTCAGAAGGTCCGGGATCAGAACCACCACCGCCGCACGACATAAAAATAACTAAGGAAGCAAAAACTAAGGCAGCAAGTAAGTTTGATAATCTTTTCATAAAATTTGAATCTAAATAATTGTCCGATTAGATATAAGTTCTTTTCAAAAGTAGAACTTTTTAACTTTTATACCTACTTAACCATAAAAAGGAAGCAAAATTATTCGCCGACCTGCTTTTTTTTAAAGATTAAGGTCATTTACACAACATTTTATTTCTCTCTTATCGTTGGATGCGAGTAAAATCAAGGGAGAATTCAACTTTTTTAACTCCTTTTCCCACCAGGAAAAACCTTCATCATCCAAATTAGATGTTGGCTCGTCCATAAAAATTGCATCGTTTTCAAAAAAGAACGCTGTGATTAGTTGAGTTCGTTGTTTCATGCCAGTAGAAAAATCTCCGATCATTTTATTTAATGGGAGCGAAGCAGAGTCTGCCATTTCCTGGATACTGCACACAGGAGTTCTGAACTTTTCATGAAATGTTAAAAACTCTTGGAGTGTAAACTCTTCAATGATCTCCGAATATGGACCAACGAAAACAGATTTATGTTTACTCTCATCCATATTGATTCCATCTGCTACAATTTTACCATGACTAGGAGTGATGTATCCGGCTATTATTTGTAAGAGCGTTGATTTGCCAGCACCATTGCGTCCAGTAATCACTGTAGGTTCACCAGATTTTATCTGAAAATCTAAATGCCTGAATATCCAGGTTTTACCAAACTTCTTTCCAATATCTTCTCCCGCTATAATCATACTACTTTGAGAATAGTGCCTTTGGAGCACATAGATAATGTTTAGTTACGATCTTACTCATTGCTTTAATGTTTGGTAGATCTGATGCTTCAGCAACATCTACTACATCTCCATGCTTCCGTAAGATTTTAATTGACTGACCAGAGGCAATGTATGCGGAGTTACTCACTGATCCCGTTTTTAAAAAGTAGCTAGCTTCTTCCGCGGATATACTAAAGATCTCCGTTGCTTTTTGCGATAAGTCGTCTGTTACAATTCTTCCTATGGGATCATTAGAAAACGAAATACCAAATAGTTTTCTGTCAAGCAGCATCTCACTTAAAGACCTAAGCACTACATCTTCGTGATCCCTCCAAAACTTGATTGAGCCCCAAATGTCATTATCATCTAAAATGGAATAGACCTCCAAAATATCTGGATCTTCTCGAAATTCAGCTTCGGTAATGTTTTGTTCCAAAAAGATGTTTAGCGCTGGGGTGGCCATTATCTTTTCACCTCGCTGAGTCAGTTCCTTTGCTCTTTTGATTAACTCAATAAGCATTACTTCCGCACTTACAGCTGTTTTATGTAAATAGACTTGCCAGTACATTAACCTTCTTGCACTTAGAAAATTTTCAATGCTATAGATTCCTTTTTCCTCTACTACAAGATGTTCGCTGGCAACATTAAGCATTTTGATAATGCGTTCTGAACCTATAGAACCTTCATAAACACCTGTGAAAAAGGAGTCGCGTTTTAAATAGTCTAATCTGTCAATATCCAGTTGACTGGAAACAAGTTGATGGAAGAAGGGACGATGATATTCATCTTTGAAGATCTTGAGCGTTAAATCCAGAGCGCCATTGAATTCTTTATTGAGGCGTTCCATCATCCATATTCCTACCTGCTCGTGATGAACATGTTTGAATAGTGAAAATTCCAGCGTATGCGAGAATGGGCCATGTCCTACATCATGAAGTAAAATTGCCAACATGCTTGCTTGCCTTTCAGCATCTGAAATTTCAACACCTTTGTCTTGAAGGGCATTGAGCGCACGTCTCATGAGGTCCATAGCGCCAAGAGCATGATGGAAGCGTGTGTGTAAAGCACCAGGATATACTAAATCTGTAAGACCCAGCTGCTTTATTCTTCTTAGCCGCTGAAAATAACGATGCTCTATGATGTCAAAAATGAGATCGTTCGGTATATTGATGAATCCGTAAACCGGATCATTTAGAATTTTCTTTTTGTTCAACGGCGTTTGTGATTTACTTAGCAATACAATGCCAAATCTAAATTCATGCAGCAATTTAAAATCTTATGGGCGGACGATGAAATTGAGCTACTAAAGCCTCACATTTTATTTCTGGAGCAAAAGGGATATGAGTTGACTCCAGTCAATAGTGGGGCCGATGCTTTAGAAGAAATCGACCATAATTACTTTGATATTGTTTTCCTAGATGAAAATATGCCAGGAATGAGCGGGTTAGAGACTTTGAATTACATCAAATCAACCCATCCAAATATTCCAGTAGTCATGATTACTAAGAATGAGGCAGAGGAGATCATGGAAGAGGCAATTGGTGCCAAGATTGCAGACTATCTCATTAAACCTTTGAATCCTAATCAGATACTGTTGTCTGTGAAGAAAATATTGGACAATAAACGGATCATTTCTGAAAAGACGAATCTTGGCTATCAAAAAGATTTCCAGCAATTAGCAATGGGCGTTATGGACGCACAAGACCATAACGATTGGATGGATATTTATCGCAAGCTTTCCTATTGGGAGTTGGAGCTTGATGAAACTCAGGATAAGAGCATGGTGGATGTGTTAAATGCTCAGAAAGTGGAAGCTGATGGAAATTTCTCATCCTTTGTTATAACCAATTATGAAGACTGGATTACTAACCCAGATATTGAACGGCCACTTTTGTCTCATAATCTCCTAAAACACAAAGTGTTTCCCGAGATTGGAGAAGAGCCTGTCTTTCTTATTGTTATAGATAATCTGAGGTATGATCAGTGGAAAATGATTAAGCCAGAGGTTGCAGAACTCTTTAGTATTGAATCTGAGGACATGTATTTCTCTATTCTTCCTACGACTACATCTTATGCAAGGAATGCACTATTTGCTGGTCTTACCCCATTAGAGATATCCAGAAGGTATCCTGATCTATGGGTTGGAGAAGAAGAGGAGGAAGGAAAGAACATGAAAGAGAGGGAGCTATTAGAGGCTAACCTTGCACGAAATCAAGTGAAAGAACGATTTAGTTATCATAAAATTCTACGCGCTGATGAAGGCAAGCACTTAAGTGAAAATATTCCTAATTTGATGAACAATAAGCTGAATGCGATTGTGTTCAACTTTGTGGATATGCTATCTCATGCACGAACTGATATGCAGATGATTCGAGAACTGGCTCCAGATGAATCTGCCTACAGATCATTGACCAAATCGTGGTTCACGCATTCTTCGCTTTACGACACACTAAAAGAGCTAGCAAATAAGAAAGTGAAGGTTATGATAACCACTGATCATGGCACTATTAGGGTCAATAAAGCACAAAAAATTGTGGGAGATCGAAATACAAATACCAATCTCAGGTATAAGGTTGGTCGCAATCTCGCCTTTGATGAAAAATCATTGTTTTTTACAAGAAATCCAGAAAAATTAGGATTGCCTAAAGAGCATGTGAGCTCATCCTATGTATTTACAATGGATGATCATTTTTTTGCGTACCCGAATAACTTTAATCACTATGTGCGCATGTATAAAGACACATTTCAGCATGGAGGTATTTCCATGGAGGAAATCATGATTCCTTTCATCACGTTGGCAAACAAATGACCATTCCAAACTACAATGAAGATGAGCTACAAGAAGTAGCTAGAAAGCTGATTAGCAATTTCGGACATGTCAAAGTATGGTGCTTTGATGCAGAGATGGGTACAGGAAAAACGACCCTAACTAAGGCAATATGTAGGGAGTTAGGGGTGCAAGATGAAATGAGTTCACCTACTTTTTCTATTGTCAATGAATATCAAACGCATTCAGGAGGAGATATTTATCATTTCGACTTTTATAGGATAAATGATTTGGAAGAAGCCATTGATATAGGCGTTGAAGACTATTTGTTTTCTGGTAATTTATGCTTGCTAGAGTGGCCTGAGATCATTGAGCCGCTATTACCTGATGATTACCTCCAAATAAGCATTAAATTAGTAGGTGATAACACCCGATCACTAATTGCACAACCTACATGAACGAAACGTCAAAATCCGGATTCGCGAAATTGGCACAAGAGCAAACGCTTTATCCGCAAGAAGCCCCTGCTAAAGTTTCAAAAAAGCATGAGTCACTTCAGATAGGGGTGCCAAAAGAAATTGCAGATCAAGAGAAGCGGATGCCTATTCAGCCATCATCTGTTGGTGTTTTAATTGCGAATGGTCATGAGGTCGTGATCGAATCAGGTGCTGGTGATTCTTCCAACTTTTCTGATAAAGAATACAGCGAGGTTGGGGCAAAAATCGCATACAGTGCGAAAGAAGTATTTGAGTGTCGCACAGTTCTTAAAGTTGAGCCTCCTACCTTGGATGAAATTGGGATGATGAAGCCTGGGAGTGTGCTAATATCTGCTTTCCAGGCTGGAAAGCAGAATGCTGAGTATTTGGAGACACTAAATAAGAAAAAGCTTATCGCCATTGGATTTGAATTTATTCAAGACAAGGTTGGTGGTTTACCTCTTGTTCGAGCAATGAGCGAGGTAGCCGGTAGTACTGTGATGGTTATTGCGGCAGAATATTTAAGCAGTACGAACGGAGGTAAAGGAGTGATTTTAGGTGGGATAACCGGAGTACCACCAACACGAGTAGTTATAATCGGAGCAGGGACAGTCGCTGAGTTTGCTGGTAGAGCTGCATTGGGACATGGTGCAGAGGTGCGAGTCTTCGATAATCAGATCTATAAGATGAGAAGACTTAAGCATTCACTTGGTCAAGAAATTTATACATCTACATACGATCAGGCGCTACTAGAAAAAGAGGTAAAAGAGGCTGATGTGCTAATAGGTGCCGTTCGCTTTGAAAAAGGTCGTAATAAGATGCTTGTGACAGAAGAGATGGTAATGAATATGCAGCCGGGATCTGTTATCATTGATGTAAGCATTGATCAAGGTGGGTGCATAGAGACTTCCGAACTAACCACGCACAAGCAGCCTGTATTTGTAAAGCATGACATCACTCACTATTGCGTTCCAAACATCGCATCAAGGGTTGCGCGAACTGCTTCACTGGCCATCTCAAATATTTTCACTCCAATATTGCTTGAAGCCGGCGATTGTGGAGGATTTGACGAGATGATTTATACACATCCTTGGCTTCAAAAAGGCGTATATTCTTACAAAGGAACACTTACTAGCCTTGCGTTGGCTAAAAGGTTCAATCTAGCCTTTAAGGATATCAGCTTATTTATGGCTGCAAGAATCTAGAATTACAATTTTATCATTTGGAAGCGAGAATAGATAATTATCAAACATGGGTAAAAGGAGCAAATAGTGCCCATTTGAAACAAGCAGCAGAGCAATTAATTCAAGACTCTGGATTTACAATTTTGAATTTCATTGAACATCACTTTGAGCCTCAAGGGTATACTGCCCTGTGGTTGCTAGCAGAAAGTCATTGTGCTTTGCATACATTTCCAGAGGAGAATAAATCATATCTGGAGTTGTCGAGTTGTAATCTTCAGATGTATAATGATTTTGTCTCGCTGATTGAAAATTTTTTTGAAAAACCAGAAGAGTAGTCCATGTCTGTAAAACGTAGAATATTTGAAACCCTTGAAAAGGGTCAAGGAGATGACTTGCTGAGCAAGCGATTTGATATTTTCATTATGACCATGATCTTGCTGAATGTAGCAGCGGTCATTCTTGAGACGGTGGAGTCAGTGCATAATGATTATGAAATTGTTTTCGAGTATTTCGAATACGTATCTGTTTTTGTTTTTTCTATCGAATATCTAGGAAGAGTTTGGACGTGCACATATCTGGAAAAATATAAGCATCCTGTTTACGGCCGTATCAAGTTCATCTTTTCTTTCATGGCTGTTGTTGATCTATTGGCGATAGCACCTTTTTATCTTCCGTTATTCTTTGCGATAGATGGTCGTGTGTTAAGAATTTTAAGGCTCTTCCGTATAGTAAGGATTTTCAAGATGGGTCGCTATTCAACAGCATTCAATATGATTGTTACGGTAGTCACCAAACGCAAGGAAGAATTGTTAGTCACGCTTACGATTGTATTTGTTATGCTTATACTAGCCTCTAGCCTGATGTACTACGTTGAAAATGAAGCACAACCGGAAGTGTTTAGAAGTATTCCAGAAACCATGTGGTGGGGTGTTGCAACACTTACAACAGTGGGATATGGAGATGTTTATCCTATCACAGGATTGGGTAAAGTTCTAGGAGCATTTATTGCGATTCTTGGGGTAGGTATTTTCGCTCTACCAGCAGGTATTATCGCTTCTGGTTTTGAGGCCGAAATCTCTAAGAGAATGAGGGAAAAAGAAGAGAAGAATTCAGATTGAATATTACAAAATGGTTGATATCGGCTGTCGTTTGCATTCTTGCATACAGTTGGGCAATTCGCTTGCATGACTATTTCTATGGTCTCGTTACGGCAGATAGAATTAGTCTTATCTCATCTATGATCGCTTCTTTTTTCTTGCTAAAGCGCGTTGCGAATAAGATCGAGAAGCGTAATGAAATCGTATTTGTAATCTTAATGCTATTACCATTTGCTATCTATCCAATAATTGATCGGCTGGTACTGTTCACTCAACATTCTTGGTTGATTATTCATTTATTCGTTGTTTTGACTGTTTTGGGTGTTCGATCATTATCGAGTTCTAGGCTGCTTTTTTTCAGTCCAATACTCTATTTAGCGGTGTTCTTTTATCCATTCAATTTCCAAAAGGCTCAATTACGGTTTTATGATCGTTTGGAAAGTTCGATAGAGACGAGGCATGGTGAGGCACAAATTGTGCAATGGAAGAAAGACTATTGGATGTATTACAATGGTCAACTTCAATTTTCAACGATTGATGGGCATATGCTGCGCGAAGCGTATGTGCAACCCATAATGCAATTGGCACGAGAAGAAAGCGAGGTTCTGTTGATTGGAGGTGACAATGGGTTGGTAGAAAGTGAATTGTCTAAGTTTTCTATTAATCTAACGGTGGTTCCACTTGATTTTGAATTTCATCGATTTGCCCGTGAGAGCCAGAATATCCCCTTTCAGGCTGTTACCAATCGTGAGGTCAAAATAGGTCAAAATGCATTTGAATTTTTAGCAATCAATTTGAATATATATGATATCATCATTATTGATATGCCTGATCCCATCAACTTAGATTATAGCCAATACTATACACATGAGTTTTACAGCCTTATTCGAGCATCATTAAAAGAGGAGGGCGTAATGATTACTCAGTCTGGAGATCTTTATAAGTCTGGAGATTTGGTACAAAGGGTTTGGAATTCTGTATCGGAGGCAGGATTAAATACAGTGCCTTTTCAATGCCAGATTCCAACAATAGGTCATTGGACGTGGGTGATAGGATCAAAGGGAAGATCAAGTGGAGAGGTGAAAGAAGTAATGTCTGATGTAAGTGTTGGAGAGACCGTGTGGTGGAGTCAAGAAGCTGCTGATATGATATTTGCATCTGGTAAATCTTATTTTACCAGCAAAACCTCATCAATCAATACATTAAATCAGGCGTCGAAATGAAGTCTCAGTGGTTATTTGGAAAGTATCCTGACCTTCTGGTTTTATTTGTTCCAGTATGGGCGTGCTGGTTGATTTCCTTTTCCTTACCAGAGCAAGTTTTAATGTCGGATGTACCCCTGTGGGTTTGGGTTACAGTAGTAGTAGGGATTGATGTAAGTCACGTGTGGAGTTCTATTCATCGGACGTATCTGGACAAAGAAGAATTTAGCAACCACAGGAAGCTATTCATAGTAGCTCCAATTTTGAGTTTTGTATTGTCCTTTGGACTAGCAGCTATATCCATAGATCTGTTTTGGAGATGTCTCGCATATGTTGCTGTGTTCCATTTTGTGAAGCAGCAATTTGGATTCATGCGAATTTATAAGGCTCGAGCACAAGACTTTCGTAAAAAAGTAATCGGAGATAATTTCATTATTTATCTATCCATGCTGTATCCAATTTTCTATTGGCATACGCAGCCAGATTTGGATTTTGCTTGGTTTGTTCATGGGGATTTTATCCAATTGCCAGCATGGAATATAGACAGGCTGTTAGTAAAACAGGTAGGCAACTGGTGTTATTTTGGTTTGATTGGATTTTGGCTAGTAGAGGAAATACAATCCTCGATAAAGGAAAAGCAAGAGTTTCCAATCGGTAAATGTTTATGGGTGTTGACCACAGTCGGCAATTGGTTTCTCGGAATAGTATATTTCAACTCAGATCTTGTATTTACCATAACGAATGTGGTAGCCCATGGAGTACCATATTTGGCGTTGGTGATTTTTTATCAAACTAAGAAGCAGGATATTAAGGCTCCGAAAAGATGGAATTCATATGCTAAAACTACCTTGATTATTGTTATCTCGGTGCTGGCTCTAGCACTTGCTGAGGAATATTTATGGGATGTCATGGTCTATCGTGAAAATGAAAGTTTTTTTGGAAGCTTGATAGCTTATCCTGATGAATTGCCCTCTCTGATTATCCAACTTCTTTCAATCGGCCTGTTGGCTATACCTCAAGTCACGCACTACATTCTGGATGGCTTTATTTGGAAGAACAATGCGAAGAATCCATACTTAAAGAAGATACTTTTATAAAATATGGATAGGAGGAAGTTTATAAAGGGTACTTCAATTGCAGCAATAAGTCTTCCATTTTGGTTACAAAGCTGTAAGCAATGGATCAAAGGGAACTTTCCTGTCTATATAAATTCAGATCATGGGGCAGGGCATTTAATGATGGAAAGTCGCCAGTGGAATAAAGCTGAAGGAGGATCGACGCAAACCATCATTGTAGGAGGAGGCTTGGCTGGAATAAGTGCTGCAAGTAGGCTTGGTGATGATTTTTTACTTTTTGAATTGTCTAATAGACTAGGAGGCACTTCAGCAGCAAAAACTTTTGATGAACTAACTTTTAGTCAGGGAGCTCACTATGAATTGGCATATCCTGAGACTTATGGTTCTGAGGTTTTGCAGCTATTTGAGCAACTAGACATCATTAAATATGAACCCTGGAAGAAGAGCTGGACATTTAAGGACCGTCAACATGTGATTCCTTTCCAACGAAGACAGCAATGCTTTGAAGATGGTAAAAGAAGGAAGGAGGTAATTGAAGATGGTGCCTCAAAAGATCAATTCTATAGAACTTTAGATCGCTATGCTGGTACAATGCATCTTCCTACCCGCTTGATCAATGAAGAGTTTAGGGATTTAAATGAACTGACATTTTGGGACTTTCTATCTTATAGAATTAATACCGAAGTCTCATTTAAACGGCAGCTTGACTATCACATGATGGATGACTGGGGAGGTAGATCGGATCAAGTATCGGCACTAGCAGGCATACATTATTTTATGTGTCGCCCATACCTCAATCAATCTGTGGACTTGTTTTCTCCCCCGCAAGGGAATCAATATTTTCTGGATAGGATCGCAACAAAGGTTCATGATGAAAAAATCAAAAAGAATCACTTAGTAAGTAGAATTGAAAAAGTTGGAGATAGCTATAGTGTCGAGGTTATTGATGTTTTATCAGAAAAAGTGAAGACCTACAAAGCTGAAAATATCATATATGCTGGTCAAAAGCACGCGTTGAAATATGTTTACCCAAAAGACTCCGGTTTGTTTGACCAACAACAGGCTCCGTGGATGGTGATGAATTTTGTTTGCGAAGGCACTCCGAAAAAGTATGGTTACTGGCAAAATGAATACATAGGAGAAAACCCAGCTTTTCTAGGGTTTATTGACAGCAGTGTTCAAGATCAACAATCGCAAAGAGGGAAGAGGATCATAACAGCTTATTACTGCCTCCAACCAGAGGATAGAAATTACCTCACTACCATTCCAGATCATAAGGAAGACATTGCTCAAGAGACATTATCGTATATATCGGAGATGTTGGATGAAAACTTAGAAATAGAGGCTTGTCATATAAATGTAATGGGACATGCTATGAGTATCCCTTCTCCGGGATTTTTGTTCAATGATGTTAATGATAAAGGAGCTGATCTAATTTATGCCGGAGTTGATAATGGCCGATTGCCCTTACTCTATGAGGCGGTAGATTCAGGAATCATGGCTGCACTAAAACTAAGCTAGTATATATCCCAGCGGCCATTCTCATAATATTTGTAGAGCACTGGATCGTGAAGTTTGTTTACTGCTACCATTCCTTTTTCTTTCGGTAGTACTTGTTTTCCGAAGGAGCAGAGTGCTGTCAATGCTTCATTTGTCAGCCATTTAGTTTCAATATTCCCTAGGTCGGAGTTTCTTAGCTTAGTTCTTAGATCTTCATTTGTATTCTTAGCCCCCAAGACCCAACCCCATTCACCTAATGTCGGCACTTGATTGTGGAGTTGCAAAGTTTTAAAACCGGCTACACTCATTGTCGTGTCAATACACTTGAATGCTTTTTCGGCATAGTATGGACTGCCGGCTTGTGTTATAAGCATTCCATCTGATTTGAGTGCGCGGTTGCACAGCCAATAAAACTCTCTTGAATACAATCTACCTAAATCAACAGTTCTTGGATCAGGGAAATCAGCAATTGCAACATCGAATCTGCTGTTGATATTTTCGAGATAGGTAAAACCATCTTGGTTGATTACTGTCACTTTGGGATGGTTTAATGAATTTTTATTGATGTTTAAGAGTACTTCATGTGTTTTGGCAAGATCCGTGACTGCAGGATCAAGATCTACTAGCACTACTTCCTCCACATCAGGATACTTTAGAAGTTCTCTTACTGCAGCACCATCGCCACCTCCCAAAACCAATATGCTTTTTGGATCATTGTGTAGCTGCATGATGGGATGAACCAATGGCTCATGATATAACTCTTCATCAAAAGTGCTCAATTGCTGATTGCCGTTTAGAAATAGCCAATAGTTGCCTTCACCTTTTGTTAAAACGATCTTTTGATAGCGTGTTTGTTCACTATAGACTACTCTATCCTTATATCTAAGGTGATCTCCCCATTTCACGATCTTCTCTGACATTAATCCAGATGTAACAAGGAGTGTGGCAGTAAACGAAGCGTAGATTATAAGTCGCCTCTTTTGCTCAGACTTTACCTCTTTCCAGATTACTACAATAAATAGGATAGCTACCGAGAAGTTGACTATGCCTAAGACAAGTGGCGTATAAGTCAGACCTAAAATTGGCAAGCCTATGAAGGCAAAGAAGGCGCCTCCTGCTAAACTCCCATAGTAATCGTTTTCCAGAGCGGATGAAATATTTACTCTTAGGCTTTGAAATCCTTCATTCAGCCGGACTACTAGAGGGATTTCCATGCCAATAAACAGTCCAACCAGGATACTAAGGATGTATATGATGATGGTTGGATCACCGTAAAATGCGAAGACTGTATATACGATTACAGTCACATTCGAAGCAATGCACGACAATCCAAACTCAATCCATACAAACTTTTCAAGCAGACTATCTTCAATATTCTTGCTGATGCGACTACCTATGCCCATGGAAAAGAGCATGATAGAAACGATCATGGTAAATTGAAATACGGAATCTCCCAAGAAATAGGTGGCTAGGGTAGAGAGTGTATACTCAGATACAATGCCAGCTAATCCAGTTGCAAAAAGTGCAGCTTTGAGTAGAAAGGAAGTTCGGTTCATTCAATCTTAGATCATAGCGCCCACACGATGAGCATCGATCCTCCAACGTAAGCGAAAGCTTCAACTACTCCCGCACCTATATTAGGCTTTTCTTGATTGATCAATTCGTCGGTAAGATTCCTCCCGGGAAGAAGAATTTTATCAGCCATTAAACGAGCGATAGGCAGGAATACCAAACCGATAGTAACATCTACGGCAACATCTTCCAAGGTTATCACCCAACTTTCAAAATCGTGCATCAATGCAAATCGAATCAAGTTAGCAATAGCGATTATAGCTCCAGCATATCCGACAGCTACAGCTACATTGTTCTTTTCAATGTGCTCATGAATATCGAATGGAGTAATGAGGTTATAAACTACAGTAGTTAAGAACATGATACCTTGGCCTAACAACCAATAAAGAACCGCAGTAACTATTGGGCCTCCAGTTCCATATCCTTCGCCATGGATAGCGCCAAGAACAATTAGACCTGTTGCGATAGCATTGGCTCCTTCTGCAATACCAGAACCCACATTTTTATCCCCAAGTATTTCTTTTTTTAAATCGAACCTAGAAAGAATCAGCTTGTCATTTATGATGATGGAGAGGTTTAATAGGATGATGGATAAGGTACCGTAGATACCTATATTGATTAAATCCTCTATAAGTCCATATGATTCACCTAATACGGCACTTCCAATTGCAAGCAGAAGACCAATAAAATAACCAACATGGGCAAAGGCAAAAGCCAGGTTGTCATTTTCAACCAGCTCAAACGATATTTTAACTTTTGGGTGAAAAAGTTGATAAACGAATTTGCCAACTACAAATAGGATGAAGCTGGCAAGAATGTAGAGCAATGTGGTAAGTGCACCATCTAATATGCTAATCATAATCTTTAGTTTAGGTCTATCTAGATATTGTCAAGTTAAGTTATTTTCCTCTTCCTCCTCCTCGTGATCTACTGCTACTACTTCTTCCACTAGAACGTGATGTTCTACTTGCTACACGGCTTTTGAATGATGATGATCTATTCGAGTTCCAGGAAGATGTAGGATTATTTGTTCGACTATAACCACTTCCTGTACCGTAGTATCTGCTTCCACCTGCTGGCCCATAGTAGGTCCTACCAGTTCCGTAATAGTTACCTCTCCAATCATTGTAATAAGAACGGTGTACAGGGAACATGGACATTCGGAAAAGACTGCTCATGAAAGCATATTGCCCATAAAAAGCCCAGAAACTGGTGCCTCCATGATTTTCCCATCTTCCATATCTTGGGTTTCCAACATAATTATTGTATCCCGGAGGAGCTGCTGTTTTATTCAGAGTTCCAGTAGAATCGCGTGCCACGATTTCCATTCCCATGTCATCGATGTGCTTACTAAATTCTCGTTCGCTTACCTCTTTCCAGTCTGTAATAGATTCTGATACTTCACCCTCTATTTCTCTTATCACCTGATATCTATGATAATAAGTGTTAGAAAAGTTTCCTTTTTGATCCATATCATAAAGGATGATAGAGAATACCTCATCTCTAGGAAGATCTCTTACGATATCGTCAGTTGGACTCTTAACGAAATCTGATCCTCCACATGAAACCATGAAGATGACAAGGCTTAGCAAAACAATGGATCTGATATTTTTCATCTAATAGTTATTTGAATAAAAGTTTGCAGTGCTTTGATGATATAAAGTTATATCTCATTAATGGATTTTACTTCTCACCAGGGATGATATCTGTAATTTGATGTACCTCGATCACTTTTCCTGCTGCTGCATCAATATTGTGTTCATCCCACTGCGTAAAGCATACAATTTTATCTTCTGCCTCATTATAGTATTCCCACGTGATTAGTTCCTCCCAATCCTCTGTCTTCTTTGTGGTATCACGAAAGTATCCTGCAGAATCATTTTCCAGAAAATACGACTCATTTTGATAATGAATGGTCTTTGGCGGCTTCTTGTTCTTGGTGATTTCATCACTTATGTCTTCCTCTATGGTTCTAAGCTTAATGGACTTTACCATGCTTAGATTAATATCACCATCATCCTCCACACTTAAGAATGCCGTTTCATCACCACTATGTACTTTATATTCGTTGGAATAATTATTATTTCCCCAATCGTACTCATATGTTTCTTGAACTACCCATGACTTCATATCATAGTCAAATATGAAACCGGTATCCAGATCTAAGACGCTCAGGTTTGTTACGTCATATTCTGGTTCTTTCTTCTTTTTAAATGGGTTACTAAACATATTATTCAGTGAATATTTTCTTAATTAAATAGATCGCTGCAAGTACTATCAGGAGTATGATTCCAACTTTGAAAAGGAAGCTGAAGATAAATCCGAATAGAAAGACCGCGATAATAATGATCAAAGCGGCCTTTATTACATCTGTGATTATCATTTCTTGTCCATTCCAAGTTTAGCCTTCAATGCAGCTAGATCATCAGAATTATCCGACTCGCCAAGCGCGCTGTCTATTTCGTCGTCTAGAGATTTATCTTCTCCAGCTACTTCACCGTATGCTTCTGCTAGTGCCTCTTGCTGAGCTACTTTATCTTTCATGCGTTCTAGCATAGATACCGTACTACTTGAGTCGATTTGCGCCATTTGCTTGTTTACTTTAGCAGTAGCCTCGCTCACTTTCACGCGTGCCTTCAAGGTGCGAAGTTCGTTTTCGTAAGTACTGATATCTGACTTTAACTTTTTTATCTTACTGTCCAGCTGAGTAACATTTGCATCGAATCGATTCATGTCCTCCTTCGCACTGTTCAGATCTTTAGTATAGCTTTCTTTCTTAGATAAAGCTTCAGAAGCCAATCTATCAGCTTCACCAGCATCTAACTCTCCAGATTGAGCTTTCTTCAACAATTGGATCGCTTTATTTTCATACTCATCGGCTTTCGACTTATGAGTTTTCACATCGTTTTTCGAACGGATAGCCATAGCTTTTACTTCAGCTAATGCTTTTAAGCTTTCATCAAGATCTTTTTTCAAATCTCTGATACCTTGCTCCGTCATTTTTATTGGGTTCTCCAATTTATCTATTGCAGAATGTGCTTCTGACTGTCCTACTTTAAAAAGTCTCTTAAATACTCCCATTGCTTTATTATTTAGTTCGTTTTGTCAATTATTTACTTAGTTCAATTATTTCAGCAGAATACTCGCTCAATAGCAGTGCTAGTGAGTTGAGTGTAGCCTCGATTTCATTTAAGTCAAGGTTTTCGCACTCATGTGTGTTTCTGAAGAAAACTTTTCCGGAATCATCCATTGCAAATGCGCCATGAATGATGTCTCGGTTTTTGATTAGTAGCTGTTTGTAAGCGTCCGATGTTGGATTCTTGAGTTCAAATAAAAACTGCTCTACAATTACCATTGGCTCGGCAACAATCAAGACAACATTTGTAAGCCCTTCATCTTCTTTATCTATAACAAAGACTCCTTCCGCTTCGTCTTCTTGTACAAGTGTAAAGTCCAGTTCTAATAGGTACTCTCTTACTTTTTCGAAATTGTGGTTCATTTAACTGTGTGTTTGAGGTTCAGTATCGAATTTACTTCGATTGACTGTTTTAACAAATTTAGATACATTTACGGAAAGAACTGCTAAAAGTTTTGGCATGGCTAAAAAAAATAGAATAAATCTTTCTTACGTTGGTGAAAACATCAAAAAAATCAGGCAAGCTAAAAAGCTAAGTCAAGCTGATTTTGCAAAGATTTTCAATTTAGCGCGTGCGAGTGTGGGTGCTTATGAAGAGGGGAGATCAGAGCCTAAGATAGAAATGTTGATATCGATGGCTAATTATTTTGGCATTTCAGTTGACTCATTGTTGACACGTAAGCTTACTGTAAATGAGATATTTAAGGTAAATACGCTTAATGAAAAGCTAAATAAGGCACATCAATTAAAAGGGAGTGATAGATCACCGAATCTAAATGTGAGGCTGGTAAGAGCTGGTGGACATTTGGATTATGTTGTTCATCATACCGATAAAAGTTTTATCGATGGACTGGAGCAGACAGGATTTCCTGCATTATCGCAACAACCTGATATCGCCTTTGAAATGAATGGTACGGAAATGACCATTAGTGATCACGGCATCAAACATGGAGATATTCTTTTTGGGAAGGAGATAGAAAAAAGTGAAATAGATCAGCTAATTAATAAAGTGTTAATTCTGGTCACTGATCAAGAACTTGTGATAAGGAGGCTGACAAATTTGCAATCACAAGAATTTATTCTATCAGCTGATGATTCAAAGTATTCCGATAAAACGTACAAGCTAGATTCCATTTACAAAATATATTCAGTTGTAGCAATTGCAAGCCCGCACATTCCAATGCCTGACAAGACTGAAGATCGATTGTCTAAAATTGAGGAAGAACTTAAGCGTCTTAGGAAATAACATTCTCACGACTTTTTTGCATATGCTGTTTTGAGTTTCTTGATGCTAACCTAGGAGTTAAGGAAAACTTTACTTTTTTTTAAAGTTTCACTATCTAATATTAAACCCGACCACCCTATATGAATTGGTTTAAAAGAGAAGTTCTGTATGCTGGGACAAACCCTGGCATGGAGGATATCATTAAGAATCGTATTTTCTACGCAAATTGCCTCATTCTATTTCTTATTCCGATGCTGTCTGTGCTAAGTTTAGTTCAGATCGCTTCTGGCGTGATGGAAGCAGCCACAGAGACACTGGTCTTGTTACCAGTTCCAGTCATAAGTTTCATCCTCAATCGGATGGGGCTGCATAAGTATGCGAGGTTGTTTTTATTATTTGGTGTAGCGATTTATCTGTCACTTTCATTCTACTACTTCAATCTTCAATTTATTGCGCAAGGCATAGATCCGGGAATGATGCGCTTGCCTACTACGAAGATTCACCTGTGGCCTGTGATTGTCGGTACGGCTGTAATATTTGATTTTAAAAGAGAACGTACATTCTTCAATATAACCCTGATAGGGATGTTTCTTAACTTTCTCTTCTTTGATGAGATCCAGGCGCTACTCGGGTTGCCAGTATCGGAATTACCCTTTGTTGATCCTTCATTATTGAAGTACAATATTTCCACCACAGCTACCGCATTCATCATCCTATTCGAACTCTATTTGTTGGTCTCTGTCAACCAAAAGTTTGAAAAGAGTATTGTTGAGCAAAAGGAGCAGTTAAAAATTAAAAGTGACGAATCTGATCAGCAGCGATTAGAACTTGAAAGTCAGCAAGCGAATCTTTTGAATGCAGTAAGTGAAACTGAAAAAATCATCAATCATGTGGTGGAATCTGGAAACTACAGCTTCCGTATGGATACTGAGACGCACACTGGGGAGTGGAGGAAATTGGGGCAGTCAATCAATGACCTGTTCGAATCGTTGCTCAAGCCTTTTCAAGAACTAGATAGAATCGTCAATCACCTCGCGGATGGTGACCTTACTGAGCGCTTTCGAATGGATACAAAAGGAGAAGTCTTACAACTGTCGGACAATCTGAATAAAGCGTTGGATAAAGTTTCTGAATTGATTACTGATATCGTTGATCAGGCAGAAAAAATCAAGTCTATTGCGCATGTAAGTAATGAAAATAGTGAGCAAGTGAGTTTGCAAATTTCAGAAATGTCTGCAGTAATTTCAGAAATAAGCTCAGGCGCCGGTAATCAAGTAATGCAGGTTAATAATACTTCTGCTTTGGTGGAAAACATTATGCGTTCATCTGGCCAGATAAGTAATCAGGCAGAAGCGATTAATGGAGCTTCGTCGAATGGAGTGGATCGAAGTAAGAATGGTGTTGGAACGATTGGGAAAGTAGGAGATAGCTTTAAGGATATCCTAGCGTTTTTTGAAAAGAGTACCGAGTCGATCAACGATCTTTCCAAGTATTCCTCTGAGATTTCTGGAATACTCAACATTATACAAAGCATTGCTTCTCAGACCAATTTATTGGCTTTAAACGCGGCTATCGAGGCTGCTCAAGCAGGTGATGCAGGAAAAGGATTTTCTGTGATATCGGATGAGATTAGAAAACTTGCAGAGCAATCACAAAGTTCAGCAAAAGATATTGAGAAGCTGGTGGCCAATGTCCAAAACTCTGCCAACGAAACCAGCAAGTTTATCAAAGAGATGAATGGCGTTGTGAAGGAAAGTGCAGACTCTGTAGTGCACGCTCAAATTTCATTCAATGAGATCCTGGATAGCTATAATTCTACTTTTGATATGTCGAATGATATTGTAGAATCGACTCAAAAACAGACCAACGATATCAAACAAATAGTCTCTCTCATTGAGCAAATCGTGGTGATTTCTGAGGAGACTGCTGCAGGCTCGGAGCAAGCAGCTACTTCTGCCAAGCATGTAGCGAACATTATGAAGAGCTATCATGATTTGTCTTACGATATCTCGCAGATCGCAGAAGAACTTACTGATAAGACAGGGAAGTTCTCCTTAAAGCAGAAGATTGAAATAAAGAATAAAGACAACGGACTTGAAGGAATAGAAGAGGATGGCTTGATAGATGGTGCTATGAATCCAAATTAGGTTACGGATTTATCCACAGCCACCGCATCCTCCGCATCCGGAACAACCACTGCATCCGGATGTGCCCCCGCACCCACTGTCTCCTCCTGAATCAAAAGAGCTTGCTTCACTATCAAAAGATGAAGAGTAAGAGTCAAAGTAGATGTAGCATCCAGCACATCCATAATCACCAGAAGAGTCTTTCTGCTTCTTCATCTCCTCAGCCATCTCCGAGTCAATCTTTTCAAGCAATTTGTAGTCAAAGCCTTCTAGTAAAAAGATATTTCCCGCTAATGCGGTAACAATATCTTTCCCTTGCTCTGGTTCTTTTTTAATAATGGATGCAAGCGTTTTTTCAAGTTCTTTAAGCTCATCTTGTACTTTTTTACTTTTTATATCTCCTTTATCACTTAGGTTGATATATACAAAGAGCTTATTGAACCAGGAAGTCTTCAACATACCTTCCATTTCCTTGCTTTTGACGATTCTTTCAAAGACGAATAACTTAAGCCCAGCTGCATTTTCAAAGCCCATTTTGATCAGGTGGCGGAATAAAATTCTAATTTCATCATTCCCTAAAAATGGATTTGCAAATACTAATTCATGACGCTTGAACGTATATGACTTGTAATTTGGGCCAACTTTCACATAGGATACACTGCGAACTGGATTATTAGGGTGAGATTGTTCTTCCTCCTCTTCTACAATCAGGACCTTTTTTATGATTAGATCAATAAGGGTGTATTTTAAGAGATCTTTCAATATAACTTTTGATTGATCTCTTAGAAGTAGAGTTTCTGCCGGAGTGAGTTTTTTTAGCGTTTCCATTTGGTGAATAATTTAGGTTTTTTGATAACCCAATTGGTATGTCGATTTACTCGTGTGAAATTAAGCTGTCCAAATCTAATGTGACTTGGCGGCCATATATCTTCTGGAGGATCTGTTTCAAAAACGTTTCGATAGACTTCCTTCGTTTTAGCATACCAATCGTTGTACTTATCTTTTTCAGATTGCCCTCCTTTTGTAGGGCCATGGTTAATATTCTTTCCTAGCGTATCCTTACACATTTCTTGCCAGTAAGATTCTGTGTAGAGTAAGTGCAAATGCCAGGCCTGATCTACCTGATCGGAGGGAGTTAAAGGATGTTCTGCAATACAAATGAGAAAAATAAACTTCTTGTATTCCTCAAAGACTCGGATTGAAAATTCCATAGACCAGTCATTTTCTCTTGCTAGTCGGTCTATGAAGTTGAATTCTGAGTTAGGATCACCAACTTCGAAGTGCTTGAGTTTTTCCCAAAGTTGGTTGTTAGTCATGGTGATTTCTCTGCCTCATCCAAAAGATCTGACATATCTTCTCTTGGGCCATTAAAGTATTTAAACTGACTCATAGATCTTTTGAAGTTTTGGCAAGTTCGGATAATTCTGTAATAGATTTCATTTCTTCTTCAATTCTGCTTAAAGCCCTATCTAAGTTCCAGTTTTCCTTATCTGATACGAAAGTGTTCCATTTTTCCATAAAATCTAGATGGTAAGAGGAGTTGTTTTGCATATCAAGCCACTTTAATGTTGCCATTACATCATCTTGATCGAACCATAATTCCTTTTCTTCCAGGTAATAATCCAAATATTTCTGCAAATACTCGATTGATTTCGGCGTATTGAATCTGGCAAGAGCTAAAACATATCCGTTTGCAGCGAATGTAACTTCGCTTTTAAGGAGAAGTGTTCCTATTTGTGACTCGAAGTTTTGATAATTCATAATTGCGGCGAATGTTGCACCAACAATTCTTGTTCGCCAGTTAAAATCGCCTAATAATTTTTTGACAATTTCCTCTGACAATTCTCCTGAAATTGATTCGAAGTTTTTGAGGTACTCATCCTTCTGAAGCTTAACCATGTAAAAGGGAATGACCCATTTTTCAATGAATTCGCTATCGAGATCTTCGGTGTTTTTGTAATACTCCAAGTCGTCAAAGTGGCTGTGTCTTATTGTAGATCCTGCTACATGAAGCTCAAGGTCTTTCAGCCCAGCATCATTTAGTTGATTGTTTTTTTTCTTTTCCTAAATGGATTCCACATTATGCTATAATAAATAAATGAAGAGTTGATAAAGCTATTCTATAGAACCAGGCTTTCCAAGTTGCTTAGCTAGATCGCTCTACCTCCCTTAAAAACAACAACAAGAAATACACATGCTTGACCATTTCATGGGAAGGGTAGACGGGTGAGATCGAATGTTGGTTTTTGATCAGTAAACTGGCATGGTTATTCGAATATTTTATTCATATCTATTTGGAAGCCTGCCGCTTTTAATTCCTTTGCGAGATCAACTTTCCAATTATCACCATAAGGAATGTAGAGTACTCCCGAATAATCTGATGGAAATTCAAAGTTTTTGACAGTTTCATGTAATGCAACTACTTTTTCTCTACCAATTTTACCAAGAAAATATCCAAGCTCCATAATTACATTTTGCCTAGCCCTAAGTTTTGCTCGATCTGAAGCTTGGTCTTTTTTAAAGCCAAAATCATCAGCTGAAAGCAAAACAATAGCAAAACCTACATCGGAATATTTTGTGAATTTTTCTATTATTGTTTTGCCTTCATTAGGTTGTTCGTGGAGGATAATTCCATTAAAACCAAGTTTTTCAACGAATCTCGCAACACCCTCCTTCATGCCTTCATTATGACCATGAACAATGAATATCTTGGAATTCTCTTTTTCACCCTCTGATTCAACAGTCTCTTGATCGAGATTTTTCACAGGAGTTTTTGGTTTAAATTTTCTTCTGTTATGCCTAGCGATTGAATCGATTAAATACAAACGGTTGTCATTACTGAATGAGACAAAGCCAAAACTCTCTTTAATATCTTTAAGGTTTTGTCTAATATCAAAAGAATCAATAAATGAAATTATTGTCTGAGCCACAAGATCATCTGCACTTTGATCTGATTCGATTTGATTCATAAAAGAAGCAAATGCTTGAACAGCTTTATACATTTCCTGATTAGGGCCAGTAGTTACATTTCTCTTTTGTCCTGCAATCCAAATTCTATCACGCCAAAGTTCATGCATATCCTCTTCATTAAGCATTATTTTAAATTTTCTGCTTACTAAAAAGGAGTTAATACCTAGCCTTCTTAAATCTTCAAAAAGGACCTCAACATTTGGGTTTAATTCAATCATCCCATCATGTTTATAAACTCGCCAAGCTCTCTTCCAGCGTCTTCACCTTTGCTTCGGCGTCAGCGAGTTTCTTGCGTTCCATCGCTACAACTTGCTCGGGCGCACCATTTACAAACTTCTCATTGGAAAGCTTTTTCTCTACAGACTTCATGAAACCACGCGTGTAGTTTAGTTCGTCTTCGATCTTTTTCTTCTCCGCTTCTATGTCGATGTTCTCGGATGCTGGGATGAAGAATTCGTCCGACCCTACCACGAAGCTGAAAGCATTAGCTGGTTTATCTTCATGACCGATAGAAGATAGGTTGCTGAGTTTAGATAACGAGTCACCTATTTCAGCTATGGAACTCGATTTAGTAAATAAATCCAAGCTTTGCTTGGGTGAGATACCTTTTGAGTTTCGTATGTTCCTAACTCCTGAAGTAATCTCAAACAACAGATCTGCTTCTTTTAGAATGTTCTCATCAAAGCTTTCAGCCTTTGGCCATTCAGCAACGATGATTGCTTCCCCGTCTTGACGATCTTTCAACTCATGCCACAGCTCTTCTGTAATGAAAGGCATGAATGGATGTAGGAGCTTCAATACCTTCTCAAAAAGCTCGATGGTTGCAGCATGTGTCTTCGCGTCAATCGGCTTGCCATATTCAGGCTTGATCCACTCGAGATACCAGCTGCAGAAGTCATTCCAAATCAGTTTATATGCTGTCATCAACGCGTCAGACATTCGATACTTAGAAAAATGATCTTCCAGTTCTGTCAAACCTTTGTTGAGCTTGCTTTCAAACCATGCAATAGCTTGCGCATTTACTTTTGGTTGCTCCGAATCTGTGATTTCCCATCCTTTTACTAATCGGAAGGCATTCCAAATTTTATTGGAAAAATTTCTTCCTTGCTCTACCAGCTTCTCATCAAACAATAAATCGTTTCCGGCAGGAGAACTGAATAACATTCCGGTTCTTACCCCATCTGCACCGTACTGTTTGATCAGATCCAATGGATCAGGTGAGTTACCCAACGACTTGGACATTTTACGACGCTGCTTGTCACGTACGATTCCTGTGAGGTATACATTTTCAAATGGCTTCTCATCCAGGTATTCGTATCCAGCAATCACCATGCGAGCTACCCAGAAAAACAAGATCTCTGGAGCAGTAACCAAGGTTTGGGTAGGATAGAAGAAGTTCAAATCTTCGTTTTTACTCTTATCAATTTTTCCCGTTTCCTTGTCAAAGCAGTTGTCATTAAACCCGTCAAATACAGCAATTGGCCACAAGTTTGACGATGCCCACGTATCGAGTACATCTTCGTCTTGTCTAAGATCGTTTGCTGTCAAGCCATCATTCCCTGTTGCTTTTCTCGCTTCTTCTATTGCCTCATCCATATTATGAGCAACTACAAAATCATCTTCACCATCGCCATAGTAATAGGCTGGAATTCGTTGTCCCCACCAAAGCTGACGTGAGATACACCAGTCTCGCACATTCTCCATCCAGTGATTGTAAGTGTTCTTAAACTTTGAAGGGAATAATTGAATTTCATCATCCATTACCGCTTTATGCGCACGTCTGGAGATGTCTTTCATCTTGATGAACCACTGTAAGGAGAGCTTAGGCTCTACAACAGAGTTGGTTCGTTCAGAACGACCAATCTTAGTAATAAACTCTTCTTCTTTCACCAGGATTTCGGCAGCCTTTAGATCTTTAACGATCATCTTACGAACCTTGAATCGATCTTCACCTATGTACTTGTCGATCTCACATTTCTCATTCAAAGTACCGTCAAGATTGATGGTATCTACGGTTTCGAGATTGTGTCTTTGACCAATTTCATAGTCATTAGGATCATGCGCAGGCGTTACTTTCAAGCAACCCGTTCCAAAATCCAATTCTACATAATCGTCACCGATGATAGGAATCTCACGATTGATGAAAGGAACCAACGCCTTTTTACCAATCAAATGCTTGAATCGGTCATCGCTTGGGTTTACGGCAATGCCAGTATCGCCCATGATCGTCTCAGGACGTTGCGTGGCTATGGTTACAAATTCATCTGAATCTTTGATCTGGTACTTTACATGATACAGGATCGCCTTTTCACCGTCTTCATTGTAGATCACCTCTTCATTAGAAATGGTGGTTTGCGCTTCTGTATCCCAGTTTACCATACGCAGACCGCGATAGATATATCCTTTCTTGTACAGGTCTACAAACTGCTTGATTACCGCGTCATGGTAGTTGGGATCCATGGTGAAACCTGTTCTATCCCAATCACACGATGCGCCGAGTTTTTTAAGTTGCTCCAGGATGATGCCTCCATATTTTTCTTTCCACTCCCAGGCATGCTTCATGAATTCATCTCTTGACAAGTCTGATTTCTTGATGCCTTGTTCACGTAGCATCTTCACCACCTTGGCTTCGGTAGCAATAGAGGCATGATCTGTTCCAGGTACCCAGCATGCTTCTTTGCCTTCCATGCGCGCCTTACGAGTAAGCACATCCTGGATGGTATTGTTGAGCATATGTCCCATGTGTAGGACGCCAGTGACGTTAGGAGGAGGAATTACAATAGTGAATGCTTCCTTGCCAGTCTTTGGTGTGGCGTGAAAGAAATTTCGATCCATCCAGTACTGGTACCATTTGTCCTCTACTTGGGTCGGGTCATATTGTGCAGAAATGCTCATGAGTGCGCTATCGTCTCGTTAAAATTTTTGAACCCGCAAATTTAGTAGCTCTCTTGCTTCTTTACCTCTTTGTGGATGTAATTATGCCATGCATATTTGCAGTACCAGAATAAAAAATCAAAATATGGATATAGCGGCCAACAACCCCAATCTAAAATCATGGGTAGAAGTACCTGAAAATTCAGATTTCCCCATCCAAAACCTGCCTTTCGGTATTTTTAAAAAAGAGGGAATTAAGCGAGTAGGAGTCGCTATTGGTGATAAAGTACTAGACCTTTCGGTTCTGCAAGAGCATGGAATGCTTGACGGATTGGGATTACCGGAGAAAATATTTGAACATGATGTTCTCAACAATTTCATGAATCTGGGGAAAGCTATGAGCCGTTCAGTAAGGAATCGTATTTCTGAAATCCTCCAAGAAGGAAATGATGAACTTCAAAATCACTATGCTTTAGGCTCTATCTTACTAGATCAAGACAAAGTGAAAATGTGTCTTCCTGTTAGGATAGGAGATTACACTGACTTTTACTCGAGCGAACAACATGCGTTTAATGTTGGATGCATGTTTAGAGATCCGGACAACGCATTAATGCCAAATTGGAAACATTTGCCAGTAGGATATCATGGTAGATCATCTTCAATCATAGAATCAGGCGTTCCTATACACAGACCTAAAGGCCAACAAAAGCCAAATGATGACGAGCCTCCAGTATTTGGGCCATGTAAACTGTTGGATTTTGAATTAGAGACCGCATTCATTACTTGCGGAACAAATGAACTTGGCGAGTCAATTCCTGTTGAGAAAGCTGAGGATTACATCTTTGGTATGGTGCTTTTCAATGATTGGTCAGCTCGGGATATTCAAAAGTGGGAATATGTGCCATTAGGTCCATTTCTGGCGAAGAACTTTGCTTCCTGTATTTCACCATGGATTGTAACTCTCGATGCGCTAGAGCCATTCAGGATTCCGGGTCCAAAACAAGATCCCCCTGTACTTCCTTATTTGCAGTATGAAGGAAACAAACACTTCGATATCAACTTGGAAGTGGCGATTCAACCAGAGGGTGGTGAAGAAAAAGTAGTTGGTAATTCGAATTTCAAATACATGTACTGGAACATGGCCCAGCAACTGGCTCATCAAACGGTAAATGGCTGTAACATCCAGACTGGAGATATGTATGGCAGTGGTACAATCTCAGGTTCTGAGTCGCATGAATTTGGATCGATGTTAGAGATCACCTGGAAGGGAACAAAGCCCGTGACAATGCCTGATGGAACTGAGCGTAAGTTTATCCAGGATGGTGATACGGTTATCATGAGAGGGCATGGAGAGAAGGATGGTGTTCGAATCGGTTTTGGTGAGGTTTCAACTAAAGTATTACCGGCGAAATGACAATCGATCCAAAAGAAATACCAGTACCGCAGCTTCATGGACATTTATTGAGTGCTGTTGCACCTAGACCTATTGCTTTCGCAAGCACGGTTGATAAAGATGGGAACGTGAATCTAAGCCCGTTTAGCTTTTTCAACGTTTTTAGCGCAAATCCTCCGATCATGATATTCTCTCCCGCACGAAGGGGTAGAGACAATACGACCAAACACACACTCGATAATGTGAAAGCGCACCCCGAGGTGGTTGTCAATATCGTGTCGTATGATATGGTACAGCAGATGTCTTTGAGTAGTACAGAATATGCTAAAGGAGTAAATGAATTTGAAAAGGCGGGATTTACAGAAGTTTCGTCAGAGCGGGTGCAACCGCCAAGAGTGAAAGAGGCACCTGTCTCTTTTGAGTGCAAGGTGATAGAAGTGAAGTCATTAGGAGAAGAAGGTGGTGCCGGTCAATTAGTAATATGCGAAGTGCAATTGATTCATATTGCAGATCGTGTGCTGGATGAAAATGGAAAAATCGATGTAAGAAAAATAGATTTGGTCTCAAGAATGGGGGGTAATTGGTATGCTAGAGCGAACGGAGATGCTATATTTGAAGTAACCAAACCATTGACAACCATGGGCATAGGCGTAGACCAAATTCCTGATAGAATCAGAACAAGTACGGTTCTAACAGGCAACCACCTAGGTCAGCTAGGCAACGTAGAAGCTTTACCAACAGCGGAAGAAGTAAAAGACTTTGAAAATGAACCAGAGGTTCGTGCTATTCTAGACTCATTTGACGATGAAGAGAATATCCAACTCGAGCTGCACAAGTTAGCAGCTGACCTTCTAAACGAAGGTGAGGTAGACACTGCCTGGAAGGTGTTGATGATGTAGGACGCCAAGCAAAAGTGTACCAGATAGACTATCTGCTAAACTCAGTGTTACAATCTTCGCATTTGAAATTCCCCAATAGATTTCCAACAGGTCCAGCTAGAAATAGGGCAATAAGGAAAGCAATAAATTTATTTTCTTTTCTAGCGAAATTATCTAGGAGTTTTTCCGAACCGCAGTTCGGACAACGAACTGGACCGTCCAGTTTTAGAATCTCCCTTGCTTTGGCAAAATCGCTTTCTAATACTGCAACTTGAACACCACTACCCATTATATTATGCATATATGGCATTAGGTTTGAAAAATTCTCATTGAAAAGATAGGATTCAATTCCTTCGTTTCCCAGCTGATTTTTAATCAATTGTGCTTCTATTGAATTTTTACATGTAATTAATACCTTCGACTTCATTCGAGACTAAAAATAAATGAAAGATAATTTTTCCATCCAATCCGACGATTACGCAAAGTTCCGTCCGGTCTATTCGCAAAAGCTCATTGACTTTTTATTGTCTCTTACCAATCATGAAGTATGCTGGGATTGTGGGACTGGTAATGGTCAGCTTGCAGTGGCGCTTGCAGAATCTTTTGCGAATGTTCAAGCCACAGATATCAGTGAAAAGCAACTTGAAAATGCTTCACATAGACCAAATATTGAATACTCAAAACAACCAGCAGAGCAAACAAATTTTCCAGATGACCATTTTGATTTGGTTACTGTGGCGCAAGCAGCTCATTGGTTTGATCATAAAGCATTTAATGAGGAGGTTAAGCGTGTCTTGAAACCTGAAGGTGCGCTAGCGCTATTCGGATATGGTTTAGTGCAGGTTGATGAAGAATTGAATCCCATCATTCAATCATTTTATTGGGATGTGACCAAGCCATATTGGGATCCAGAGCGGGATCACATTGAAGACAGATACGAAACAATACCGTTTCCGTATGAAGAGTTGGAGATCAATGAAAACTTCGACATAAAGAGTAAAATGAGCTTAGATCAGCTGACAGGTTACATCAGCACCTGGTCAGCAGTTCAGCATTACAAAAAGGCAAACGATCAGGACCCAATAGAAAAATTAAAAAGTGACCTCTCTAAAATTTGGAAAGAGGGAACGCGGGAAGTCACCTTTCCTGTATTCATTCGGGTAGGTAGCGTTTAAAAAGCAAATTGCTTTTTAAACTCCTCTAGTTCAGCTTTTAATTCTTTTGTTTCAAATCTATCGATCTGGTCAAATAATTTACTATCAGAGCTGATCTTCAATTCTCTTAAATTCATATGTTGATTTGTAAATAAGAATTCTAAAGAAGGATAGATTTCTTTTAATACATCCACGATATCAAGAATTTGAAGGTTTTTATCAACGAGGTTGTACGTGCCACTGACTACATCTTTTGTGATCACTTGCGCGAGTGAATGACAGAGGTAATCAACATGAATAAATGCTCTTGACTGTTTTCCATTGCCATTGATTTGAATGCGGTTGTTGAAGTTGGCATCAAACATGAACCTATTGATAACGGCATCAAACCTCATAGACTTACTATATCCATAGACGTTTCCCCCACGAATATTTATTGCTGTTTTCTTCTCTGCCAATCTGCTTACATGCTCTTCGCCTCGAAGTTTTGAAATGCCATAAAAAGTCGAGGGCGCTGGAACCGTTTCTTCTGTGGCTACTTGCTCACTAGCGCCATAAACGGAAGTACTACTTAAGTATATGAATTTTGAAATATCAGATTCTTCAGCGCTGTAGACCACTTCAGCGGTCCCCCAGTGATTTACCTGCTCATAAAAGTGGGGATCAGTATTTGCAAATGGTGTTGTTACAATAGCAGCCAGATGGACAACAACATCTACATCCTTCATTAACTTTTTAAGTTGCCTTGTATCTAAAATATCTCCGCTGATAGCCTGGATTTTCTCCGAATGATCATAATCCTGACCTAAAAAAAAGTTGTAATGACCCTTGCTAAGATTATCATACACGATGATTTTTTCTATTTCCTTCAAGCCCACTAGGTGTTTAGCCAGTTTCGTTCCAACATAACCGGTTCCCCCGGTAATCAATACTTTCATGTTCTGTTATTGGTTAATTAGCGAATCAGTAATCTGTATTCACTTAAACTTCTACTAATTCTATTTCACTAAATCCGTGTGAAGTCCACACTCAACTTTGTTTAGGCCAAACCATCTTGCTTCTCGTTCCTGCATATCTAGATCCATTTTTCTAGTACAGGGCTCACAACCTATGCTGATATAGCCTTTAGCATCAAGGGGGTGTTTGGGTAGGTTATGTTCTTTTATATATGCGAATATTCTTCTATTGTCCCAATCCAACATTGGATGGAATCTAATACTGTCAAACGGCGCTGGTTGTTCTACCTTCATTGCTTTTCTTACTGCACTTTGATCTCCCCTCACTCCATTGATCCACACATCATGGGTAGCTAGTACGGATTCCATCGGCTGAGTCTTGTTTAGGTAGCAGCAATGATCCGGATCTGTGGTAAACATTAATTTCCCATTCGTTTCACGCTGCATAAATTTTGGCGTATTGGGCTTCAAATCCACAATAGTCAATCCCAAACGTTGTGCAATCTGATCTCGAAAAGAAACAGTTTCCGGAAAAAGATATCCTGTATTTATAAAATATACAGGGATGGAATTATCTATTTCACTTAATATATGGAGCATAGGAATGCTGTGTGTCTGAAAGGAAGACGTGGTGAACAGTCTTTTTCCCTCAGCTTTATATTCCGCTATTTTTCTTTTGATTTCTGGAATTTCCATGCCTTAAAGTTCATGGCAAAACAACGTCAAGTAGAAATAAATTCATAGCCATCGAAACATCTTTGTTCATGTTGTTGTTATAGGTTCCGGTAATTTTGCAGAATGCACAGAGTAACAGTCAAGAGAAAAGAACATTTCAACGCCGCTCATAGGCTTCATAATCCTAATTGGACTGACGAAAAAAATGAGGAGGTATTTGATAAATGTAATAATCCAAATTGGCACGGGCATAACTATGAAGTTATCGTCAGTTTAACAGGGGAGGTTGATCCTGAGACTGGTTATGTATACGATATGAAGAAACTAAGCGACCTGATTAAAAGTCAGGTTTTGAACCGTTTCGATCATAAAAACCTTAATTTAGATACAGAGGAATTTAAAAATCTCAATCCGACAGCCGAAAATATCGTGAAAGTCATTTATGACCTTCTTAGGGATAAAATCGAAGAGAAGTATGAGATGAAAATAACGCTTTATGAAACAGAAAGAAACTTTGTCGAATACCCAGCTTAAGTATGATCAAGAAGGGGATGACCATGCAGGTTGGTCTTCAGAAACCCCAATGAGACCCGATGCATTTGAGCAAGACGATGAGTTAAAAATCGAATTGATCCAAAAGCATTTTAAAGAAATTATGCAAATTCTTGGATTAGACTTGGAAGATGATAGTCTTAAGGGTACACCTTACAGAGTCGCGAAGATGTATGTAAAGGAAGTTTTTTCTGGTCTTAACCCTGCCAATAAGCCCGATGTTAAGCTATTTGAAAATAAATATCAGTATAATGAAATGCTGGTAGAAAAAGATATTACCTTCTACTCAAATTGTGAACATCATTTCGTGCCAATTATTGGTAGAGCTCATGTAGCATATTTTTCTAGTGGCAAAGTGATTGGTCTATCAAAAATCAATAGAATAGTACAGTATTTCGCAAAAAGGCCACAAGTTCAAGAGCGATTGACTATGCAAATAGGTAACGAGCTAAAAAGTCTGTTGAATACAGAGGATATTGCTGTTGTTATGGATGCCACTCACTTGTGCGTAGCATCCAGAGGAGTAAATGATACCAATAGTAGGACTGGAACAGCCTTCTTCTCTGGAAAATTCGAAGATCAAAATATCAAAAATGAATTCTTGAATTACATTAATTCGAGCGCGCAGTAATTTCTTCTACAAGAACCACTTCAAAGTTCTTTTTAAATGGTTTTCTATAAAAACTAGTTGACCTATCTTTGCGCACTGTTTTTGAAAACCATATAAAAAATCATGGATAAATTAATCTATTTAGTGCCTGCCCTTGGTCTACTAGGGCTTCTTGTGATGATCATCAAATCTCGCTGGGTATACAAGCAAGATGCTGGTGAAGAAAAGATGCAGACACTTGCAAACTACATCAGAGAAGGGGCATTGGCATTTCTTAGTGCTGAATACAGAATACTAGCCATATTCGTTGTAATTGCTGGTATTCTATTAGGAGTAATCTCAATGATGGTAGAAACCACGCACTGGTTCATCATCGTAGCATTCGTTATTGGTGCATTCTTTTCAGCATGGGCTGGAAACATCGGTATGAGAATCGCAACTGCAGCAAACGTAAGAACAACACAAGCTGCAAGAACTAGCTTGCCTCAAGCATTGAAAGTTTCATTCACCGGAGGAACCGTAATGGGACTAGGAGTTGCAGGTCTGGCTGTATTCGGGCTAAGTGTACTATTCATTCTATTATTTCAATTTTTCATGGGCGGAACATGGACTGCCAATGGAGTTAACGATATGACTGTAGTCCTTGAGGCACTTGCAGGTTTTTCACTTGGAGCAGAGTCAATTGCACTTTTTGCTCGTGTAGGAGGTGGTATTTATACGAAAGCTGCTGATGTTGGGGCTGACCTTGTAGGAAAGGTAGAAGCTGGTATTCCAGAGGATGATCCTAGAAACCCTGCAACAATAGCTGATAACGTTGGAGATAATGTTGGAGACGTAGCAGGTATGGGTGCTGATTTATTCGGTTCTTACGTAGCTACTGTTTTGGCTTCGATGGTTCTAGGTAACTATGTAATTAGAGACATGGGTGGATCAATTACAGATTCATTCAATGGTATCGGACCGATATTACTTCCTTTAGTAATTGCTGGTCTTGGTATCGTATTCTCGATTCTAGGAACTATGCTTATTAAAGTGTCTGGAAATGATGCTAAAGAAGCTCAAGTTCAAGCAGCCCTTAACAAAGGAAATTGGGGTTCTATCATATTGACTGCGATCGCTTGCTACTTCTTAATTGATTTAATCCTTCCAGCTGAAATGACAATGGCATTCTTTGGCGAAGGAAACCTTACAGTTACTTCAGGTAGCGTTTTTGGTGCAGTATTGGTAGGACTGGCAGTAGGAGGACTTATTTCTTACTTCACAGAATACTACACAGGACTTGGTAAAAAGCCTGTAGTAGATATTGTACAGAATTCTGCAACTGGAGCTGCAACAAATATCATTGCCGGACTTTCAACAGGTATGATTTCAACTTTTGCACCAATTCTATTGTTTGCTGGTGCAATCTGGGGAGCTTACGAATTGGCAGGTTTTTATGGTGTTGGTATTGCTGCATCTGCGATGATGGCAACTACGGCAATGCAACTTGCAATCGATGCATTTGGACCTATTGCTGATAATGCGGGTGGAATTGCGGAAATGAGCGAATTACCAGAAGATGTAAGAGAGAAAACGGATATTCTCGATTCAGTAGGAAATACAACTGCTGCTATCGGAAAAGGCTTCGCTATTGCTTCAGCTGCTTTAACAGCACTAGCTTTATTCGCTGCGTATGTAACCTTTACCGGCATCAACGGAATTAACATCTTTAAAGCTGACGTTCTTGCTGCCTTGTTTATTGGAGGTATGGTTCCAGTAGTGTTTTCTGCACTTGCTATGAGGTCTGTAGGAAAAGCTGCCATGGAAATGGTAAAAGAGGTAAGAAGACAATTCAAAGAAATTCCTGGCATCATGGAAGGAACTGGGCAACCAGAATATGGAAAATGTGTTGATATATCTACAAAAGCTGCACTTAAAGAAATGATGCTTCCAGGAGCAATCACAATCATAGCACCAATCCTAATTGGTTTCTTGATGGGACCTGAAGCGCTTGGTAGCTACATGGCTGGAGTTGCCGTATCTGGTGTGCTTTGGGCAATCTTCCAAAACAATGCTGGTGGCGCATGGGACAATGCGAAGAAATCTTTCGAAGCTGGAATTGAGATTGATGGGGAAATGACTTATAAAGGTTCTGAGGCTCACAAAGCAGCAGTTACTGGCGATACAGTTGGTGATCCATTCAAAGATACTTCCGGTCCATCCATGAACATCCTTATCAAATTGACTTGTCTTGTAGGTCTTGTGATCGCTCCTATTTTGGGAGAGGTTTACGGTTCAGGCGGACACGGAGCTCCAGAAAAAGCTGCCGTTATTATGATGGATGAGCCTGCTGAAAAGGTAAAAGAAGTATCAAAGGAGTTTAAAGTAGAAATGACTTCATTAGAGAATGGTGAAGTTCAAGCAATTGTAACTTCTGAGATCACTGAAAACAGAGAGACTACTATAAAAGTTGACACGCTTACGGGCCCTGAAGAAGCAGTAAAGAGCCAAATTGATGAAATGAAGTAAGTAATTATGAACTTACTTGAAAACCTCGGCATATGTCGGGGTTTTTTTATGCCTTTACGTAACTTCAACCTGTGTCTAACAACGAACTCATTCAAATAGCAGAGGATTGGTTTACATCCAATAAATGGAAGTCGTTCTCTTTTCAAAGAGATACGTGGGAGGCATACTTGAATGGTAAAAGTGGACTTTTAAATGCACCAACGGGCTCTGGTAAAACCTACGCGCTTTGGATTCCTTGTGTGCTCGAATTTCTTAAAGAGAATGAGCCGTATGACGTCAAACCCGAAGTGCAAATTCTTTGGATCACGCCTTTGAGGGCACTTGCTAAAGACATCCAAAGTGCAATGCAGCGATTTTGTGATGATATAGATGTTAGGTGGAATATTGGATTAAGAACTGGAGATACCACTACAACAGAGCGTCAGAAACAAAAGAAGAAAGCCCCTCAGGCATTAGTAATAACTCCGGAAAGCCTCCATGTTTTGCTTAGTCAAAGCGATTATCCCAATTACCTAAAAAATGTAAAAAGCATCATTGTTGATGAATGGCATGAGCTGATTGGCACTAAAAGAGGAGTTGCTACGGAATTAGCCATATCACGAGTTAAAAAGCTTACAGAGAATAAACTAAAAGTGTGGGGAATATCTGCCACCATAGGCAATCTTCCTCAGGCTAAAAGAGTCCTATTAGGAGAAGATCTCTATAAAAGTTCAGTTTCAATACGATCCAATGTTGAAAAGAAAATAGAAGTGACTTCCATCATGCCAGATGAAGTTGAAAAATTTCCTTGGTCTGGTTATTTGGGTGTGAAATTATTGGATAAGGTGTTGCCGATTATTGAGCGTAGCAATACCACATTACTTTTCACCAATACAAGATCACAAACCGAACTCTGGTACCAGGCTATATTAAAAGGGGCTCCTGAACTAGCGGGTGTTATTGCCATGCATCACGGCTCAATGGATCAACATATTAGAAATTGGGTGGAGGATGCACTTCATGAAGGCAAGTTGAAGTTGGTGGTGTGCACGTCAAGTCTTGACCTTGGAGTAGACTTTCGTCCAGTCGATACAGTAATTCAAATAGGTGGGCCCAAAGGAGTATCTCGTTTTCAGCAGCGAGCTGGTCGAAGTGGACACGGTCCTGGTGAGCTAAGTAAAATATTCTTCGTCCCTACGCATTCGCTTGAATTAATCGAAGGAGCCGCATTAAGATCAGCAGTGGAAGAGGGGAAGTTCGAACAACGAAAGCCATTGGAAAGATGCTTAGATGTGCTCGTTCAATATTTAGTTACTCTATCGGTAAGTGGAGGATTCAGGCCATTAGAAATCCTTGAGGAAATCAAGCAGACGTATTGTTACCGCTTGCTTACTGCAGATGAATGGAATTGGGCGTTAGAATTCATAACGACCGGGGGGAGTACGCTTGGAGAATATGATGAATTTTCTCGAGTGTTTAATGATGAGGGGATTTATAAAATCATTAATAAGAAGGCTGCACAACGACACAAATTGTCAATTGGGACAATTGTTGGAGATCCGGCAATGAGTGTCAAATTTATTTCAGGAGGTCACCTTGGTACAGTAGAAGAGAGTTTTGTTTCTAAATTGAATCCTGGAGATACCTTTTGGTTTGCAGGACAAAACCTTGAATTTATGATGATCAAGGATTTAACAGTTCTTGTGAAAAAATCCAAAAAGAAAAGTGGATTGACACCATCATGGGGCGGTGGGAGGTTGCCGCTCTCATCACTACTTTCAGATCAAATACGCCATAAACTGCAAAAGGCAATCGAAGGTGATTTTAGTGACATTGAGCTTCAAAAGATCAAACCAATCCTCGACTTGCAGAAGAGGATGTCTATCATTCCAGATAACAAGTCTCTTCTGATAGAGAAAGTAGAAACTGAGCATGGACATCATCTTTTCTTTTTCACTTTTGAAGGGATGTTCGTTCATGAGGTATTAGCTGGATTGATTGCCTACAGAATGAGTAAACTCCAAAAAATCACTTTTTCTATTTCAATGAATGACTATGGTTTTGAATTGTTATCGGATCAGGAAATAGCCATTGAAGAAGGACTTGAGCTTGATTTGTTTTCAGAAGAAAATATCTATGAAGATATTAATGAGTCTATCAATATGACTGAAATGGCGCAAAGAAAATTCAGGGATGTTGCAACCATCGCTGGTTTGATTTTTCAAGGTTATCCAGGGAAGAGTTTAAAAGCAAGGCACTTACAAGCATCATCAGGAATTATCTTCAAAGCATTTCAGGAATATGATGAAGAGAATTTACTACTGAAACAGTCAATGCAAGAAGTAATGACATTGCAATTGGATCAGTCAAGATTTATGGAGGCCATTCGCAGGATAAATTCTCAAAAAATAATTTTAAAAGAAACTCAAAAGCCAACACCTTTTGCCTTTCCTATTTTAGTGGACATGATTAGACGAGAAAGACTTAGTTCCGAAGATGTTACTGATAGGATATTAAAAATGCAGATTCAACTTGAACGATCTGTCGGTGCAGATTAAATTTGATATTATGAAAAAAACAATTCTATTTTTTATCTCAATTGCTGTAATGAGTGCAGCGTACTCACAAGATATAGTTGGTACTTGGAAAACCATAGATGATGAATCGGGCAAGCCCAGGTCGATTGTTGAGATCTATGAGAATGAAGGAAAATACTTTGGAAAGATTATCAAGTTGTTTAGAGATCCTGGGGAGGATCCTGATCCGATCTGTGAAGAATGTGACGACCATAGAAAAAATCAAAAGATCATTGGTATGGAGATTATCTCAGATATGAAGTTTAATAAGAACAATGATGAATATCATAAAGGTGAGATAATGGATCCAGAGAATGGAAATATCTACGATTGTAAATTATGGATAGAGGACGGGAATTTAAAAGTGAGAGGATATCTACTGTTCTTTTATCGCACGCAAACTTGGTTGCCATATTCAGGTGAATAATCGTTGTTTTGAATTGGAGGGGGAGAAGCTTTTGTTACTCCCCGAGAGAGGGATTTATTGGGAATCCAAAAAAGTGTTAATCGTTTCTGACCTCCATCTTGGAAAAGCGGGTCATTTCAGAAAACATGGGATACCAATTTCTCGAAAAATCCACTTGACCGATCTTCATATTCTGGAGTCACTAATACAAAATCATAAACCAGTCACCGTAATTTTACTAGGTGATTTATTTCACAGCTTTGAGAATAGCGAATGGCAAGACTTTTTACAGTTTATTGAAGTTTATGATTGGGTGTCATTCGTGCTAGTAGAAGGTAATCATGATATTCTGACTGAATATCCAGAAAAGCTGAAGGTTACACCCCTTTTAGAAATACCACCCTTTTCATTTAGTCATATTTATGAACCTACCAGTTACTTCAATCTTTCTGGACACATTCATCCTGGTATTTTAGTGAGAGGAAAAGGGCGACAAAGTTTGACTATGCCATGTTTTTACTTCTCCAAAAAACATGGGATACTACCTGCTTTCGGACAATTTACAGGTTTCAAAAAAATAAGACCAGGAAAAGATGATGTTGTATTTGGAATTGCAGATGAAACTGTCATTGAATTAACGTGAGATTTATCGTATTTTACAAGTGTAACTCCAGCTACTCACCCTGGAGGGGTTACTTATTTGTGTTAAATCGTATTAAAAACTGGCTTGGTGTATGAAGGACAGTGAGATTTTGGAGCGAATTGGTCGTGGAGACGAGCGCGTGCTTGATCATCTGTATAAAAAATATTACAGAATGATGACCAAGATTGTGCTGTCTAACAACGGGACCGAGGACGAGGCGAAAGACGTATATCAAGAAGCCTTACTCGCTTTTTGGCAGAAAGCTGCCAGTGGGAAGTTGGTCTTAACATCTAAGATCAGTACCTACTTGTATAGCATCTGTCTCAATCAGTGGAGAAAGGAATTGGATCGAAAAAGTCGACTAACCTCAGAAGAGGTTGATGGTGAAGAACATCAGAAACATGAGGATAAGGAGAGACTGAAGATCGTTATGCAATGTATTGGAGAGCTTGGAGATGTCTGTAAAAATGTATTGACCTACTATTATTTTGATGGTATGGGCATGCAGGAGATAGCGAAAAAGATGAATTTTGCTAATACAGATACCGCCAAAACAAAAAAATACAAGTGTAAAAAGAAGCTAGATAGTTTAATAAAAAGTAAATACACCACAGAAGACTTTTTTGATTAGACATGACTAAAATAACCGAAGAGCAAATCGACAACTACCACTCAGGTCGTATGAGTGATTCAGAAATGGCTGAATTTAATAAAGCTATTGAGTCAGATCCATCTGTTAAAGCAGAGAGTGACTTTCAATCTGATATTGTAAATGGATTGAAGGAGTACCGTAAACTCGAATTGAAATCGAGACTTGATGCAATCAATGTAGGACCAACTTGGATTGAATTTGCACAACAATCAGCATTAATGAAGTCGTTTGGTGGAGTCGTTATCGCCTCTCTAATCGGAACTGGAATATACTTCTATGGTGAAAAACCTGAAATTGTAGAATACGACCAAGACGCAACTGTGGAAGCACAAGAGGTCGAATCAATTGAATTTGTTTGGCAATTAGGAGAGGAGGAAAAAGAAAATACAGAAACTCAGCTTATTGAAAAACCGGTTGTGACCAATATTTCTAAGGTTGATGAAAATCAAGTTGCTAAAGAAGAAGAAATCGTAAGTCAGGATTTAGTTGCTGATGAATCAAACACAGTGAGCGATGTTTTAGAAGTAAAAGAAGTTTATAAACCTTCTTTCGAAGCTCCAAATGCAGAGGCTGTGGGCGAAGATGCAGCTTTCGAGACTACAGGACTTGACGAAATACCAGCTACGGATAACGGGGATGTTACAGAGAATTCCATAGATGTCCTTTCAGAAATTACAAAGAGTAGCACGATTAAGTATAAGTATTATGATGGCAAGCTGTTCCTTAATGGAGCGTTTGATAAGGCACCATATGAAATACTTGAAATTAACAGTAAGTCTGGAAGACGAATCTACGTCTACTATCTGGGTAGCTACTATAAAGTAGGCAATGCGGATAAGCTTACTGAATTGCCGAAAGTGACCAACCCACAGGTAATTGATGAGTTAAAAACACTCAGAGAAAACAAGTAGTCTAACATTACGTTCCATAGCTTTTTCATTTTGCCTAAATTCGTGGCTGAATGGAAGATAAGAAAACCAGAAAAAAACGGAAGCTTGGAAGCTATCCCTTTGCAAGTGTTGTGTTTAGCATCACTGTCGCTTTGTTGGTTTTAGGTCTCTTTGGATGGTTGTTGCTTCATAGTTCCAGGCTTGGTACACGCATTCAGGAAAACGTAGAGATACAGGTCTATCTCAATAAGAATATTAATCAATCCGATATTGCTAAGATTCGGATTTCAATAGCCTCAAAACCCTATACTTTAGTTAAAGAGGATCCACAAATTCTTTTGATAACGAAAGAAGAGGCAGCTAAGCAATTTGTAGAAGCAACTGGTGAAGATTTTAAGGATTTTCTTGGGGACAATCCGCTGCGTGATCTTTTTGCAGTAAAAATAAAAGGAGAGTATCAGGCACTTGATAGTCTTAATTTTATTAAAGGTGAGATAGAAAAGATACGCGGTGTATTTGAGGTTGAATATGAAGAAAGCCTCATTGAAAGCATTAATCAAAATCTAACAAAGATTGGATTCATCCTTCTAGGTATTGCCATTTTTGCTTTGCTGGTAGTAATCATTCTTATCAACAATACAATCAAGCTTGCATTATTCTCTCAACGATTCTTAATCCGAAGTATGCAGTTAGTGGGGGCTACTAGTTCATTTATTCAACGCCCCTTTTTATATCGTTCTATGTTATATGGATTTTTCGCCGGGCTTATTTCTTGTGGAATAATCTATGGATTTACACAGTATATGAATGGCGTAATTGAAGGTCTTGAGGAATTACAAGATACCAATGGTTTCTTACTACTTTTTTCTGTGATATTAATAATGGGAATTATAGTTGGATACTTTAGCTCACTTAGAGCAATTAAGAAATATTTAAAAATGTCACTAGACGAACTTTATTAGAATGTCTGAAAAAAGGAAATTAGCTTTTTCTAAAGCAAACTATTTGATCATGATTGCAGGTATAATCGTACTTGCAATTGGATTCATCATTATGACTTTAGACTCCGAACCATATGGATTTGGATTTCTGGGATTGACGCTAGGCCCAATTGTAGTTATGCTAGGCTTTGCAATTGAGTTTGTAGCAATTTTTTACAAGCCAAAGTCAAAGTCTGATACTGAATGAATTGGTTAGAAGCCCTAATCTTAGGGATTATTCAGGGACTTACCGAGTTCTTACCTGTTAGTAGCAGTGGCCATTTAGAGATAGGGTCAGTTCTCCTTGATGCGCAAAGCTCCGACAACTTATTATTTGCCGTCGTTGTTCACTTAGCTACTGCTTTAGCAACTATTGCAGTTTTCAAGGAAGATATATTATTGATAATTAAAGATGTTCTAAAGTTTAAATGGAACGAATCAACTCAGTTTGTTGCAAAAATTTTATTGTCAATGATTCCTGTCTTTGTAGTTGCAGTATTCTTCAAGGATCAAATTGAATCATTGTTTGTAGGAAACCTGCTCTTGGTCGGAGCAATGCTGTTGATAACAGGATGTCTTTTACTTTTTGCGCATTATAAGAGGAGTGGGGATAAGCGTGTTGGATTTATAAGTGCCATTGTAATTGGCATTGCACAAGCAGTAGCTGTTTTGCCAGGCATATCAAGATCTGGATCTACTATAGCAACAGCACTTATATTAGGTGTTGAAAAATCTAAAGCAGCAAGATTTTCTTTTTTAATGGTTTTAATACCAATCTTAGGTGCCAGTTTGTTGGAACTTATTGATTATTCTGAGAATCCCGGAGCGCATTCAATTGATACTACAACTTTGGTGATTGGATTTTTTGCAGCCTTCATCTCAGGATTTATAGCATGTAAGTGGATGATCAAGCTAGTCAAAAGTGGGAAGCTAACTTACTTTGCATTTTACTGTTTCATTGTGGGCTTAATTGCCATTATATCCGCTTGATATGGAAAATAGCTTTGAACAGGGACGTCTTTTGTTGATCAATAAACCGGTTGATTGGACGTCTTTTGATGTAGTAAAGAAGTTAAGATATACGTTGAAAGTTAAGAAGATCGGTCATGCGGGTACGCTTGATCCGTTGGCAACAGGTCTATTAATTATTGGCACAGGGAAGTTCACCAAAAAACTCAATGAACTTCAAGGACTCGATAAAACTTATGAAGGAATAATTGAAATTGGGAAAACGACACCTTCCTATGATCTGGAAACAGAATTTGATTCGGAAGCTGATTGGTCCAATATTTCAAATGAAGATTTAGAAAAAGCCAGACAAGAATTTGAAGGTGATATAAAACAAATCCCGCCAGCTCATTCCGCAATAAAGATTGATGGAGAAAGAGCCTATAAAAAGGCAAGAAAAAATAAGGTGGTTAAACTTGAACCAAGAGAGTTGACGATTCATAGCTTTGAGATAGACGCTACTAATTTGCCAGAAGTAAAGTTTAGAGTTTCATGCTCAAAAGGAACATATATTAGAAGCTTAGCTCATGATTTTGGTCAGAAATTGGGAGTAGGTGGTTATTTAAAAAAATTAGTTCGAACGAGCGTCGGTGAATATCAGTTATCCGATGCACTAGATTTGGATGATTTTATTCGTCAGAATAATGAAAGTAGTTGATCATTTAGAGGAGTTTGAAAAGCCCAGCTTTGCTGCAGTCACCATTGGTACTTTTGATGGTGTACACATTGGGCATCAGACTATTCTAAAAAGGATTGTTGAAGAAGCGCGAGTGAATAATGGGAAAAGTGTCCTGATTACCTTGTGGCCTCATCCAAGATTCATACTAAATAAGGATGCAGATAAGTTAAAGCTATTATCAACTTTTGATGAAAAAGTTAATCTTGTCAAAAACCAAGGCGTGGATTATATCCTGAAAATTGCTTTTACGCCTGAATTTTCCAATCTGACTGCTGATGAATTTGTACAGCAGATTCTTGTAGATAAAGTGGGGACTAAAAAGCTATTTATTGGATACGATCACCATTTTGGGAATAATAGAGAAGGAAATATTCAATTTCTTAAGTCTAATGAATCAAGGTATGGATTTAAGGTAAATGAAATTTCAAAACAAGAGATTGATCACATTGGAGTGAGTTCAACTAAAATTAGGTCAGCTTTAGAGAGTGGGGAAATTCATTTGTCTAATTCTCTTTTAGGTAGGAATTATTCAATTGAGGGTGTCGTTGTTGATGGAAATAAGCAAGGAAGATCTCTAGGCTATCCAACTGCGAATATTGAAATAAGTGAGTCATATAAGTTGTGCCCTGCTGATGGAGTATACGCTATAAAGGCAATAGTTAATCAGCATGAGTATCTTGGGATGCTTAATATCGGTTTTAAACCGACAGTTGATGGAAGGGAAAGAACCATAGAGGCTCACTTATTTAATTTTGATGAAGATATCTATGGACATGAAATTGTCGTTGAGTTTGTGAAAGGTTTAAGGAAAGAGATGAAATTTGAAAGTGTAGAGGAGCTGAAAGCACAATTAAATAAAGACAAAGAAGCTGCATTACGTATTTTGATTTGAAAAACAGGGTACCACATATTTTAATATTAACACTGGCTTTCGTTTGCCTGACCTCCTGTAAGAAGACAGATAATCTTATTGATTTTACGGAAGAAGACGAAATCCTATTGGGAGAGAAGCTATCGCAAGCATTTGCAGAGAATCCCAATTTCAATGTAATTCCAACTCAAGGGAATAGTGTACCATACGGATATGCAAGTTCACGACTAAATGAAATTACAACTTCCACATTAATCACAAAGGGAGAAGAATTCACATGGAATATTTATTTGCTTGATGATACCGAGCGTCAAGCGTTCGCATTTCCAGGTGGACATATTTATATCTCGACTGGAATGATCTTTTTTCTTGACAATGAAGATCAATTTTCGGGCTTAGTTGCTCACCTGGCTGCACTTATTAATCAATCACTTATTACGGAAAATTTGTTTTTCAAATACGGAGTAAATAACCTCAAGCAAATTGCGAATAGTGGTGGAGATGATGTTCTTGAAAGTATAATTAATGATCTTGAACTTAGGGATGAATTTTTAACATTTACTCGAGGGAATGAAATTCAAGCTGATACGCTTGCAATTTCCATTTTAAGTGAAACGAGTCAATCTTGTCGCTCGGGGGGATTGTTTTTCGAGAAAATATTAAATGTTCAATCCAACCAGCAGTCTAAGTTTATAGCTGCGCATCAGTTGGAACAGTCACGAATAGAAAATATTGATGAGGTAGTTGCTATGCTTGGATGTGATGCAAGCATAGATGATGAGTCAGCAAGCAGATATCAATCTTTCAGAAATTCATTGCCATAGGTCTATAGGCAATCAAACAACAAATAGTTTTAAAACCGATGAAAAAATCAGAAATCAAATTCATAGTTGAATTAGATAAGGAAAATATTCCTGAGAAAATAATGTGGGATGCGGATGAGAAGGAAGGAGATGGACTAGCCGAAACCAAGTCTATAAGCCTTTCTCTATGGGATCATGAGAATAAGAACACCATGCGTATAGACTTATGGTCTAAGGATATGCCCATGGATGAAATGAAGCATTTTTATATTGATTGCTTAGGAGGTCTTGCACAGAGCGTTTTGAATGCTACTGGAGATGAATATATGAATCAGGAGATATCACAATTGTGCGATAAGTTGGTAGAACACGTAAAAAATGAAGGCTAATCAGATTTTTCATTTCAAAAGAAACTGTTCCGTTTCATGAAAAATCACTAATATTATGCATGCATAATATTTCTTAATTGAAATTTTTGCAATGTCTTGCTTAATAAGTTGGCTTTAAATGCTTATTAACAGGGATTTTTTAAGTATTATTAATATCAAAATTTTAATCACAAAACATCAACCTTATGATCAGGAATTTGACAAAGATGATTTTTGGGTTAGCCTTGACTGTACTGTCGGTCGCTGCCTATGCTCAAACCACGGTTAGTGGGAACATCGTAGATAGTGAAGGTGAAGCATTAATCGGTGTTAACGTCCTTGTAGAAGGTACAGTACTTGGTACCATCTCAGATATTGACGGTAATTTTTCATTGACAGTGCAATCTCAACCTCCTTTTAATTTAGTGATTTCATATGTTGGATATGAATCACAAATAATTGAAGTGACTTCTGGTACCACCCAAGTAGATATCCAACTAGAGGAGTCCACGCTTTTAGGACAAGAAGTGGTTGTTTCGGCATCTAGAGTCGCGGAGAGTTCACTAAAATCGCCAGTATCTATTGAAAGAATGGATATTTTGGATATTCAAAATGCCCCAGCTCCAGACTTCTACACTGGTATTAGAAATATGAATGGAGTTGACTTTAGTACTCAGAGTTTAACATTTAAGTCTGTTAATGCAAGAGGCTTTGGAGCGAATGGTAACACTCGATTTGTACAGTTAATTGACGGAATTGATAACCAAGCTCCGGGTCTTAATTTTCCTGTTGGTAACGTTGTTGGTATCAGTGAATTAGATCTTGAGAGCGTTGAGCTTATCCCTGGAGCGGCTTCAGCCCTTTACGGTCCAAATGCAATTCAAGGAATCCTATTAATGAATAGTAAGAGTCCATTTGATTATCAAGGTCTGGATTTCTATTCTAAAGTGGGTGTAACTCATATGGATGAAAGAGATCATGAAGCATCTCCATACACAGATCTAGGTTTTAGATATGCTAAGGCATGGAATAATAAGATGGCTGTTAAAATCAATGCTTCTTGGTTGAGAGCTCAAGATTTCATTGGAGTAGATCAAAGAGATCAAAGCGGGGCAACAGTTGAAGGAAACTTAGCTGCAAATAGAGAAAACAATAGAGTATATGACGGTATCAATACATACGGAGATTTCTTAATAGATATTGGTACTATAGCAGATATTACAATTGCAGGTGATCCAGTAAATGGGCCAAGCGTAGCTGCAATAAGAAGCTTGTTGCCGAATGGAACCAATGGCGCATTCTCTCCAACAGGTTATCAGGAAGCAGACTTTGTTGACAATACAACAGAGAGTTTAAAACTTGGAGGTGCATTCCACTACAGAATTAATGATAAAATAGAAGCAATTGCTCAAATGAACTGGGGGCAAGGGAGTTCGGTTTATACAGCTAATGACCGATTCATTCTTGATGGATTCTCGATATGGACTGGTAAGTTAGAATTAAGAGGAGATAATTTCTTCGTAAGAGCGTATACTACTCAAGAAAACTCTGGAGATACGTATGCAGCTAATACGATTGCATCTTTAATAAATCAAAGAAGGTATCTACCTACTTACTTTAGTACATATGCAGGTGCTATTTCTACTGGAGCTATTGCGCCGAATAATTACACTGCATTACATGCTGCTGCAAGAGCTGCTGCTGATGCTCAGCAACCTCAGCCAGGTTCAGAAACATTCGAAGCAGATTTTGATGAATTCAGAAACCTTTCAATCGCTGAAGGTGGAGCTAAATTCCTAGACAATTCTGCACTATGGCACTATGAGGGTAGTTACAATTTCAAAAATGAAATCGATTTCGCAGATGTAGTAGTAGGAGCTAATTTCAGAACCTACGCGCTAAATTCTGAAGGAACTCTTTTCACACTAGATGATGCAGGAGATGAGGTATCATTCAATGAATTTGGAGGTTACGTTCAAATCTCAAAAGACATCATTGATAATGTGAAATTGCAAGGTTCTGTGAGATATGATAAGAATGAAAACTTCGCTGGACAGTTCTCTCCGAGAATTTCTGGAGTTTGGGAATTTTTGGCTGATCAGAACTTTAGAGCTTCATTCCAAAGAGGATTTAGAATTCCAACAACTCAGGATCAGTATATCGACCTAGATGTTGTAACAAGACGTTTGATTGGTAGAAACGACATCTTAACCGAGAACTATAATATAAATTCTAATACTGTTTATACAACTGAGAGTGTAATGGCTGCTCAAGCGAGTGGAAATGTTGATGATTTAGTTGTTGCAGCAGATGCTTACAAAGATTTCACAACTGAAAAAGTAAGTACTTGGGAAGTTGGTTATAAAGGACTTCTATTAGATGGAAAACTCTTAATCGATGCTTTCTACTACAACAGTACATACCAGGATTTTGGAGCTGAAATTGACGTAACTCAGGCCGTAGTTACAGGAGATATTCAGTCTGTTCCTGGCGGATATTCAGTAGGATCTGCAGGAGCAAGACATGCGGATGCTGAGCTTCAAACGTTTGTTGATGGTGGAGCTACAGGAGTAAGCCTTCAGAGATATGGATATGATACCAATATCGATCAAGACATAAAAACTTATGGATTTGGTCTTGGAGCGGAGTACTCTTTCCTTGATGGATTTAATTTAGGCGCAAATGCTTCATTCAATAAGCTTGAAGATCTTGATGATCTTACTGCAAGAACATATAATGTAGCATTCAATACTCCTGAATGGAGATATAACATCACTTTTGGTAACAGAAAAATTACAGATCGAATTGGATTTGGCTTGACTTACAGATGGCAAGATGCTTTCTTATGGCAATCAGCAATTGGATCAAGTGTAATTGCAGACTTTGCTACATTAGATGCTCAGGTTACTTATCAGTTACCTAGTGTTAATGGACGAATTAAGATTGGAGGTTCTAATATCTTAAATGAGAGATATACTACCTCACATGGTAACCCGAGCCTTGGTGCACTTTACTATGTACAATTGAACCTTGACAACATTCTTAGCAACTTCTAAAAATTGAAGACAATGAAAAAAATATTTAATAAACTCTCATTAGTACTTTTTGCTGCAGTTGTTTTTGCATGTAGCAGCGAAGATGATTTAGTTGAAGATTGGATAGAAGTTAATGAGCCTGCTGCGCCAAGCACTGGATCATTAGATTTATCAAATTATGTTGCAGTTGGTAATTCACTGACCGCTGGATTTACAGACGGAGCGTTGCATCCGGATGGGCAAATGGAATCTTATCCAAATATCCTTGCAACTCAATTTTTGACAGCAGGTGGTGGTGCTTTTGTACAACCTGATATTACTAGCGGAAATGGTTTTGGTGGAGTTGATGGTGACAATAATGCATTAGGAAGATCATTCATTGATCTGGCAGCAGCTGTAGCCGCATTGGAAGGAACAGGTAGCTTTGGTGATGTTATCCAGTTTTCTTCTGGTGATTTCCTGTCTCAGTCTACTAATACCGGATCTTCCTTAAATAATTTTGGGGTTCCTGGCGCTAGAGTAGTTGACTTAACTACAGCAGGTTATGGAATAGCTGACTTTGGCAATCCATTCTATAATGCTTTTGCTTCGGATCCATCCACTTCTACAATTTTAGGAGATGCTGTAAGTGCTGATGCATCATTCTTTACACTTTGGATCGGATCTAATGATGTATTAGGATATGCTACAGCTGGTGGCGATGGAGCGATTTCGGCGATTACAAGTACTGCGGATTTCCAAACTGCATATGGTACTGTTTTAGCTAGCCTTACAGCTGATGGTGCCCAAGGTATTGTGTTGAATGTTCCTCCTGTAACTATTATTCCATTTTTCCAGACTGTAACGACCTTAAATGAAGGTGTTAGTTTGATCCCATTAGATCAAGCTACTGCTGATGCTGTAAATGCTGGATACGCTACTTACAATGGAACCCTTGATCTACTTGCAAGTGCTGCTGGTGGTGAACTTATCACTCAAGCTGAAGCTGATTCAAGAAAGATCAATTTTGTTGCTGGTGTTAATCCTCCGGTAATACTTGATGAATCTCTTACAGATCTTACTGCAGTTGACCCTGCATTACTTAGTATGAGACAAGCTGCAATCGATCCTACAACAGGTTCTTCAGATTTATTCCCTCTTACGGCATTATCTGTAATCGGAACTCTAGCAGATCCAACTAATCCTAATTCTGTTATTGGTGTAGGTGTACCTGTCGAAGATAGATATGTACTTACTCCCCTTGAGCAAGTAGAAATTATTACTGCATATGCAACGTACAATGTTATCATAGAGACAATTGTAGATGCTAATCCAAATGTGACAATGGTTGATGTAAGACCTCTGTTTGCTGATATGTATGGATTAAGTGCAGAACAAGCTGCCGCTCTACAGTTAGGTGATGATGGTGTCGCTGCAGCAGATGGTGTTTTAGGATTAGAAGTGGGAGGAATTAACCTGGTACCTCTAAGCCTTTCAACTACAGAGTTATATAATAGCGTTTGGTCAACAGATGGAGTTCATCCAAATGGAAGAGGTGCAGCATTAATTGCTAACGAAATTATAAAAGCGATTAATGAGACTTATGGTGCAAGCATTCCAGAGGTCAATCCGCTGGATTATGCGCCAATTAATGCACCATTTTAAGAATACTTTTTAGTTATAAATTAAACCCCGCATTAGCGGGGTTTTTTATTTTAAATGTATTTTTATTGAATGTCTCATCCGGAGTTTAAATTCCTTCCTAGATTAAGAAAGCAACTTTTTATTGTAGTCTTTGGTACCGATACCAGAGCAGGAAAGTTATTCGACATCATTTTACTATGGGCCATAGTACTTAGTGTTGTCAGTGTGATGTTAGAAAGTGTAAGAGAAATACGCGATGCCTATGCTACTGTATTTTTTATTTCAGAATGGTTCTTCACTATTCTTTTTACCATAGAATATTTACTACGCCTTTTTATTACTATAGAACCTAAAAAGTATGCATTTAGCTTTTTTGGTATAATCGATTTGCTAGCTACACTTCCAACATACCTGACGTTATTTGTTGCTGGAGGTAGTTATTTGGTTGTGATTCGCTCTATTAGGCTTCTAAGAATCTTTAGAATTCTAAAGCTTGGACGATACCTTAGGGAGGCCTCAGTGCTCACTGATGCGTTGGCCGCAAGCCGCCACAAGATTTTAGTTTTTTTGGGAGCAGTATTTACACTTGCGATGATAATGGGAACGCTAATGTATATGATAGAAGGAGGGGAGAGTGGATTTACTAGTATTCCTAGGAGCATCTATTGGGCTATTGTTACTATTACAACAGTTGGTTATGGAGATATAGCGCCCCAAACGGTATTTGGACAAGTTGTGGCTTCAATGCTCATGCTTATGGGTTATGCCATAATAGCGGTGCCTACAGGTATTGTAACTACTGAAATAGCTCAAGCCGAAAGAGATAAAAAAGAAAGTGAAGCCGCTGCAAAAAGAGTTTGTCCAAACTGTGGAATGCGAGGGCATGATGATGATGCTATTTATTGTAAGAACTGTTCAGCCAAACTTTAAGCTGATGATTTTCCTCGAAAAGTTCTTACAACAAGCCATAATATGACTGCAGTGAATCCAATCATTAAAAAGATGTTCACCACATCAGTTACTGTTAGCGTATCCACCCATTCAGAAAAGTTCATCGACTTTTGTTCTTCCATTCTTTTTTTGGCATAAATATAGCCGCTAAAAACCTAATTAAGTATTTGTTTTTGTAACTTACTCATGAAGAATTGCACTAATCTATGAAGCAACTGCTAATAATATTTGTTTTCGCATTTTTTCAAGCTCCGACGACAATTGTCAGAAATAACGGAGATCAATTAAGCTTGAAAGATGTGGTCATTTACCAAAATGAAGAACAAGGTTCCGACAATTCTCTCGGATATAATTATAGAGGAAAGAGTAGTGAAATAGCTTTTAGTGCTATCAAAAGAATTAGTTTCAAAGAGACTATTAAGCGTAAAAAAGGTATAACTACTTATCGAGTGATATTAGTTAAATCCGATAATAGCAAACGAGAAGTCGAAATTGATCTCGTTAAGCTTGAAGGTATCAATGAGTCTGGAAAAATGGAATCAATGAACTTTAGTTCCATTGATAAGATTTCGTTTTAATCACGTTAATTCTATATTTGCGAACCCAAAATTGCACTCGTAGTTCAACTGGATAGAATACCAGATTTCGGCTCTGGGGGTTGAGGGTTCGAATCCTTCCGAGTGCACTTCTAACACCTATAAAACGTAGGTGTTTTTTTATTCCCTATTTTAAAAAAAAATCCGACATGGAAGGATGAGAACCCTGGTTCGAAATCGAAGATTCACGAGGGGCGTTGGCGTGTGGGTGCGTGTATGAGTAATCCTTCCGAGTGCACTTCTAACACCTATAAAACGTAGGTGTTTTTTTATTCCCTATTTTAAAAAAAATCCGACATGGAAGGATGAGAACCCGAGGTTCGAAATGGAGCGTAGTGAAATTCACGAGGGGTGTGAGTGTATGGTTTGCGTGTATGAGATAAATCGAAGATTCATGAGGGGTAGTGGCCATTTGTTAGGGGATAGGTGGTTTTATGATCTTCTAGCCTTTCTACAACCTAAATCAATATGCTAAAAATAAAAAGCCCTCTAAAAATGAGGGCTTAACGTTCAGAGGTGACTATATATTTTTTACTTCTTCTTCATTAGCTAAGCATAACAAGCAAAACAATCACCGTTAAAATTGATAGGAAAAATCTTACGTAACTCATAATCCATTTTATTTTGTTGTCATAATTAAGGCCATGGTTAACTTAGAAACCCCCAATTGTTTCTTTGAATAGGTCAATTAATTCGATAAAATCAGCTTATATGTTCGATTACCTTCTATAAAGTTTGAAGTAATGCGATGTGAGTCGGTTTGTGTTTCTTCTATATCCCACACTTGGGTATCGCCATTAATTATTACAAAAAGCGTCTCTTCGCTATCATCCAGGTACCATTGACCTGTCATAGAAGGTGGGTCGTTTGGATCGCACTTGGTAGCGCCCTCTCTTACTTCATAAACACCATTTGGATAGTAGGTGATGAAATTGTCAAGCACACACGAATTTGGGCGTAAGGTTCCTAGTTCAATTTCTATTTCTAGAATTTGCCACGTTTTACCGAATGAATCAGTTCCAGAAAACAGATCTGATCGATTGGAAGGTCTTGGACTGCTCTCCGAGCAGCTCAAAATAATGAGTGATAAAAGGGTTAAACGTAAAAAAGCCATAGTTGAGGAATTTACAACTATGGCAAGCTTTTATCTATTAACCCCTAATAGGGGCGTTAAAATCCAATTATGATAGAACTTCTTTTACTTTGTCTGCAGCATCTTTCAATACGATTGCTGAAGTAACTTTTAACCCTGATTCTTCAATTATTTTAGCTCCTTCTTCAGCATTTGTTCCTTGAAGCCTAACAATGATTGGTACGTGTATGTCGCCAATGTTTTTGTAAGCTTCAACAACGCCATTAGCTACTCTATCACATCTTACAATTCCACCAAATATGTTAATGAGTATAGCTTTTACATTAGGATCTTTCAAAATGATTCTGAAACCAGCTTCAACAGTTTGGGCATTTGCTCCTCCACCTACATCAAGGAAATTGGCAGGCTCACCACCTGAAAGTTTGATGATATCCATTGTGGCCATTGCAAGACCAGCTCCATTAACCATACAACCTACATTTCCATCAAGCTTCACATAATTCAAGCCGGACTCACCTGCTTCTACTTCTAATGGATCTTCTTCAGTAAGATCTCTTAACTCAGCAATGTCTCTATGACGGTAAAGTGCATTGTCATCTATGTTAACTTTAGCATCAACAGCTAATATCTTATTATCCGAAGTTTTTAATACAGGATTGATTTCAAATTGTGAAGCATCTGTACCTTCATATGCTTTGTAAAGTGCAAAGATGAACTTTACCATTCCTTTGAAGGCATCACCCTCTAGGCCTAAAGCAAAGGCTACTTTTCTAGCTTGGAAACCTTGTAGACCTACTGCAGGGTCTATCCATTCCTTTACAATTTTATCTGGAGTCTCCTCAGCAACAGTTTCAATATCCATTCCACCTTCAGTGGAAGCCATTATCACATTTTTACCTGTACCTCTGTCTAAGAGAATTGACAAATAGTACTCTTTTGGATCAGACTCACCAGGATAGTAAACATCCTGTGCTATCAATACTTTGTTTACTTTCTTGCCTTCAGCACCAGTTTGGTGCGTAACTAGCGTGCCACCAAGAATATCTTTAGATTTTGGCGCAACTTCGTCAAGGCTTTTAGCTAATACCACGCCATTAGAACCTGTTTCATTGATTGTGCCTTTTCCTCTTCCTCCGGCATGAATTTGAGCTTTAATTACATACCACTCGGTTCCAGTTTCTCTGTTTAGTTCCTTAGCAGCTTCTACTGCTTTATCTGGCGTGTCAGCGACAACACCTTCTTGGATTGTTACTCCGTAGGATTTAAGAATTTCTTTGGCTTGATATTCGTGAATATTCATGGATATAAATTTTCTGCGAAGCTAAATCATCGAGAACGTATAACCAAGATTGAACGTCACTGAGTTAGCTCAATTGCGCGATATAGATATCTTTGCGGCCATATGCTAAGAGCCGATAATATTCACAAATCGTATAATGGACTAAACGTACTTCAAGGAATTGATCTATCCATAGCAAAAGAAGAGGTTGTAAGTATTGTTGGAGCATCTGGCGCGGGAAAAAGTACATTGCTTCATATCCTTGGAACATTAGACGTTCCAGACCAAGGAAGAATTCTTTTTAATGAAGTAGAAGTTTCTTCTTTGAATCAGAAAAAGATGGCTCACTTTCGGAATCAAGAAATTGGATTCATTTTTCAGTTCCATAACTTATTTCCAGAATTCACTGCAAAAGAAAATGTATGTATACCAGCACTAATCAATGGTGATTCAGGTGCAGAAAGCCGTGCAATTGAACTTTTGAATATTCTGGGCCTCTCTAAAAGAGCAGATCATAAGCCATCCGAATTATCTGGAGGTGAGCAACAAAGGGTTTCTGTTGCACGGGCATTAATCAATCAACCTTCTATCATCTTTGCAGATGAGCCTAGCGGAAATCTTGATTCTCAAAGTGCTGACGAATTGCACGAACTATTTTTTGACCTGAGAAACAAAATGGGACAAACTTTTGTAATTGTTACACACAACATGCAATTGGCAGGAATGGCAGATAGAAAGCTTGAAATCAAAGATGGAACTATAACTTCTTGAGCACTTGAGTCAAGGAGTTAAATACATGCTATTCGCTTCATTTACTTTCACACTCATGAAAGTATGTGTGAAGCTCGTTCCGCATATTCCTGCGATTGAGATTATTCTATTTCGTTCTGTAATTTCAATGGCCATAAGTCTTTTCTTTCTCACTAGACAAAAAGTACCAGTTTGGGGAAATAATAGACTCGTTCTAGTAGGGAGAGGTGTTGCAGGAGCTACCGCCTTGATTATCTACTTTAGTTTACTTCAACAAATTCCATTGGCAACAGCTTCAACCCTTCAATATTTGGCTCCGGTATTTACTGCCGTGTTAGGGATTTTCTTGGTAGGAGAGAAGGTAAAGAATGTTCAATGGCTATTCTTTGCTATGAGTTTTGCCGGAATCCTGGTAATTCAAGGATTCGATCCTCGAATTTCATTCTGGCATGTTGTGATGGGTGTTTCTGCTTCCCTATTCATGGGATTGGCCTATAATTTTATTCGGAAGCTTAAAACGAGTGAGCACCCTTTGGTCATAATCTTTTACTTCCCTTTGATCATGCTTCCTATTTCAGGTGTGTGGACATTTTTTGTTTGGGTACAACCACAGGGGATGGATTGGCTTGTTTTAGTACTCGTAGGAATAACTACCCAAATTGCTCAGTTCTTAATGACAAAAGCTTACCAAAAGGAAGAGCTAAACAAGGTTTCCATTCTTACTTACATTGGCATTATTTACTCTCTGGCTTTTGGCTTCTTCATATTTGACGAAACTTATAATCTATACACATATGGTGGAATGGCACTGGTTCTTTCCGGTGTTGTTTTGAATGTTATGTGGAAGCGAAGCTGATCTTGATTTTCATATAAGCTTCAGCTTTATTTGTATTCTTTTTTAACAAAAAACAGTAAAACATGGGAAGAGCGTTTGAGTATCGTAGAGCCGCAAAGGAGAAGAGATGGGATAAAATGAGTAAGGTGTTTCCAAAGCTTGCTAAAGCTATTACAGTAGCAGCAAGAGATGGGGGGGCTGATCCAGAGATGAACGCAAAGCTTCGAACTGCGATCCAAAATGCTAAGGCTGAAAATATGCCTAAGGACAATATTGAGAATGCAATTAAGCGCGCTGCGGGTAAGGATATTGACGAGATTTCAGAAGTGACTTATGAAGGGAAAGGTCCTCATGGAGTTTTGGTTTTTGTTGAAGCAGCTACAGACAACACTACGCGTACGGTTGCAAATGTGAAATCTTACTTTAATAAAGCTGGTGGCGGATTTGTGCCAAATGGTTCACTCGAGTTCATGTTTGATCGTAAGGCGGTTTTTGAGTTTGAAAAGACCGAAGGAATGGATATTGAGGAGTTGGAATTGTCATTGATCGACGGGGGGCTAGAAGAGATTGAAGAAAATGAAGGAATGATATATGCCTATGCAGATTACACACAATTCGGTGAAATGAACAAGGTGTTGGAAGATCTTGAAATTGAGGTGAAGAAAGCTACACTTAAGCGAATTTCTAATAATCCTGTTGAGTTTTCTGATGACCAATTGGAGGAGATTGAAAAAATGCTAGACAAGATCGAGGACGATGATGATGTTCAAGCCGTTTACACCAACATTGCTTGACATTGCAGCTAAATAAAACGAAACTTTTTCTTACACTAAGCTCAGGATTCTTCTTGAGCTTTGTGCTTTATATCTACGAAGCATTTGGAATATTTCAAGGCATTTCGTTTTCTGGTCATTCATTACTATTTCGTTCCATCGCATTCGGAATAGGAGTCTCCGCTACCTATGGTATAAATGAGTTTTTTATTAAATCCAGGATAGCTATTTATGGTAAAGCAAGAATGCTTGCCTGGATTCTTTGGGAAATTTGGATTGCTTCAATAACCACTTTCCTTCTTTTTAATTATTTCTGGAATTTTGAGGAACTCTATTGGTCATCCTATTTTCTCCTTCTTGGTGAATTTTTTTCTGTTATGCTCTTGCCACATGGCTTGACCTATTTGTTTGAAAAATTGAATAGAAATGGAGTCGACTTGATGACCATCACCTCTGAAAATGGAAAAGAGCGAATAGATGTAAACCCGAGTCATTTACTTTTTATTCAGGCGGATGACAACTACATAAAAGTTGTTACTTCTGAAAAGGACAGAAGGAAATCGAAGTTGATCCGGCAAACCTTAACCAATGTAGAAGATCAGTTGAAAGATTATCGGGAACTTGTACGTGTCCATCGCTCATATTTAATAAATAAAAGTAATGTTCGGAGTATTGAGAGAAAGTCTAAAAGTGGGGTAGTGCATTTTGATAACAATGAATCGGTGCCGATTTCCCAGAAATATTTAGATCAACTTTAATCTTAATCGATATTTCGCCCCACATATTAAAAATCCGCCACATCTTGATTTAATCAATACTGGCTTCATGTATGCCTTCCTACATTTGAGATCAAACAAAAGCAATGAGATTACTAATAGCTATCCTTGTTTTTTCGATCACTTCATGTGGGTTTGAAAATTCGAAACTTAAAGAAGTAGATGATTATATAAGGCAACTCCATCAGCGAGGGAAGTTTGATGGTACTATTGCCATTGCGACTATGGATGGTGTAGTTTACGAATCTTCTCTTGGCCTAGCTGATAGAACATGGAATATTGAAGTTGCTAAAGACACAAGGTTTGATATAGCATCGATCAATAAGTCTTTTCAGGCTTATATGACTCTTCAACTTGTTGATGCTGGCATAGTATCGTTGGACGACTTACTTACAGATCACATTGCATATGCTGGAGAACATGCGGAAAGTATCACCATTAGGCAGGTTCTAACCCATACATCTGGTATCGCTTCATATGATGCGGTTCCAGACTCTTTGAGAGGAGAAAATTTTAAAACTTTCAAGCGACAATATTTTAAATCAGATGAGTATTTAGAATTTATCAGCCAATTACCAACAGTTGGCGCACCTGGCGAACAATTTTACTACAGCAACTTTGGCTATCACTTGATTGCCCTAATGCTAGAATCAAAATTGGAGAGACACTTTTCCTTTTTATTGGATTCAATGATCTGCCAACCTCTTGGTCTGAGCAATACATATGCACCCCTTAATAACGACATTATATACCCCAGACTTGCAAAGTCTTATTTAAAAGCTGAAGGAACGTTCGTAGAAAGTCCATTCATCGACTACTCACTTGGGAGAAGAATCTTTTCTACATCTGTTGATTTGACTAAGTGGGGTCAAGAGATGGTAAACCCAACCTTGGTTTCAAAAGAGCTTGTTGATGAAATGATGACCAATCACATTAAAGAGATCAATCCAAATATTACTTATGGTTTTGGATGGGCTGTTTTTGATGGATTAGGTGACTATCAGATGGGGAAATTGGATGTCAAGTCTGAATATGTGATACATGGAGGAGCTACCGATGGCTATCGATCTTTGGTAACTATATACAATAACGGAGAGTGGATCATATCTCATCTAACGAACATTGGAGAAGAGGCTAACGAGCTAGAAATAACCGAACAAGTTTTAACCATACTTACAAATTGAATCATGAGAAAAGCAATGTTACTTATAAGTTTTATGGGCCTGTGCATTATGGGCTATACTCAGAATCTTGAGAAGCAATTAGTCGGAAGATGGGAGATGCATAAAGTCATGCAAGATGGCAATGACGTCACTGCTGAGCACAATCCTAAATCTAATCGCTTCTTTATTTTCAAGGATGATGGAACATTTGAATCTGGAGGTGATCCATATGGACCTAATTCGGGTAGATACTTCGTGAATAATTTGAATAACAGCCTATACATAGACTCCGCAGTAGGGCATGATGATGATTCTATGTGGTATATAAAGATAGAAGGCAATCAACTGAAATGGCAGGGGTTTGGTACAGCGTGGGCCGAGCGATTTGTGGTAATAAATACTAAGTCTATAGAATAAAAAAAGGGAGCATTGCTCCCTTTTTTATTTGCATAAAACTTGTATTACGCTAGTTTACTTATAAGGTCAGCAGCTCTAGCAGAATATCCTGCTTCGTTATCATACCATCCAACAACTTTAACCAAGTTACCTTGACAAGAAGTTAGTTTAGCATCAAAAATGTTCGAATGAGAATTTCCAACGATGTCTATTGAAACGATTGGATCTTCAGTGTACTCAAGGATTCCTTTCATCGGACCTTCAGCCGCAGCTTTCATTGCAGCATTTACTTCTTCAGCAGTTACATCTTTACTTACCACACAAGTTAAGTCAGTAAGAGATCCAGTAGGAGTAGGAACTCTCATTGCAATTCCATCAAGTTTACCATTAAGGTGAGGTAAAACAAGCCCTACAGCCTTAGCAGCTCCTGTTGAAGTAGGTATAATTGAAACTGCAGCAGCTCTTGCTCTTCTCAAATCTTTGTGAGGTGCATCCTGAATTCGTTGGTCAGAAGTATAAGCGTGAACAGTAGTGATATACCCTTTCTCGATTCCGAAATTATCATCCAACACTTTTGCCATAGGTGCAAGGCAGTTTGTTGTACATGATGCATTAGAAAGGATAGTCTCGTCTCCAGTCAGAGTGTCTTCGTTTACTCCAAGAACTACTGTAGGAATGTTACCTTTTGCAGGAGCCGATATAACTACTTTTTTAGCACCTGCTTCAAGGTGACCACCAGCACCAGCCTCATCTACAAAGAACCCTGTAGATTCTAAAACGATCTCTACGCCAAGCTTTGACCAAGGTAAGTTCTTTGGATCTCTTTCAGCAGTTACAGGAATAGCCTTCCCATTTACAATGATATTGTTGTCATCTGCTTCTACAGTACCAGGAAATCTTCCATGGTTTGAGTCATACTTTAAAAGGTGAGCGAGTGTATGAGTATCCGTTAGGTCATTGATCGCGACTACCTCTACATTATTCTTTTCTAGGAGTGCTCGGAAACTTAATCTTCCGATACGTCCAAATCCATTAATACCAATTTTAGTTGACATATGATCTTGCTTTGATTTTGAAGGGGCAAAAGTATAACCTCTTTTCGAGGTAATCAATAGAATTGGCTAAGAGACCGTTAATGTACTCCAGCTGTCTTTCATGTTAAAAAACTTTTATCTGGATTTTTCTTTAGTTAAATAGCATAAAATTTAAAATACTTACCAAAACATGAAAAGAATCAAAAACCTATCTATCATCATGTTAGCACTGATGGTGGTTGTTTCAGCTTGTACTTCGGGAGGTTCAGAAAGTAGCGATAAGCTATCTCTTGATTACGAGAAATACACACTAGATAATGGTTTGGATGTGGTCCTACACCAGGACGACTCTGATCCAATAGTTGCTGTGTCAATTTTAGTACATGTGGGATCGAATAGAGAGAAGCCGGGTAGGACTGGGTTTGCTCACTATTTTGAGCACATGCTTTTCCAAAGATCTGAAAATGTACCTGAAGGTGGATTTTTCAAAAATATCGATGAATGGGGAGGAACTTTCAATGGTGGTACATGGACAGATGGTACCATTTACTTCGAGGTAGTACCTAAAGATGCATTGGAAAAAGTACTTTGGATGGAATCTGATAGAATGGGATTCTTTATCAATGCTGTTTCAATTGCAAGCCTAGAAGGTGAAAAGCCAGTTGTTCAAAATGAAAAAAGGCAGCGAGTTGATAATCAACCTTACGGACATACTCAGAGTATTATTCTCAAGGCGCTTTACCCGGAAGGTCACCCTTACAACTGGACTGTAATAGGTGAGTTGGAAGATCTTCAAAATGCTACGTTGGATGATGTGAAAGAATTCTATGAGCAGTGGTATGGACCAAACAATGCTACTTTGGTAATTGCTGGAGACATTGATAAGGCTGGAGTGAAGGAAATGATCGAGAAATATTTTGGTGAGATTCCTTCAAGAGGAATTGACACTCCAATGGATCCTCAGCCAGTTGCTTTAGATGAAACTAAGACGTTCTACTATGAAGATAATTTCGCTCAGCTCCCTGAGTTGAGAATGACATTCCCGACTGTTGAGCAGTATCACCCAGATCAATGGGCGTTGGATGCTTTGGGACAAATTTTATCTGATGGAAAAAGAGCCGCTCTCTATAAGTCTGTAGTTGAGGAAGCGAAAGTTGCGCCTGGGGTTTCTTCATTTAATAGTTCAAATGAATTAGCAGGGACGTTCACCATTCGCGTAAGAGCCAACGCTGGTACTGATCTCGATTCAGTAAGAGCAGTTGTTAATCAGAGTCTGGCAGACTTTGATAAGGAAGGGTTTGATATTAAAGACCTAGATAGAATTAAAGCAGGGTTGGAGACTAATTTCTACAATGGAATTAGCAGTGTGCTAGGTAAGGCTTTCCAATTGGCAACTTATAATGAGTATGCAGGTGATCCTGGCTTTATTGAGAAGGATATCGCTAACATCAAAGCTGTTACTCAAGAGGATGTGATGAGAGTATTTAGAAAATACATCCTTAACCAGAATATGGTAGTTACGAATTTTGTGCCTAAGGGAGCCAGTGACCTTGCAATGGAAGGAGCTGTTGCTGCTGACATAAAGGAAGAAGGTATCAATGATTATGGTCAGAGCGAGGTAATTGAGGAAGAAGGAGACTTTACGATAGTGAAGACTGAGTCTAAATTCGATAGATCTGTTGAGCCTGACTTTGGTGAAAAGCCTTTAGTTACACCTCCAACAATTTGGACAGATGAAACCTCAAACGGCATAAGTGTATACGGAGTAGAGGCGAATGAACTCCCTCTTGTGAACTTCTCTATGAGAATCAAAGGAGGACATTTTCTTGATGATCCTAATAAAGTTGGAGTAGCGAACCTGATGACAGATATCATGATGGAGGGCACTGCTAATAAAACTCCGGAAGAGTTAGAAGATGCTATTGGACAACTAGGAGCTAACCTTAACATGTTCACAGCTAATGAGTATATCCAGGTTTCAGGAAACTGCCTGTCTAGAAATTTTGAAGCGACAATGGAATTGGTTCAAGAAATTCTTCTAGAGCCAAGATGGGATGAAGAAGAGTTTGAAAGAATTATCAATCAAACGCTTCAAGGTATTAAGCAGAGAGAAACTAATCCAAATGCGATTGCAGCTGTCGTGATGAATAAGAAGCTTTATGGCGAAGATCATATCATGAGTCATCCTGCAATCGGATATGAAGATCACGTAAGCAGCATTACTATTGATGATCTAAAAGCATTCTACGCAAATAACTTTGCGCCAAATGTTACAAACTATCATATAGCTGGAAATGTAAGCCAGTCAAGAGCTATTAACGCTCTAGGAAGATTGAAAGATGAGTGGGCGCAGAAAGAAGTTGTTATGCCGACGTATGAAGTACCTGCTGTTCCTTCAGAGCCTCAAGTGTTCTTCGTAGATGTTCCTAACGCGAAGCAATCAGTGATTCGAATTTCCAGACTTACTGTTGACGCAAATGATCCTGCTTACAATGAAATTATGGTAGCTAATGATAGACTAGGTGATGGGTCATCCGGTAGGTTATTCCAAATTCTTAGAGAAGAGAAGCAGTTTACCTATGGTGCTTATGCATTTCCTGGTAGAAGCGGAATGGCTCCTGGAACGTTTACGGCATTCTCAAGTGTGAAATCATCTGTGACAAAGGATGCGTTAGATACGTTCAAGGAAGTGATTGGTACTTATGCCGAGACTTACACTGAGGAGGATCTAGAAAAGACGCAGACCGCTATGATTAAGGAAAATGCCAGAAACTTTGAGACCTTGTTCAATCTGCTTGGAATACTTCACAATATCAGTACGTTTGGACTGCCTCAGGATTACATCGATCAAGAGCAGAAGACAGTTACTGCTTCTACAATTGAAAGTATTCAAGCAACTGCGAATGAGTATTTTGATCTCAGCAAATACATCTTTGTTGTTGTTGGAGATAAGGCTACTCAGTTTGACCAACTACGCGTTGAAGGTCCTGGAGATCCAGTGCTTGTTGACAAATACGGAGTAGAGGTTGGAGCACTTTAAGCGAGCTTAGAAATACTAAATAAAAGAAGCGAAGATTTTTCTTCGCTTTTTTTATGTTCTTGTTTTGTAAAAGTGAAACGAGATTCTATATTTGCACTCCCAAAACAAACACGGTCCGTTCGTCTAGGGGTTAGGACGCCAGGTTTTCATCCTGGTAACAGGGGTTCGATTCCCCTACGGACTGCTTAAAGCCACTCATTTGAGTGGCTTTTTTGTTTATTTATTTGACTGCTTATTAAAGACTCTTCCTAAAGGTGCTGTAGTTCATGTAAGATCTTGACATCTCTTCTGGCGACTAATTCTATTCTATGTTATTGAAATTATCGAGCTGAATTTCACAGGAATAGTTGAGCATCTAAAATTTAAATAATCGCCTTCATGAGATTCATTTTAATAAACATATTCTTCAGTTTTAGTCTCTTTTCTTACACTCAAGAAATTGATACACGTTTTGATAAAAACATAGAACTATTTGGCTACATAGTTCATTTGGCGGAACCATCGAATAACAATTTAGATCATCCAATTTCCAAGGTGATAAATGCTAATGTTTCGACTGATTCGCAAATTGAACTTTTGCCTCCAATGTTTGAAATAGCATCGACAATGGAATATAGCTTCTTGATTGAACTGATGCTCGAATTACCCGAATTGCCTTTTGATGGTTCTATTGAATTGTCAAAGTCTTTACTGAAAAAATCAGGCTATAGAACAGCGAAGGAAATATATAATTTAGAAAAATTGGTTGGACTGCTTAATGAATTTGCATCGGTATCCTCTTTTGAATCAGTCTGGAAGAATTTGAGAGAATATCGCCTAGCAACCAAGAAAAGATTGGAAATGCAACTAAGATCACTGAATGTAATAGGCGTAATGGAAGAGTTTTATCAGCAGGAATTTGATCAATACGAGCTTATTCCTAGCCTAACTATATTGACAAGTTCTGGATGGGGGATAAAAGATAGAAAGGCAAACAAAGCAATCTTTGTTTTAGCTCCCCTTGCAAAGAACTATAATTTTTCCAACGAGCGATTTGAATCACTGATGGTTCATGAATTTGGACATTCGTTCGTCAATCATGTGGTTGATAAAAATAGAGAATTAGTTAAAATGTCTCAGCATTTATACGATTCTATAGGTGCGGATATGGCGTCGCAAGGTTATCCGAATTGGATTTATTGTGTGTATGAACACTTTGTTAGGGCTGGTGAAGTAATGGTGCCAGAACTAAATGGTGACGCAACTAAAAGCCAAGAAGTTCTTAACGAAAATATCAATTTTAAGAGCTTTATATATCTCTCTTTTATTGTAAATCGCCTTAGGCATTACAGAATTGATCAAAATAACTCCTATAAAAAATCTGTAAAAAAAACTCTGAAAGATTTAATTGTCGAGTACAATCTTTCTGATAAAAATTAGTGTGAACTTTTACTCTATCGATGATAATACAAGTTCCTTAATAATCAACTAGAGAAGCTTTGAATGAGTCTTTGTAACCTTTCAATTCTCTGATGTGTCCAAGCCACTCATTAATTCATGATGAGTGAAAATTTAAGAAAAAATCAGTACAGCAACACTTCTCGAAACTTCTCTTTTGATGGTTTCAACATTCGGATTGTTGAGTTGACTAGAGGAATATCTGAATTGTCACTCAGAGGTTCATTAAATATATTGTCTATTGTTCAAGGAGGTAGTTTTGAGCAACGAAAAATTCCAACTGTTCTAAATGGTGGAGATTCGATAAATATTAATGAAAATACGCTATCGAGTACAATTCTAGTGCTCGAATTGAATCAAAATATTTTAGAAGGGCATTTAGAATTAAATCAACTTGAATTAAGCTTTGACCTTCTTAAGGTCTATTGTGAACTTGTGTTGAATCCTGGATTTAATCATTCTTTAATTGAGAAAATAGTAAGAGGATTATTTGTGTCAGTTCGACATACCAATGAGAAGAAATGGTTAGTGGAATTGATCGAAATTCTGAATGGAAGATGGGATGAATTCCCTTCACTTATTGACTTAGCTAGTGATTTAGATGTCCACCCCGTTACTATCTCAAAGTACTTCGCTAGAATTTGTGGTATGACAATTTCTGAATACATGCGAAAAATCAAAGTGCGTAGAGCTGTAGATATGCTATTGAACTCATCCGAAACTTTAGTTTCTATCGCATTTACTTGCGGCTTTTCTGATCAAAGTCATATGAACCGACTGGTTAAACGATATATAGGACACACACCAGGTGCCATTCGATCTACTCTTAGCTAATAATTAGCCTTGTAACTATTCAATTTTCTAGTTGAATGATGTTGTTTCACCTTCAATTCAATTGGTTCAGAATTTTTTTTTCTTGGTTGTAACCTTTCAATCTTGGCCCGTGTCCAAGCCGCGTGAATTCACAAAATGAATAGTAAAATCAAAATTGTATCAATTATGAAAATAAAATTAAGTGTTTTAATCATGGTCTTGGTAGTGCTTTCAGGGTACTCACAAAAGACAATCAAAGCGGTTGATGGAACAAGTGTTAAAGTGAAAAATGTTGACAAGCGAATTGAATTTTTAATGGATTCAATGAATATACCAGGGCTATCGATCGCAGTTATTAATGATAATGCGATTGTATATCATAAAGTATTCGGAGTACAGAATCTCGAAACTAAGCAGGAGCTGACTAAGCAGAATATTTTTGAAGGAGCATCTCTCTCAAAACCAATCTTTGCCTTTTTTGCTATGAAAATGGTAGAGCAAGGAATACTGGACTTAGATAAGCCTTTGAACGATTATTTGCCTCATCCTGCAATAGACAGTGCTTCGCGAGAATGGTATAAAAGCATAACACCTCGAATGGTGCTGTCGCACAGTACTGGTTTCCCGAATCACGCAAACAATCAAATAATCAAATTGGCGCATGAGCCAGGAAACGGTTTTTCATATTCTGGAGAAGCATACCAGTACCTTACAGCAATTATTGGTATTAAGAATGGTGTGCAGTGGAAAGATAAGTTCAACGCAATATTTGAATCAAATGTAACTGCACCATTAAATATGAACAATACTTCCTTTTTATGGAATGATTATATCGCTTCAAATAAGGTATATGGACACAAGAACGGTAAACCTACTGACAATGGATTAGGTGGATGGAGTGGAAAGACTTTCAATTCTTTCTCTAGTATTCATTCAGAAGCAGGAGAGTATGCACTATTTATTCAGGCAATGTTGAAAAGAGAAGGACTTGCTAGTACTTCATTTGATGAAATGCTAAGCACCCAGAATGAGTTTAACTCCGACAATGAACTATATCAGGAGACTGGGCAAACAGGATGGGGGCTTGGATTCGCTCAGAAGAAGTCTGAGAATGGATTGATGCATCTTCATACAGGCAACAATCATGATTTTCAATCATATACGATGTTTCTTCCTGAACAGGAATATGGTATTGTATTATTTACAAATTCGGGAGATATGCTTCCGTTAGTTCAGGGACTAGACAAGGTTTTGGGAGAACAATTTTAAATTAGAAGACATGGAACAGACAATAAACGAATTAGTAGGCGGATTGATTTTAGTAAGTGGGCTGGTAGCCATTGCCTACTTCATAGCCAGATACACTTTCCTGATAAAGAAGATGCTTATTGAAAAAGGTATAAAAAAAGAGCAGTCAGGTCAGGGGATTACCAAAAGAGATGTAGCATATGTTGTAGTAGGATTAGGGGTAGGATTGCTAATTACAGGAGGATTATCGCTTCTCAATTTAAGTGAAGATACTCTTGATTTAGTTGGCTGGGGAGTTGTTTTGATATCGGGTGCAACAGGATTACTGATTGCATCTAAAAGTAAGTGATAGTTAACTAGATGGCAGCAATGAAGCTAATGATTAATAGCAACAGGGGGTGTTCTCAAGATTGACAAATCTGAAAATAACGCCCTCTTGTGCTACTCTGTTGATTCTCTAGTCTTCAGTATGAGAGTATTCGCTAATCTCATTCTAGATAAAAATCATCCACTCGAACAATTTGCCAGTTAAGCGAAAGATTCTGTATCTGTAAAAGATTAAGTACTTGACCAACGAAGAACACGATAAGTTATTAATTGAGCGAATTAAGAAGGATGACCATGAAGCCTTTAGACTGCTTGTTGATAAGTATAAGGATCAGGCACTTTCATTGGCATACACCTTTTTGAAAGATAAGGCTCATGCGGAAGATATTTTACAGGAGGTATTCATTCGGGTGTATAAAAAGATCAAGTCATTTAAGTATCAATCGGCATTTTACACCTGGTTGTATAGAATTGTGGTCAACCATTGTCACAATGAATTAAGGAAGAGAAAAAGAAGTGACATTGAAATAGAAAAAATAGATTTAGGAGAGGATAGTCTGTCGGCACAAACAGATTTGAACGATAAGAAGACAATTATTCAAGCCTCACTTGATATTATGAAATTTGACGAGGCACTAGTGTTGAAATTATTTTACCTCTCCGAACTGAAAATGGATGAGGTTGTAGAAGTAACGGAATTTAGTTTATCTAAGGTAAAAGTTACCTTACACAGAGCGCGAAAAAACCTAGCCGTCATATTGCGCGAAAAATTTGGAAAAGAAATTGAAGAACTATGAAAGAGGATCGACTTGAAGATTTATTGAAAGACAGTCTATTAAAAACTTCGGATGATTTTACAGATCAATTAATGGGGAAGGTGTCTAAAATGCACATGCAAAAGATTCGCTTAAGGCTCAATGCTTTAATTGTTTCCGTGATTGCTTGTTTCGGAAGTGGAGCCTTTTTGATTATACGATTTGGCATTCAACTCAATGCTTTTGGATTTTCTTTAGATATGCCAAAAATTGCTCCTTTAGTAGGTATTGGCTTTGTAGGTTTGGTCATTCTATTGCATTTGACCAATTTGTCTAGGATGATATCATCAAGTATTGAATAGTGTGTTTTAGACCTACTTTGAAAAACTATTTGGCTAATTTCATTCTATCCTAAGAATATGCATAATGATGATTTTTGTCACTAGTGCCAGGATGCAACGACTCGAAACTCTGGCACTTGAACGTCCGAAAATCTCTTAAAGTGTTTTAATCATTATTTATGTCAAATAAAATCTTCCCCTTCTTAACAACAATTCTTGTTCTGTTCTACGTAACCTCATGCAATGAAAAGAGTATGAAAGCTCCTGTCGAAGGAGCGCTAAATGCTTTTGTTTATCCATTGGGCGATATTAAGATAGATGGCGACTTGAGTGACTGGCCTAAAGACATTACTACTTATTCTTTGAGAGCATTAAATCAAGGAGATTCTACCACGCAGGCTATTGTGCAAATGGGTTACGTGAAAAATGAAAACAGTTTGATTATAGGCCTTTCATATTTTGATGAGAATATAATTGAAGATGAATTGCTTGATTGGCTCAATCAAGATTCTTATAGCTTTTACATAGATGAAGAGCACCAAGTTAATAGTTCTGGAGTAAATCGGTACTCTTTTAATAATGAGATTGAAGCAAGTCGCGATCCGACGACAAGCTGGAGCTCATCTACAAGTAATTATTTCGATTGGAATAAAATTGAAAAAAACTACAAGGTCGAAGGGAACAAAGTCATTTTGGAATTTAGATACTCACTTTCAAAACCGTTAACCCGCGGAACATCTATAGGTATAGACCACGTATTAATTGATGCAGATACCTTAGGAGTAAAGCCTCATTACTATAGTTGGGTTGGAAATCAATTTTCCGATAAGACGTATGGTAGACTAGGGACAGTAGTCGTTGCGGATGACAATTTGGATCTTGTTCCTTTCACGGGAAAAGTCATAAATACTGAGTCCAATAATTATCCTAAGTATTTCAATCTTACCTCAAAAGACAATCAGTCAAGTCGGATGAAAGTGAAAGTAGATGAGAATGGAGTGTTTGAATGTATGGTACCAGAAGGTGCTTATTATGTTTCTTTGCAAGATGATTTGGTTGGAAACTACGGTGGATATAAAAAAGTAAAACTATCAACTGCAAGTACTGAAGTTGAATTGGCATCTGGCGAATCTACTCCGTTTGAAATCCTAGTCGAGCAACTTCCACCTCCAGATTTGATTCCTGACGAAGGAGTCCTGCAAAACGGATTTGCAGATGCCGATAAAGTAGTGATTGATGAATTTATTGAAGCATATGTCAATTACTATTCAATTCCTGGAGTATCTATCGCGATAATACATGATGGTGAAATAGCCTATAATCAAAGCTATGGTGTAGAAGACTTTTTCTCGAATGTACCGGTAACTAATAATACCATTTTTGAAGGGGCGTCGATGACCAAACCTATGTTTGCGTTTGTGGTGCTCAGATTAGCCGAAAGAGGAATAATCGATTTAGACAAACCTTTATATGAATACGTTTCCCCACCTGTCGATGTAGCAGATAACCCATGGCATAAGCTGATCACGGCACGGATCGTATTAAATCATCAAACAGGCTTCCCTAATTGGGGAAAGGATATGCCGGATGGTAAGTTGAAATTTCTTTTTAAGCCTGGAACAGATGTAGGCTACTCGGGAGATGGGTTCACCTATTTACGAAGAGCGGTGGAAGCGATTACCAATAGACCAGTAACTGATATTCTCCAAGATGAATTAGTCGATGTGCTTGATTTAACCAATATGTATTTTAAAAATGAGTCTGGGCTAGCTGATCTAAAAGCACGAGGACACATAATTAATAATCCCAGAGTTGAGGAGATCCCAGAACAGGCTGAGATGGCTTCATCTGTACATACTACTGCCAAGTCATATGCAGAATTTATAATAGCCATTAGCGAAAGAAGAGGGCTGAAACCAGAGACATATGCTGCTTTCATAAATCGTTCGGTACAGCGTGGAAAGCAAATAGATAAAGATGGAATATTGCTGAAGCGCTACTACAGTCTGGGACTTAGCTTACGAGATTCTCCTATTTTTGGCCTTAGTTATGGTCACAGTGGTAGCAATGGAGATTTTCAGTGTACATCTACCATTTATGAAGATACCAAAGACGGATTTGTCGTCATGACCAATTCAAGTACAGGTCACATGCTTCAATATCATCTTCACAACCTACTAAATATAGGGACCAAGCAAATAGATCCTTGATTTTTGGGCTAGGAAGTTATTATTTGATGAAATGACATATGCGATCATTGATGAATGTAATTATCTTGTGCTGAATGGATTACGGATATTTTACGAAGGACTTTCTAGGAAACAAGGCAAATCAATTTGACTTTGATCAGTTTAAGATCTCGACAGTCAATTACACGAAAAAAGTATCAGAAGATTGGCATTTTCATGAGAAAGTCCATATTTCATCCATTATTAAGGGGGGTAATCTAGAATCAAGACAGAAAGAAGAAATTCAGGTTGTGCCTGGTCGAATTCTTGTGTATAAGGCTGGTGAGATACATCGAAACAGATTTACCGAACATCCTTCAAGGAATTTTAATATCGAATTTGATTTGTCATTCTTTGACGAAGATGTTGCCTTGTCGAATCTGAAGATTGATGAATATGAGCAAGATAGTTTTCTCAAATTGTACTTTGAATTTTTGCTAAACGATGAATATTCAAAAGAAGCTATTGACTACCAAATGAAATCGCTTTTTTGGAAAGACACTTATGATGAACGTGGCACGTGGTTGGATCAAGTCAAAACAGTATTACATGATAGGTGGAATGACTTTCCTACATTGGAAGAATTATCCAATGAAGTAAGCGTTCATCCTGTTACTGTTTGCAAATACTTTTCAAAAAGATATGGACTTACTATTTCCGAATACCTTAGAAAGATTAAGGCAAAAAGAGCAGTGAATATGTTATTGAACACCAATTGTTCTTTTGCTGAGGTCGCTTTTACTTGTGGCTTCTCAGATCAAAGCCACATGAATAGAGTGATAAAACAGAATTATGGGTATACGCCTAAGATGATTAGAACTGCAGTTTAACATTAATTTAATCTAGCTACTTGATGTTTTAATTCTAGCAGATATCTTTCAATTCTAAGCGTTTGGTAGTTTACGCTAATCTTGTACTATCCTTCTAATTCTTGAAAAAGCATTTTTACTCATTAACAAAATATATAATGAGTAATAAGAATAAGAGAGCTAAATGGCTTTATATAAGTCTCACAACTCTTGCTGTACTAGTTTTTGGTTCATTTTTGTTTATAAATAATGAGCTGAAAAAAATGTATGGAGGCTATACCGAAAGGGTAGTTTCATCTGATTTCATTAGCAATGAAGAATCATTGATAATAATCAAAAACGTAAACGTACTTTCGAATGACGGCCAATCCTTCTTACCTAATAAAACCGTAGTTATTGCAGATGGTCAAATCTACTCCGTTACCGACGATGTTTCAAAACGCAGCGAAGGCACTGTAATCGACGGGACTGACAAATATTTAATTCCAGGATTGATTGATGCCCATGTCCATCTATGGCAGAGCCCTAATGACTTTCTTCTCTTTTTAGCAAATGGAGTAACAACTATTTATGAGGTCAAAGGATTTGACTTTCAATTGGATTGGAAAAATGAAATTGATTCTGGTATACGATTAGGACCGAATCTTTTGGTTGCTTCTACTAAACTTCAAACTGATGGTTTTTTTCGCGGTGCATTTATGCATTGGATGCAAGGAGATATTAATGTCAGCGATCCGGAAAAAGCATATCAAATTGTAAAGGAGATAAAGGATAAGGGATATGAAGCAATAAAAGTAGGCAGTTTTCTTTCCGAAGAAAGCTATAACGCTATTGATGCTGTCGCAAAGGAATTAGAAATGCCTCTAATTGGTCACTTTCCCTATAAGATGAAACTAGAAAAGCTTTATCAATCTTCTCAAAGCAATGTGATGCATTTAGAAGAGTTTGTTAAAAATCTGAATTACCAGTTTGGGAGAATAGATGCCCATAATTGCGATGAATTCTTGAATTACGTTGATTCAAAAGGACCACAAATTGCTAGAGAGCTGAAAAAATCGAACATAAGCGTTACCACCACCTTACGGTTAATGGAACGTATTTTGAGCGCTAAGATTTCAGTGAAGGAAACTCTAAAAGATGTTGAAGTAGAATATGCCAATCCTGGACTTATGGAAGGTACTGTCATGACAAGTAGGGCACTTGGATGGCTCCCAGATGTGAATACCTATCGAAGATCGACAGATCTTACTGAGGATCAGAAAAGAAACAGTGATGCTTTTTGGAATACGTATGTTAAGGCGAATAAAATGTTTTTGAAATACTTTCTAGATGCTGATGTGAAGATCCTGGCAGGTACTGATACAAATGTATCACCAATGGTAGCTGGCTTTTCGATCCATAATGAGCTTGAGTGTTTGAATAGGTCAGGGATGTCACCGAGTCAGGCTTTGCGTGCTGCGACGATTAACTCTGCATCCTACTTAAACTTGAATAAGGGAAAAGTAGCAGTAGGTTTTGATGCTGATTTGATACTACTGAATAAAAATCCGCTATTCGATATTAGAAACACACGATTTATTGAAAAAGTCATTTTGAGAGGCAAAGTCTATTCAAGAAGTGAATTGGATCAAATGTTGGAAACTGTGAAGAGAGCGAATAATGAAAGCAGGAAGATATCTATTGAGGAATATTTATAGTGTCTGAATCAAAGAGAAGACCAAACTCGCTAATCTCATTCTATCAAGGATTCACAAAGAGCTGATCTTTACATCGAAATTCAATTATATGAAAAGAAAATACTTGGTCTTGATTTTCTCTACGCTATCGCTATTTCTCTACGCTCAAAATCCATCCGAAAAGCTGGTGGATCGAATGGTGATAACTATAACGGATCAAATTAAAAGCAATTATGTGTTGCCTGAAAAAGGAGAACTGATAGCAGATTATTTTCTAAAAGATCATAAAAATGGACGCTTTTCTCAAGCATCAACATTGAAAGAACTAGATTCTATAATGTGCAAAAGTCTGTTTGAAATTAGCAAAGATCATCACCTCTATGTTTGGAATAATTATGACGTTGTAAATCAGCTCAAGTCTGAGAAGATTCAAAAGGAAGATTCGGAAGAGAAAGAATCATTAACTTTTTTCAATAATGAGAAAGCCTACCAATCAAACTTTGGTTTTGAACGAATAGAAATACTGGATAACAATATTGGTTATCTCAGACTTTCTCAAATCAACATTTCGGATCATAGCTTAAAAAAGCTTTATGCTGCTATGAATATAGTTGAACATACAGATGCTCTAATAATTGATTTGAAGAATAATGGTGGAGGAGGAAGCACAGTTGGGTCTGTGCTTGAGACTTATTTTTTTGATGAGCACTTAGACTTGCTTGAATTCCGATCAAGGAACGATGATGCTAGAATTGAAAGTACCGTTGAATGGCTTCTGGAGAATAGATATTTGAAGCCATTGTATATTCTCATAAATAAGGGCACTGCTTCAGCGGCGGAAGCATTTGCTTTTGCACTTCAACATCAAAAGCGTTGTACGATTGTTGGCCAAGCATCATCAGGTGGAGCTTATATGAATACATACTTTCCAGTTAACGATGATTTTGTAATTGCGATATCAACATCTGCACCCTTTCTACCTGGTACCAATGTTAGTTGGGAAGGCGAAGGAGTTCGACCGGATGTTTTAACAGATATCGGAAAAGAGTTTGATACGGCACTTAAGCTATTGAATGAGTGATTTTTTAAAGGCGGACATTCATTTGGAAAAGATAGAGGCTCCGAGGTTAGGCCCGACGGAAGAACTTATTCTGCTGAGTATATTGATCTTAGACGACAATGCCTATTTGACTGAGATTCGTCGTGATATGGATAAGCGTCTAAAAAACGGACCGTCAGACGGCCATCTAAAGAACTCTTTAATGAGAATGGAAAGTAAAGGGTTTCTAGTTTCCTTCTGGACTCAAGCAATACCTAAGAGAGGAGGTAGGAGGAAAAAGATTTATAAGGCTACTATGCTAGCATATAAAGTAATAAAGGATTTAGAAAGAGTAAGATTGAATTTTAGAAGAGATATCAATTTTGAAAGATATCCTGAACTCAAATAGATATGAAAAAGTAACTAGATAACCTGAAGCAGCTGGGATTCTTTGGTTTGTTATCTATTCACTTCTCAAGGATTCTGCTGGGTTAATTTTTGCGACCTTAAATGCCTGAGATATGACAGCTATCATTGCTAAAAACAGTACAAGCGTTCCTGGAAGCAAGTAGGTTGCCCAGGAGGGACTCACGCTAAAAGCAAAGCTATTCAGCCAGCGAGATGCGTATAGATGAGTAAGCGGAACGGCAAGAGCCGCTGCTATTAAAAGAATGATAGCATAGCTCCGCGATAATACCGAAATCAATTGTGTAAGCGAAGCACCAAGTGTTTTTCGGATACCCATCTCTTTTGTTCTAGCTTGTACGATGAATGCAAAAAGTGCAAACAGGCCGATACATGCCAGAAGGATGATTATTGAAGAGAAAAATTTGAAAATAGAAAACATACTGTTCTCTGCTCTGTACGATAGTTCCATTTGCTCATCAATGATCAATGGAGTGATTAAGGCTTCAGGTACAATATCTAATAATGCCTTCTCAATAGTGGCAATACCTGAAGTTATCTCTTTCGTGTTTAATCGAACCATCAGATAGTATTGTGCATTTGAGTTATCAGAAATCTCAATGACGAGGGGCTCTACTTGGTTATGAAGCGATGCGTAGTGAAAATCTTTGACGATTCCTGAAACTTCTCCTTTTTTAGGTAGCCAAGAGTTAACAATGGTTTCACCGATGATATTTTCTCTTTGGAATAGCCGTGCTGCCGTTTCATTTATAAGGAATTGACGGCTATTTATATCAGTATTGACAGACCCGGATATAATTTCTACATCCATCGTCTCTAAGAGGTCCTGATCAGCCACAAGATATTTGGTCGGAACGTGATGTTCTGGACTACTTTCAAGGTAAGTAGGTTCTAGACTGAATCTTTTTCCAATTAAGTGTGAACTGTATGAAACAGATTGAATCTGAGGGTGTTTTTTGAGCTCTGATTTGATTTTCTCTGGATAAAGAATGGCTTCTAATTTTAACTCTTTATGGAGCTGTACGGCTATGACTTCTTCTTTTGAAAAGCCCATGTCCTTTGTCTCAATAAAGTCCATTTGCTCATTGATGATCAATGTAGCACTAAGCATACAAACGGAGATGAAAAACTGAAAGGCCACCATTGTTGTCCGAAATGGCAGCTTACCACCTAATTGAAGTCCGGACCCACTCACACTCTGCAAAGCATGGAGTTTTGATAAATATAGTGCTGGAAATCCTCCGGTGAGCAGACCAACCATAAGTATTAAAACTCCTAATCCGGTTAAGTTTTGAATAGAAAGAAGCTGGTGGATTGAGATTGGAATTAGCGCTAAATCGTTATAAAAAGGGAGCGTAAGATATGCTAGGAGTAGTGCCAAAATTCCAGACAAAAAGACAAGAAGAAATGCTTCGGAGAAAAATTGAAATATGAGTTGCAAGCGGTATGCACCCAGTATCTTTCTTAGTCCAATTTCTCTTATTCGGTTGAGTGTCTGAGCTACATAAAGGTTGATGAAGTTAATGCTGACGACTAATAAGATAAAGCCAGCCAATGCAGCAAGGATATACACAAACATGACGTTGCTATTGGTCTCGATTTCCTTATTTCTGTGAGAGTGTAGATGGATGTCTGTTAGCGGATGTAATTCCAGGTATTCTCCTGTTTCTTCAATATGCTTTTTGATATCTTCATCAGATGCCATACCATCAAAGAATTGAATCTGAAAATCCATTAGTTTTTCTTCAGCTCTTTTCACTGCTTCATCAGATTTAAAGAGGACATAAATAGATAGAGCTGCCCAGCCACGATCCGTATCTTGACCTATGTAAGTGCGTTCCATGGAAGAAATCGTTTCCAATTTCAGATGTGTATTTCTAGGAAAATCTTCAATGATTCCCGTCACTGTTTGTCTCCATCCATCATCAAAATCAACGACTTCTCCGATTCTTTTTTCTCCTGGCTTAAATAATCTATTAGCAATAGATTCGGTTAGGATAATAGAAGAAGGCTTGGTCAAAGCATCCCCTTCATTTCCTTCGATAAATTGCAAGTCAAAAAGTTCTATGATTGAATGATCTGCCAGAAAAGGTCTTTCCACCAATAAATCTTCCTTCTCATAGGAGAGCACTTTAGGTTCAAATGCAAAGAGCCTTGCCACTTCTTCTACTTCTGGAATTTTTTCTTTGAATTCTAATCCCATGATTGGAGGCTTGGCTGCATAGTTGGTAGAAGCGAGTCGGTATATAAGTTGATGCTTGGGATAGGACGTATCGTAGCTAAGTTCATTACGTACGTGAATTGCAATCAACATGGTCATACAGATCCCTATTGCTAGGCCAACAACATTGATAGCTGAATAGAATTTGTACTTAAGAATGTTTCGCTGAGATATTTTAAGATAATTTTTTAACAGGGCTAGCTGATTGTTCTTGGATTTAAAGTCACGAAAAGAAGAGAAACCTATCATTAGGTGCAAAGCATCAAGCCAAAACATAAGGGAGGCATACCGTTTCCCTTTGCTCATGAGTCTCTCTTCATAAATCTCTTCGAGATCTCCCATCAATTCCTCTGCATAGGGGCTTCCGACAAATCGATAAAATAGCCAATATATGATTTTCAAATGTCTCTTATTCGGGTGTCCCATCATTTGCTTGGTTTTAATTGTGGAATGAACTCCCACATGCTCTGACGTACCTCTTGCGATGTTTTTAATTGTCTCATACCTTGGGAAGTCACCTTGAATAAGCGCTTTCGTCGATCACCTCTTTTCTTTGAGTTTCCACCCATCTCAGATTCTAAGAGTCCTTTGTCCTGGAGCCTGTAAAGGGTGATATGTACAGCACCTAGTAATACAGATCTTCCAGAATGTTTTTCCACTTCGTTCTTGACGGAAATTCCATATGCAGTTTCACCTAGAATGCATACTGCCAGTAATACTAGCTCTTCAAACTCTCCTAATCCTTTATTTTTCATTTCTTACAATAATGTATATATACAAAATTATAAGAAATATTCAATTATTAAAAAGGAATAAAGCTGTTAATGCTGCTCTGGAATAACTTTTTTGCAGAATGAAAATCAAATTAAAGTTGATTAACTAACGGGGCATATCCTTACATTCATTACATGTTCCATGTATTGTATAATTGACTCGATTTACTGAAAAATCTTTATTAGGAATTTTTACATTTGGCAACACTACATCGTTCAAACAAAATGTTTTTTGACATTCATCACATCTAAAATGAGCGTGTTGAACTGAATGCTTTTTATCAGGATATTGATTTTCACAAATGGCGTATTTAATTCCTTGTCTATCTTCCGAGGCTTTATGTAAAATCCCATTTTCTTCAAATGAAGCCAGGGCTCGATAAATTGTTACTCGATCGTTACCAGCTTTCATTCTTAAAATGATATCGCTTGCGGAAAGCGCAAAATTGTTGTTTATAAAAAGGCTAAGCATTTCAGATCTAATGCGCGTCTTTTTTAGTCCATGCTCACGCAGCATGTCATTAATAAAGCTTGAATTATCCATATTGGCTTGAACAATTATATTTTAATCAAATATGAATATTAAATCAATTAAAACGGTAAATCTCAGCCCCTTCTAATATGTAATTACATTGGTAAATATCTTCTGAGTTTAATTTTAATTTACCTCTTATGGTAACTACTTGATCCATTTTAAATTTAGGATACCCTGCTTTTAATTTTAATTCAATAATTGATTCAGGTCCTCCATTGCCGCAAAAAAAGCATGATGCGAAAGGATTGCGTGATAGAATGAAAATTCCTTCTTCGGGTTCTATTGGGAGCATAAATCCTTTTATAAATACCTCTTTTCCTTCCAATGATTTTACAGATGATCCAAAATCAGGATAATAGTAATAGGCCTTCTCCTCCTCGCTGTACTTATCAGTAAAACTGACATCTTCTAATGTTTCCCAAGTGATCTTTGTTGGTGGGGTATCACCAAGATTTATATTAAGCAGAATCACAAATAAAATCCGAGTCATTTTAAATTAAGCTTTGTGAAGAATATCAACTTTACAATTAAAGGTTTGAGCAATATTACTTCTTGTAATTTCTAAAAGCAACAAAGTTGCGTTTATATTAAAGTGGTTAGCTTTGCGCACGAAAAAGACGATAAAAATTTAGACATAGATGATATTAAGTGGACTGGAAATAGCAGAACGAATTGGAAATGATATCGAAATAGATCCTTATAATTCTGATCAATTAAATCCCAACAGTTACAATTTAAGGTTGCATGATGAATTAATGATCTACGAAGATTCTATCCTCGATATGAGGAAGGAAAATAAAGTTTCTAAACTTACTATTCCAGAATCAGGTTATGAGCTAATACCTGGTAAACTCTACCTTGGCCGGACTGTAGAGCGTACTCGAACAGACAACCTAGTTCCAATGCTGGAGGGTAGAAGCAGTATTGGGAGACTGGGAATGTTTGTTCATGTTACTGCAGGTTTTGGGGATGTTGGATTTAACGGCTTTTGGACATTAGAAATATTTGTAGTTCAGCCACTAATCATCTATCCCAATGTTGAGATCTGTCAGATATATTACCATCATTTGGATGGAGAGCATACGGTTTACAAGAGCGGAAAATATCAGAATAATAATGGAATTCAGCCAAGCAAGCTTCACGAGGATTTTAAGTAAAACTTGAAGCGAAACCTGAATCGAAATATTGGTTTAATACACGAAGAATGAAGGAGTTAGACGAGCAATTAAAAGAACGCAATGACTATGAGCTAAATGGAGACGCTCACATCATGAGCTCAGTAGAAACACCACTGAGAGCGGATGCATTTGATAAACCGGATCATGAGAAAATAAATAACATCGAAAAGTTATTTAAAGGCATAATGGATGAATTGGGACTTGATCTTACTGATGATAGCTTAAAGGGGACTCCATATCGAGTTGCTAAAATGTATGTAAAGGAACTTTTTAGTGGATTAAATCCTGAAAACAAGCCTGCCTTATCTGTATTTGATAACAAATACAAATACGATAAGATGTTGGTAGAAAGGGATATTGATTTTTCGTCAGCATGTGAACACCACTTTTTACCAATTGTAGGGAAAGCCCATATTGCATACATTTCATCTGGGAAAGTCATAGGACTATCGAAGATCAATAGAATAGTTGAATACTATGGTAAACGACCTCAGGTGCAAGAGCGAATGACTTTACAGATATATAAAGAACTATCGGAAGCACTCGAAACGAAAGACATAATTGTAGTAGTGGAAGCAGAGCATTTATGTGTTTCAACAAGAGGTGTTAATGACAAGACAAGTCGAACCACCACATTAGAATATGGAGGCAAATTCGAAGACGAAGCACTTAGAAATGAATTCTATCAGCTGATTTAAGTTCTCGCTCTTCTAACTAAAATGTAATTTCTATTTCGTTCTATTTTCCGCGAATACCTAATTAATTAAGTTGTTTTTTATAAACGCAACTTTGTTGCATTTATAAAAAATGTTTTTGAATTTTACGTTAAGACTGGAGTTCGTCTTTTGATTGTAGAATTACTAATTGAAGTATAAGAGCGATTAAATTTTGAAAGTATTTGAATATATAGCTTATGGGCTCATTCGCTTTTATCAGGTAGGAATTTCACCACTATTTCCACCTTCATGTCGACATCAGCCTACTTGTTCTCAATACATGATTGAAGCTATTCGAGAGTGGGGAGTTATTAAAGGTATTATTCTGGGATTTAAGAGACTTTCGAAATGTCATCCTTTGGGGACTCACGGATATGATCCTGTGCCTAAAAAGAAAAAAAATGGAATTGATAGTTAACAATGAATTAATTGAATTAGAAGAAGGGCTTCAATTCACACCAAATTTTGATAAGCGAGGCGGCTTACTTCCTGTAGCTGTTCAAGAAAGTGATTCTGGACAAATTTTAATGCTTGCGTCAATAAATGAAGAAGCACTGGCCCAGACCCTTAAATCAGGTCTGGCAACTTTTTGGAGTACTTCACGAAACAAACTTTGGGTTAAAGGAGAGACCTCAGGTGATTACCTAACTATAGATAATATTTTAGTGGACTGCGATCAAGATGCATTTGTATATCAGGTTACACTTCAAGGTAGCGGGGTATGTCATACTTTCAATCAGCATGGTGAACATCGAAAAGCATGTTTTTACAGATCAATAGATTCGAAGAATAACAATCTCAAATTTATCCAGAGCATGAAATGATGAACACTATCCAGAGGAGTTCTATTCTTATGAAATAAAAATCGAAAAATGTTTTCTACAAATAAATTACCAGTAACAGTTCTAAGTGGTTTCCTCGGCGCAGGTAAAACAACACTCTTAAATCATGTTCTTCACAATAAAGAAGGACTAAAGGTGGCTGTTATTGTCAATGATATGAGTGAGGTCAATGTTGATGCAGATTTGGTGAAAAATGAAAATACCTTATCTCGGACAGAAGAGAAACTAGTTGAAATGAGCAACGGTTGTATTTGTTGTACACTTAGGGAGGATCTAATGATTGAGGTTGAGAAACTGGCAAACGAAAAGAGGTTTGACTATCTTTTGATAGAAAGTACTGGTATCAGCGAACCTATACCTGTGGCACAGACATTCAGTTTTGTTGACGAAGAAAACGGAATCGATCTTTCAAAATTTAGTTATATCGATACAATGGTAACCGTTGTTGATGCATTGAATTTTTTCAAAGATTTTGGAAGTCCTGAGTTATTAGTTGATCGTGATTTAACTGATATGGAAGGTGACCATCGCAGTATTGTAAATCTCTTAACCGATCAGGTTGAGTTTGCAAATGTTATTGTATTAAACAAAGCTGACCTTGTGGATAAAGAAACTATTGAAGTGCTTAGATCTACTATCAAAAAACTGAATCCTTCTGCAAAAATTATTGAATCAACCTTCAGTAAAGTAAGTCCAAATGAAATTCTAAATACTGGTCTTTTTGATTTTGAAGAAGCCGAGCAAAGTGCTGGTTGGCTTGAAGAGTTAAACAAGGAAGAACATACTCCAGAAACAGAAGAATATGGTATTGGTTCATTTGTTTATAGAAGTAAAAAACCATTCGATCCAATCCGTTTTTTCAGCTATGTCAATGAACAGTTTCCAAATTCGATAGTACGCAGTAAAGGATTGTTTTGGCTTGCTTCTCGACCAAAGCAAGCATTGATTTGGGGACAGGCAGGCAGTTCTCAAAATGCCGATAGTGCAGGTGTTTGGTGGAGTAGTATGCCTTTAAAAAATCGTATGATGTATGAGGGCTTCGTTGAAAATAGAGAATTTATCGAGTCTGGTTGGGACCCTATGTTTGGGGATAGAAAAAACGAGATTGTCTTCATTGGGCAGAATATGGATAAAGCTTCTATTATTTCAGATTTAGACAACTGCTTAAGTACAGAAGATGAATTGTCGACTAATTTCTGGGTAAGTGGATATAAGGATCATTGGTCGATTCCCAGATTTTCTGAAGAGTATTAATTCTACAGCAAATTCAGATAACATTCCACATCTATTAGTATCATCATTTTTTACTTTTAAAAGAATTGATTTTGTCATCATTGGATAAGAATATTCAGATTAAAAATACTTTAACAGGCGACAAAGAAGTATTCAAGCCTATTTCAAAAAATAGAGTAGGCATGTATGTGTGCGGACCAACGGTTTACGGAGAACCTCATCTAGGTCATGCTCGATCGGCAATTACATTTGATGTAGTATTTCGTTACTTCACCTATTTGGGTTATCGAGTAAGGTATGTAAGAAACATCACAGATGTAGGTCACTTGGAAGATGAACTAAGCGGTGAAGGTGAAGACAAGATTGCTAAAAAGGCTAGACTCGAGCAGCTTGAACCCATGGAAGTCGCTCAGCGATATACTAATCTATATCGAGATATGATGTCCAAGCTAAATGTTTTGCCACCGTCGATAGAACCAACTGCTTCTGGTCATATTTTGGAACAAATAGAGGTTATAGAATCCATCATTAGTAATGGGCTAGCTTATGAATGTAAAGGTTCTGTTTATTTGGATGTTACAGCGTATGTTGAAAAATATCATTATGGTGAACTTTCAGGAAGAGTTTTAGAGGAATTAATGACCGGCAGTCGTTCTCTAGAGGGGCAAAGTGACAAAAAGCATCCTGCTGATTTCGCGTTATGGAAAAAGGCAGAACCCTCCCACATTATGCAATGGTCATCTCCATGGGGCAAAGGGTTTCCTGGCTGGCACATAGAGTGCACAGCAATGAGTAGTAAATATTTAGGAGTTCCTTTTGACATACATGGAGGAGGTATGGATCTTAAATTTCCACATCATGAAGCAGAAATAGCGCAGAGTTATGCTGCTTTTGACTGTGCGCCTGTAAATTATTGGATGCACAACAATATGATGACTCTTGATGGTCAAAAAATGGCAAAGAGCAAAGGAAATTTCATCTCTTTAAGTCAAATGTTTGATGGGGATCATCCGCTGCTAAAAAAAGCACATAGTCCCATGACAGTTCGTTTTCTCATGCTGCAAGCTCATTATGGCAGTCCCATTGATTTTTCGAATCGTGCTCTTGAATCTGCAGAGACTGCATGCAACAAACTGCTTAAAGGATTAACATTTATAAATGATCTACAACCTGATGATTCGAACCAATTTGATAAAGAAATATCAAACCAAATAATTGAAAAATGCAATAGTTGTTTTAAGAGAATGAATGATGATTTTAATACAGCCGAAACCATTGCTGTTTTATTCGATTTATTATCATTGGCTCATAAGATAAGTCAGGCTTCAACAATTATTTCATCTGAAGCTTTAATAGGATTGAAGAAAACTTATAAAGAATTTCTTAGTGATGTTTTGGGTATCAGTTCTGAATCAAGTGATTCATCTGATACTCTTCCAGATATTATAGATGTTCTTTTGGATGTACGAAAAGAGGCTCGTGATAAAAAAGACTTTGAACTATCTGATTATATACGAGATAGACTAAATGTATTAGGTGTCAAAATAAATGATAGTAAAGAAAAATCGACTTATTCGTTTCAATGAATTGACTCTTGAAATCAGAACTTAGTAGATTCTCTCGATTCATTTTGGTCTAAATACTTTCATTTCTGCACTATTTATTTCTAAATAAGGGCCATCTATTAAGTCTATGCAATAGGGAATTGCAGGGAACACAGCTTCTAGGCACTCTTTAATGGATTTAGGTTTGCCAGGTAAATTGACTATTAATGTATTTCCTCTGATACCTGCAGTTTGTCTTGAAAGTATAGCTGTAGGGACATATTGTAAGCTGATCTGTCTCATTTGTTCGCCAAAACCAGGGAGCATTTTTTCACATACGGCAATTGTGGCTTCTGGAGTCACATCCCTTTTAGCAGGTCCCGTTCCACCTGTAGTTACAATTAAACAGCAGGATTCATTGTCAGCTAAGTCTATCAATATTTCTTCTAACTTGTTTTGCTCATCCGGTATTAGCCTATAGCATGCTTCCCAGGTAGATTTTAACCATATATTCATAAGCCTTTCAATTTCCTTACCCGACAAATCTTCATAGACGCCATTGCTCGCTCTGTCAGAAATTGTAATAATTCCAATCTTTATTTTTTTCATGTTATTGTATGTTTTGAGACTTATTAATGCAACCGTGTTGCAATTGTAAGGTATACTTTGTAAATCTGTGTCCCATTGAAAAAGAGAGCTGTAGATATTGTTTGGATATCATCCTTTGTTTTTATAGTAACCTTGATTTATGCTATTTATCAAGTCAAGATTTTTAATGAAGCAGAGCAATCACAAGAGCTTCCTACAATAGATTATTGGCAGGAATTTGCAAAGGTTACAAAAGAGAGAAAATATATTGAGGAAGCTAGTGCATATTATTTATTTCCTGTATTCACTGAAGAGCTTGTAAAACTTTCAGGAAAAGAAGTAACGCTAAGCGGATATTATCTACCATATTCAAAGTTGGAATCAGCAATTATTCTTTCCCGATTCCCGAATGCGAATTGTTTTTTTTGTGGCAGAGCTGGTATAGAATCAGTAGCGATGATTGAACTTGAAGGTAGAGCTTCAAATTTCAGAATGGATCAAAGACTTACAGTTAAAGGGAAACTCATGCTCAATAATTCAAATGTCAATAAACTAGCCTTCGTTTTAGAAGAAGCCTCGGTAGTGGAATTGTAATTGAACGTTGTATAAGTTGCTTATTTAGTGTTTCTCATAGATTCAATATGCCACTCATCATAATTATATTCGGTAGGTATCTATTGTTGAATGTGTGATATAAATTGTGATTCAACTTTAACTAACCTTGAAATGAAATTTCCTATTCTTATCTCCCTTTTGGTATTGGTGACATTCTCTGCAGAGTCACAACGAAAAAAGAAATCAACTGATGATCAGCCTAAGAGCGCTTTTGAAGAGCTTTCTATCCCAGGTTTAAAGTTCAGAAGTATTGGACCTGCATTTACTTCAGGAAGGATCTCCGATTTCGCAGTTAATCCAGAAAATCCAAGTGAATTTTACGTGGCTACTGCCGCTGGTGGTGTTTGGAAGACTACTAATAGAGGTTTGAATTTTAAGCCAATTTTTGATGGTCAGGGATCATATTCAATTGGTGTTGTGGAAATGGACCCAAACAATCATAATGTAGTATGGGTAGGCACAGGCGAGAATAATAATCAACGAAGTGTCGCTTATGGAGACGGCGTCTACAAAAGTGTAGATGGAGGGAAAAGTTGGAATAACATGGGCTTGAAAAATTCTGAACACATTGGAATGATTGCTATCGACCCTACCAATTCTGATGTGGTTTATGTTGCTGCGACTGGCCCGCTTTGGAGTGCTGGAGGAGATCGAGGTTTATATAAAACGTCAGACGGTGGTGAAAACTGGAATAAAATACTAGATATCAGCGAACATACTGGTATCCATGAAGTGCATCTAGATCCTAGAAATTCCAATATAGTTTATGCGGTAGCGCATCAAAGAAGACGACATGTATTTACTTATATCAGTGGAGGACCTGAATCTTCGGTTTATAAGTCTACTGATGGAGGGCAAAACTTTAGGGAGATTAAAAAAGGATTACCAGGTGGTGATTTAGGAAGAATTGGAATCGATATTTCCCCTGCCAATCCAGATGTAATCTATGCTGTGGTAGAGGCTCAAGAGAAAAAAGGAGGTTTTTATAAATCCACAGATTTGGGAGAGTCTTGGGTTCGCCAAAGCGATTATACTTCAAGTGGAAATTACTACCAAGAAGTTATTGCCGATCCTGTAGACGTGGATAGAGTATATATAATGAATACGTTTGCGGCGGTATCAGATAATGGTGGTAAAAAATTTAGCAATGTGGGTGAGAAAAATAAGCACATAGATAATCACGCATTGTGGATTGATCCTAAGAATCCTAATTATTTACTGAATGGTAATGACGGGGGAGTTTATGAGTCGTGGGATAAAGGTAAGACCTGGCGATTCTTTCCAAATTTGCCAGTAACACAATTTTATAAGCTTGGAGTAAGTACTGATTACCCTTTTTATTATGTATATGGTGGGACACAAGATAACTTCACTTTAGGAGGTCCTTCTCAGACTACAGAAACCACAGGTATTACCAACAGGAATTGGTTTGTAACTCAATTAGGGGATGGTTTTGAACCACATGTAGACCCAAAGAATCCAGATATTGTATATAGCCAATCTCAGTATGGAAATCTTGGTCGATTTGATAGATCGAGCGGACAAAATCAGAACATTGTACCACAACCTCCAAAAGGAGATTACTCTTACAACTGGAATTGGGATGCGCCATTATTGATCAGTAGCCATGACAATAAGAGACTTTATTATGCTTCGGATAGGTTGCATAGAAGTGATGATCGAGGACAAAGTTGGAGAGAAGTAAGTGGAGATCTAACTCGCCAGATTGATCGCAATAGATTGGAAGTTATGGGCAAAGTTTGGCCGATGGATGCCGTGGCGAAAAATGTATCTACAACTCCATTTGGCAACATTGTTTCGATAGCTGAATCTCCTCTTGATGAGAACCTTCTTTTTGCTGGTACAGACGATGGACTGATCCACATATCTAGAGATGGAGGCCAGAACTGGACGAAATTCAGCCAGTTTCCGGGAGTTCCTGATATGACTTATGTAAACGAGATTATTGCTTCTACTCACGATAAAAATACCGTTTATGTTGCTTTCAACAATCATAAAAGAGGAGATTTTAAACCATATCTGTTGAAGAGCTCAAACCTTGGGGGAAGCTGGAGTTCAATTGCTTCAAATCTTCCTGAGCGAGGTTCTACTTATGCAATAGCAGAAGATCCGGAAGTTGCTAATCTGCTATTTGTTGGAACAGAGTTTGGTTGCTTTGCAACTGTAGATGGAGGACAATATTGGAAAAAGTTGTCTAGTGGCTTGCCAACCATAGCAGTACGTGATATCAATATCCAGCAGCGTGAAAAGGATCTAGTGCTTGGTACTTTTGGTCGAGGCTTTTATATCATGGATGATTATTCTGCGCTGCGTGATCTTTCCAAAGAGCTAATGGATAAAGAAGCTCACATTTTCCCTGTTTCTGAGGCATTGCAGTATAGCCCATACAGTCCGATTGGGGCCAGTAATACGATCTCGTGGTTAGGACCAAAAGGATTTCAAGGGGAGACCTATTACCTAGGTCAAAATCCAACTTTTGGAGCTGCATTCACATACTATGTGAAAGAAAAATATTCAACGTTAAAAGACACTCGTGAAAAAGAAGAAGGAGAGAAGCGAGAAGACGGTGCGACGGTTTATTATCCGACATACGATCAACTGCGAGCCGAGAAAGATGAAGAAAAACCGTATCTGATCTTCACTATCAAAGATGCCAATGGCGAAGTGGTAAACGAGTTGAGAAAAAGTGCTTCTAAAGGTTTAAATCGCATCTTTTGGGATTTAAAATATCCAGCCATTAATCGAGTTGATACGAAACTTTCAGATCCGACGAAAAATGGTTCTTCTGGAATAATGGTACTTCCTGGTTCATACACGGTGGAATTATCAAAGAGCATAAATGGAGAGGTGACAAAATTGGTTGAGCCTGTTTCATTTGAAGTGAAAACACTAGATAACCTGACTTTACCACCAGCTGATCCGGCTGCCATGTTGTCTTTTCATCGAGAGCTCATGGATCTTTCTAAGGCAGAGCAAGGTGCAAGAAGCACATTTAATCAACTGAATGAAGCATTGAAATATTATAAGTCAGCAGCAAGAATAGTTAAGGATAATTCTTTGAATGAAAGACTAGATGCTATGGAAACTCAACTTGATGAAATACGAATTTCGCTTTATGGAGATCCAATAAAAAGGCAACTTGAAATAGATCAAGCTCCATCGGTAAGCAATAGAGTAAATACGGCGATTTGGACTGGGACGTCAAGCATTACAGATCCAACTGAAACTTCGAAAGAAGTTAAAAGTATAGCCCAAGAATATCTTGATCCAGTCATTGCAAGTTTGAAGAAGATTGTTGAAGAAGACTTACCAGCAATAAATGCGATACTTGATGAGAACAATGCTCCATGGACACCTGGAAGAATAATTGAGATAAAGGACTAAATTTAAAAAGAGTTAATATTATTGGATAATTGAAAACCTAACGAACGTAATCATGAATTTTAAACAAATACCGAACAACTTCATTTATGTCTTCATTCTGATTTTTTTGATGGGATGTACAGCAAAACCGACTGCAGAACAGGAAGTTGAAGAATCTGAAGAAGAACTTATTGCAAGGGCTCTTGAAATTCATGATAGAGTACTGACAGTAGATACACATGCAGACACTCCTTTACGAATGATCGAACCTGGTTTTGATATGTCTGTTCGTCATGATCCAAATGAAACTGGTTCTAAAGTGGATTATCCAAGGATGAAAGAGGGGGGATTGGATGCAATCTTTTTTGCAACCTTCGTAGCTCAAGATATTAGAGATGATGATGGTAATAGCCGAGCAAAAGCGCTTTGCCTTCAGATGATAGATTCTGTAGTTGCCTCAACAGAAAGAAACTCAGATGTTGTTGGCTTAGCACTAGATCCAGATGATGCGTATGAGCTTGAAAAAGAGGGTAAACGAGCTATTTATATAGGAATTGAAAATGGTTACCCTATTGGAACAGATGTTTCCAATGTGGAACTTTATTACAATAAAGGTGTACGATATATAACATTAGTGCACTCATCAAATAATGATATTGCAGATTCAGCAACAGATTCGGAAGGTCCTGAGCACGGAGGGATCAGTGAGCTAGGTGCAGAAGTAGTAAAAGAAATGAATCGTTTAGGTATAATGGTAGATGTTTCTCATGGTGATGATAGTGTTTTTTATGATGCTATTGCCTTATCAAAAGCTCCTATAATTGCCAGTCATTCCAATGCGCGTTCTGTCACAGACCATAAACGAAATATGACAGATGAAATGCTGAAATTAATGGCAGAAAATGGAGGTGTTGTTCAGCTCACAATGCTATCTAGCTATCTTAGAGATATTCCTGCTAATCCAAAGCGAGACTCTGCCGTGGCAGCATTAAGAGCCAATATGAAGCCAACCAGTGAAATGACGGATGATGAGCGATCTGCTGCAAGACAAGCTTTCAATGAAATTGATGAAATGTATCCCAATCCGTCGGCGAATGTTAAACATGTGGTAGATCATATCGATCACATTGTGAAAGTTGCTGGTATTAATCACGTAGGAATTGGGTGTGATTTTGATGGAGGAGGAGGTATCGATGGAATATTTGATGCAAGTGAAGTAATGAATATAACTATTGAATTAGTTAGAAGGGGATACACCGAAGAACAGATTCAAAAAATCTGGGGAGGTAATTTGATTCGAGTTTTCCGCGAAGTACAAGCAGTGGCTGAAGAATTAAAATCATAGTTTTTTGATCGTAGATCGATGTGAAGTTGTTTTTCAGATTATTTCTTTTTTGTTTTCTTACTGGATATTTTACGCTTTCTGTAGCGCATCCGCTAAGATTGTCTTTATGTGAAATAGAGTATACCTCTGAAGAACAACTTCTGACTATACACCTAAAGCTTTTTTTGATGGATGTGAATGAGGCATTGGTTTTTGATCCAAATAGCAATGAACTTGCCTTTTGTCAGCCGGAGGAATCTGTAAATGCTGAAAAATTATTACTTGACTATATAAATAAATTTTTTTACGTCAAGGCCAATGGAAAGAAAGTTGATTTAAAGATTGAAAGTAAAAAGCTAAGTGGTGAAGGAGATAATGTTGCACTTGGAGTATTCTTTGAATTTGATCAACCTCAAAAACTAACTTCCTTGGAAGTCAAAAATGCCATTTTCACTGATCTTTTTTTTGATCAAAGCAACATTGTATATGTGCATTTTGACGGAGACCCGAAGAGTATTATGCTCAACAAGAAAACAACCACCCATAAGTTAACCTTTTGATATGCATCCGTTCCCATTTTATTTGGAACTTGGTTTTGATCATATTTCCAATTTTGCAGGATATGATCATATACTCTTTCTCATTGCGCTTTGCGCAGTTTATAAAATTCAGCAATGGAAGAACATTCTGGTTTTAGTTACTGCATTTACTATTGGTCACAGCGTCACCTTGGCGTTGGTGTCTTTTGATGCCTTTTCTATTCCTTCACATATTATTAAGTTTCTTATACCCACGACAATATTCCTTACTGCGATTCATAATGTAGTCAGTAAAGGCTTGACTGAAAAATCCAATAAAATGGGTAGGAACTACCTCATGGCATTGTTTTTTGGATTTATACATGGGATGGATTTTTCAAACTATTTCAAGGCTTTGCTGATGAGTGATTCATCGATATTAGTTCCTTTATTAGGATTCAATATTGGAATTGAATTAGGTCAACTTCTAGTTGTATTTGTAATCGTTGGCATAGCATTTTTATTTTTAAATCTTATTGGTGTTAAGCATCGTGAATGGAATATTTTCATTTCAGGAGCTGCGGCTGGAATGTCATTGATCTCTATGCTTGACAACAAGTTTTGGTAATTTCCACTATAAAATTCTTATCCAATAGAATGCAATTAATTGGGTCTGCCGGCTTTCCTCAATAATCCCTTATCTTTAGATATTAACGACTTTTAAAATATGAAACGTTTTGTATTCTTAATCTCAATTTCTCTTTTTTCCTTTGGCTTCTTTGTCGCTACACCGTTGGTTGATCTAGATGGTGTAACTGAGGATGTTGACTACTTGGTAGATTTGTATAAATCACTTCATCAATCTCCAGAATTGTCCCTTCAGGAAAAAGAAACATCTAAGAAATTAGCCAATGAGTTGAGAAAAGTCGGTTTCGAAGTGACTGAAAATTTTGGCGGATATGGCATAGTAGGTATTTTAAAAAATGGTGAAGGGCCTACTATTCTTTATCGAACGGATATGGACGCCCTTCCTATGTATGAAAAAACTGAGCTGCCTTACGCAAGTAAGGTTGAGGTTCCATATAATGGTGGAATCGTTGGAACTATGCATTCTTGTGGCCATGATATTCACATGACTAACTGGGTTGGCACAGCACGATATATGTCTCAGAATAAGGATCAATGGAAGGGTACCTTGATGTTTATCGGTCAGCCGGCAGAAGAAATTGGAGAAGGAGCTAAACTGATGTTAGAAGCTGGACTCTACGAAAAATTCGGTGTACCTGACTATGGACTAGGATTACACAGTAGTCCCACTTTGCCAGCAGGAACAGTGGGTCTTTCTGATGGTTATACCATGGCGACAGCTGAATTTGCAGATATCAAGGTTTTTGGAATTGGTGCTCATGGGGCGTCTCCACATATGTCTATAGATCCGGTGGTTGTTGCATCTATGATAGTGATGGATCTTCAAACTATTGCAAGTAGAAGTGTTAAGCCGGTTGATGATGTAGTCGTAACAGTTGGAGCTATAAAGGGAGGTACCAAGCATAATATTATTCCAGATGAAGTAACTCTTCAGTTGACTATTAGAACATTTACAGAGGAAGTAAGACAACTCGTACATAAACGAATAGAAGAAATATCGCGTGGTGTGGCTATTGCCGCTGGGTTACCTGAGGATAAGATGCCCGAAGTGATCTTTAATACCGCGTTTACACCATCCAATTTTAACAATACGGAATTGATTCAATCAATGAGAAAGTCAGCAAAAAAAGTCATTGATGATGATAAAGTTATGGAGGCTGAGCCTCAAATGGTGGCAGAAGATTTTTCGCTTTATGGATTGACAGAGCATAAAGTGCCGACGGTACTTTTTTGGCTAGGCACAGTCCCTGACCATAGAATTCAGTCTGGAGATTTACCTGGTTTACATTCACCATTTTATTACCCAGAACCCGAGAAATCTTTGGAAACCGGAGTGGCTGTAGTAAGTCAAACAATGTTGGATTTATTCAAACAGTAGATTTAATGGTCAAAAACTACAGCTTGCGTCTGCTTTGGTAAGCTTGAAAAATTGAGGTTTTTCACCAAGAACTTTGATAACATTGATTTGATCTGGAAAAAGCTCCATGAAATAATCAGCTTCAAGATGAAATGATTGCCATTTCTTAGGAGTATCTAGATTAAAGGTAATCCAGTGACTGTCTCCTTCCACTTTAGAATCCTTAAAAAAGAACTCAATTTTTTGATTATTGATTTGAAGTTTGATTTTTTTTCTAAAATAATCTTCTATTGAAGTGTTATCATTCTTCAAAGCATCTTTTAAGTTATCAGAAAAAACTTTGATCTTCATTTCCTGATTATCAATCTCTAAAACAGAAAGATATATATCATGATCAGCTTTTAGATCTAGACTTAAAAAGTAGAGAGGAATAAGAAAGAGTGATATCATTAATTGCGAAATATGAAGTAATGATAGACTATCTAAATTGTATTCTTGCTTATTCCTCTTCTAAATAATTTAATTCCTATAAAGCTATTCTGCATTCAGCTCAGAAAGTAATCTTTCGGCCTTATAGATATATTTAACAGCAGCAGCTATTCCACCAGCATGTACAGACACTGTACGGTTGTATTCATCATCGAAAATGAAATATCCTGGCAAGCTTTCCATATTTCCATCGAATGCTAAACCAACGACTTCAGCATTTTGATTAATCACAGGACTACCTGAATTTCCTCCGATAATATCATTTGTACTTACAAAATTGAGAGGTGATTTAAGCAAATCGAAGCTTGGATTCTGCCATTTTTCCGGTAGGTTCCAAGGATACTCTTTGTCGTTGCTAAAGTGACGATCATATAGCCCAAAGTATGTGGTCTTATATGGAGCAGTGGTTCCATTATATTCATATCCCTTTACTACACCATCTGCGATTCTTAATGAGAATGTCGCATCAGGAGGGCTACTTAAACCAGAGGCTTCAAATGAAATATTCATCACTTGACTTTGTAGCTCAGCATTTGAAGCATTGATTCTACTTAATATCCCTCCGGCTTCTTGCAGTTTATTTGGGAATACCTCAGCGAACGCTAAAAGTGGCTCTTTTTCCAACTTACTGCCCTTTAATTTGAAAAATTTATCTGGTTCATTAAGTAAAATACTGGCCTCCATTACTTGTTCTGCCTTCTCACGCGGTTTCATTCCATCAAGAAGGCCATTGATGTAGTCCTGTCTTGAATGCTCTTCCAGTTCGATCAAAAGAACGGAAAAAAGAGCCTTCTCTAGATTAATATCCATTCCCTTTACCAGATTAGTTAGTGCTTTCTTGCTTTCTGCAATTCTATCCGCATTGTCGCTATCCATTGCCGCTTTATACCCGCTTAATTGATGGATGATTTGATTCACCTTGCCTCGCAAGGTATTAGGTCCAAGGAAAATAGCTTCAGCATAGTATTTTGAAGCTTCTTTTGCATTATCCTCTATTTGCGACCAAGGATTATTTTCAATTTGAGCATTCTTTCTGAGAGCTTCTTCCTTCTTTGCTTTTTTAGTCATAAGATATGGATCGTTTAGTCCATCGAGTCTGCCTCTGTACGCTTTTTCGGAATTACTTAGACTAAAAGCGAAGTTGACTATTGAATCTTTCTCATAGACATCTTCCACTTCTTCAGCTGCTATCAAAAGGATCTCTTTTCTATTAGCAACTAATGATACGATTGCTGGAGCGGTTACATCTCGCTGATAGTACAATTGAGCCATAGTTAAATAGCGACCAGTACTTCCAGGATTTCCTACGACGAAAACAGGATCATTTTCTTGAGCACCATTTGGATTAAATTCGAAGTAGTTATCAGGTTGCAAAGGATTCCCTTCTTCGTCATACGCTCGAAAAAAAGTAAAATCCAGGTTGTATCTTGGATAGGTAAAATTATCAGGATCTCCTCCATAGTAACCCAAAGGCAGTTCAGGATATAGCACTAATCTCACATCATTGTAGCGTTTAAATCCATATAGTGAATATTTACCTCCACTATAAAATGTTCTTGTTTCTAGTTCTAGTCCTATCCAACCTTCTTTCTGACTATATTTTTCAGTGATCATGGTTAAGGCAGAATCAACTTCCAATTGGCTATTTGCTACTTCCTCAGTAATATCTGCGATCATTACCATTTGATCTACAAATAGATCTGGCACCCTACGTTCGTCTTCGAGCGTATTAGCATAAAATCCATTTTCGTCAAAATTTTCTCCTTCATTCATTACTGAGGCAACAACTCCGCGAGAACAATGATGATTAGTCATGATCAATCCATTGGAAGAAATAAATGATGCAGAACACCATGTGGCAAACCGCAGTGCCGATTTTCTAATGTCATCCATCCATTCTTGTGTTGGCGTAAAACCGTAAGCTTCTTGAAAATATTCTACTGGTGGATTTTCGAAAGTCCACATTTTCCCTTGATCAAAACGTCCGGGCTGAACGTCTTCAAGGTTAGTGTTTTGCTGTGCATTCAATATGCACGGAATCAGCAGCATTAGGATGATTAAGTATCTCATGATTAAGGATTAATGGGTTTGAAAAGTATATTTCGTTTGTTGTTCGCTCTCAATTTTACTTTGTGATGTGCAATTGGAAATAAAAAAAGGAAGGACTAACGCCCTTCCACCTAAAGTAAAATGCGATCGCATTTCAAATATAAATTGAAATATAATAAACGCAACAATGTTGCATTGATATTCAAATTTTGTGGGTTAAATACTATACTTAGCACCGAAAGGAGTTAATCATACTTTACCATAACTTTCTGGGATAGGTATCCTTTACCTCCATCGAATACCTCAGTCCATCCGTTTTTCTTTAAATACTTCACCAGGTAATGGTTGAGTAATCCATGTGAGACTAAGAGTGTTTTACCATTTTCAATTGCATGATTGTCTAGTGTTGCTGTAGCAATTCGCGCACGGTGTTTTGCTTCTGAAAAGCTTTCAATTCCCTTTTTATTCAGTCCCATAACCCAAAAGATTCTAGAACCAGTTGTCCACCATTTTAATGGTAACTTAATGTTAAAGAAGGTGAAGATTTTTCTTTCAAATTCTCTGTAGATAGAGTCAGCTTGCTTGTCTGGATGTGTATTAAATAACTGGTTTGCAGTAGAAATTGATCGGTTTAAGGAGCTTGTAAAGATGATGTCAATTTCATTATTCTCTAATTGTAGCGGATTAAATTCAGGGGGATATACTCCAACAGTATCGTATGAGTAAACAAAATTTATTGCATCTTTTCTTTTTCTCCAACCCCTTTTCTCTAATGCTGGTTCGCCATGTCTTAGTAAAATGATCTGCTTCAATCTCGAAAAATCTTCTACTAATTCCATTTCCTCTTTAATGAATTCAACAGTCACGGAAATTTTTTCTTGATCCTCGAGTGCTTGATAATGAGCTTTGATTTTTTCAAGTTGTGCAAAGCTTGTGTGACAAAAAATGATAAATAGAATTGAAAAACTATAGAGTAAAGTCAATTTCATATTAAGATTTGAAGAAGTCAATTTGTCCTAAAAAATGATTTTCAAGCAATTTATTTCAGTTCTTTTAGAGATAAAACTCTTACTAGTATTAACAAGAGATATTCGATCTTAAACCACTAAACATCAGTAGTTTCCGATTAAATCATTTGTCATATTAACCGTAATAATTATTACTATTTTAGTTTTCACAAATTGAAACCTATCGTATGAAATCATCTCTTATATTCTTTTTATCAATACTCTTTACTTACAATTCTTTTGGTCAAGACCGTATTACGGGAGAGTCTTTTGCCACCCGATCCGAAGTATTAGGGCAAAATGGAATGGTAGCTACAAGTCATCCTCTTGCAACGCAAATAGGATTGGATGTTTTGAAAAATGGAGGTAATGCCATTGATGCTGCTATTGCTGCGAACGCCGCACTCGGGCTCATGGAGCCAACGGGATGTGGAATAGGAGGTGATCTTTTTGCAATAGTATGGGACGGCAAGACTAAAAAGCTCTATGGATTGAATGCGAGTGGTCGATCACCTCAAAAGCTTACTTTAGAATATTTCGAGAAGGAGAAAATGGGAAAAATTCCTTCTCATGGTCCACTTCCAGTAAGTGTACCAGGTGCAGTAGATGGCTGGTTTGAACTGCATAATAGGTTTGGATCTAAGTCAATGACAGAAATACTCGCTCCTGCTATTGATTATGCTGAAAAAGGATTTCCACTGACAGAACTTATTGCTTGGTATATGCAAAGGACGGTACCTTTTTTTGAATCAAAGGGATTTCCCAACATTGTAGATACCTATAAAACGCAGAATGGAGGTCGCCTTCCCAATGAGGGTGAAATCTATAAAAATCCTTATTTAGCTGATACTTACAGAAAAATTGCCAAGGGTGGTAGAGATGCATTTTATAAAGGAGAGATTGCAAAAACAATAGGAAAGTTTATCCAAGAACAAGGAGGATTCTTGTCTGTCGAAGACTTAGCTGCACATAAGTCTGAATGGGTGGAACCTGTTTCTATTAATTATAGGGGATATGATGTTTGGGAATTGCCACCAAACGGACAAGGAATAGCCGCTCTTCAAATGCTTAAAATACTGGAAGGTTATAACTTCTCTGATATAGAATTTGGTAGTGCAGAACACCTTCATCTTTTTACTGAGGCCAAAAAATTGGCTTTTGAAGATCGCGCAAAGTACTATGCAGATATGGATTTTTTTGATGTTCCTGTAGACAAACTTCTTTCTGAAGAGTATGCAGAAGAAAGAAGAAATTTGATTGATAGCAGAGCAGGAACATATTCTGCGGGTGAGATTTCTGCGGGTGAGACTATTTACATGACCGTGGCTGACAATGAAGGAACAATGATATCATTAATCCAAAGTAACTATCGTGGAATGGGTTCTGGAATGGCACCTCCGAAGTTAGGTTTCATGTTGCAGGACCGTGGAGAGCTTTTTAGTCTCAAACGTGGACAAGCCAATACATATGAACCTGGTAAGAGACCATTTCATACCATTATTCCAGCCTTTATTACAAAGGAAGGGAAGCCATTTGTGAGTTTTGGGGTCATGGGAGGGGATTTTCAGCCGATGGGTCATACACAAATTGTAATGAATCTGATAGATTTTGGGATGAATCTGCAAGAAGCAGGAGATGCTCCTCGGTGGGACCATACTGGTGGGGCGAGCCCCATGGGTCGCTCAACTGAGGATACAGGTATGATACGAACAGAATCAGGTATTCCATATTCTACAATCCGTGAATTGATGGATAAAGGACACAGAATAGGCACAGCTCGCGGAGTTTATGGTGGCTACCAGGCGATCATGTGGGATGAAAAAAATAAAGTTTATCATGGAGCTTCTGAGAGTCGTAAAGATGGACAGGCTGCAGGGTACTAGTTATCGATTATCTTAATTGAAAGATTATTTTGGTTAAATAGAAATGAATTTTTGATCAATTGATTATTCATTTCACCCCCTTGTTGGACAAACACTCCCTCCTCAACACTCAATTAGTTTAATACTTTTGGATTAAATGAGATTAATTCAAAACGGTACAAAAACTGATTGGACCATGTTCGGAGCAACCGTGTTTGCGATTGTGGTTTTATGTGTACCAATTATTGGGTTCAAGGATTTAGCTGCATCAGTAATTACATCAGCTTATGATTCGATTACTTCAAAATTTGGTGTGCTCTATCTATGGTATGGTTCTGGTGTTTTGATATTTCTCCTTTGGTTGGCTCTTGGAAAACATGGGAGAATAAAACTAGGTGAAGAAAATAGTAAGCCTGAGTTTAAGACACTAAGTTGGGTTGGGATGCTCTTTTGTGCGGGTGTAGGAGCTGGACTTTTGTATTGGGCTGTTCTTGAATGGGGTTATTATATTGAGAAGCCTCCTTATGGCCTCTCTTCCAGAAGTGCCGAAGCAACTGAATGGGCGGCTAGCTACGGATTGTTTCATTGGGGGCCGAGTGCATGGGCTATTTATTGTCTTCCAACCATAGCGATTGCTTATCCTTATTATGTCAAAAAAATACCCTATTTACGTCTTAGCACTTCAGTAATTTCATTTTTACCAAATGGAATAAATAGTCCAAGAGGTAGGTTTATAGATTTTCTATTCATGATAAATCTCATTGGTGGTACTGGAACCTCGCTTGGGCTTTCTTCACCAATGATAGCAGGTGGCTTTGCTAAACTACTAGAAGTCGAACATGATTTTGTTTTAGAAGTGAGCACCGTTGTTCTTTCCATAGCTATTTTCGGTACAAGTGCTTTTTTAGGACTTAAAAAAGGCTTTAAGAAACTAGCAGATTTTAATATTTACCTCGCCTTTGTTCTGCTGTTTTTTGTTCTTGCAGTGGGACCGACGATTTTTATTCTCAAAGTTGGAACGAATAGCATTGGATTAGTTCTTCAAAATTTTATTCGAATGAACTTATGGACAGATCCAATTACAAATTCCGGATTTGTTGAGAATTGGACAATATTTTATTGGGCATGGTGGGTTGCCTATGCGCCATTTGTTGGAATTTTTGTTACACGCATTTCAAGAGGAAGAACCATTAAGCAAGTAATCGGTGGGATGCTAATTTTTGGCAGTCTTGGAGCATGGTTGTTTTTTATAGTATTTGGAAATTATGCGCTGCATTTAGATATAAACAACATATTAAATGTGACTGACCTTATGAATCAAGGAAGCAGAGAGGCGGCTTCAGCAATAAGTCAGGTAATTCTTTCACTTCCTTTTGGTGAAATTGCACTTATAGCATTTGTGCTTATTTCATTGATTTTTTTAGCTACAACCTACGATTCAGCATCTTATTCACTTGCATCAGTGAGTACGCATGAACTGAAGGAGGGGGAGAATCCTGAACGATGGAATAGACTTTTTTGGGCACTTGCGCTAGGTATTTTGCCTGTTTCATTATTGTTTGTTGATGGGGGCTTAAAAGTAATTTTATCAACAACAATAGTAGTTTCATTGCCATTACTGATTGTTGGGGTTTTGATGGCTATTTCCTTGATGAAATTGATTAGAGAAGGTGAAGTCGAGACAAAGAATAAAAATGCAGAATGATGTTTTTTAAAAATAAAATCAATGTAGTAATAGTTGCTGGTGCGTCGGGAATTGGAAAGGAAATCGCTCGTGCGTATTTGAAAGAAGGAGCAAATGTTTTTGTATGCGATATTTCTGAAGAGTTATTAGAGGAATTCTCCAATCAATTTCCTGAGGTATATGTAGAGAATGTAGATGTCTCAGAATATGAAAAGGTTAAAAATTTTTTCCAAAATATCTCCAGTAAGATTGATGTGATTGATGTGTTGGTTAATAGTGCAGGAATAGCAGGACCTACAGCCCTTTTAGACCAGGCAGATACTGATCATTGGGATAAGACAATAGACGTCAACATAAAAGGAATGTTCTATGCATGCAAAGAAGCAATTCCATACTTAAGGAAATCTACTGCTGGGTCAATTATTAACCTTGCTTCTAATGCTGCATTCTTTGGATTTCCATTCAGATCTGCATACACCACTGCAAAATGGGCAACCATAGGAATGACCAAAACCTTGGCAATGGAACTTGGTAAGGATCATATTAGAGTAAATGCAATTTGTCCTGGAAGTGTCACCGGAGATCGTATTAATAGGGTGATAGAAGCAGACGCAAAAGAACAAGGAAAAAGCATTGAAGAAATTAAAGCTTCTTATGTAAAGCAAGTGTCATTGAAGACGTTTGTGGGACCTGATGATGTCGCAAATATGTGTTTATATCTAAGTTCCGATATGGGAAAATTTATATCTGGACAGGCCATCGGGTTAGATGGTCATACAGAAGGATTATCAACAGAAATTTAAAACAAATTAGTAATGAAAGCAGCTTGGTACGAAGCATTTGGAAAACCAGAAGAAGTATTAAAAGTGGGGGAGTGGAAAACTCCATCTCCTGGACACGGGGAAGTCAAAATCCGACTTCAGGCTTCAGGTGTCAACCCGTCTGATACAAAGAAGAGAGCAGGAGCAAATCCAGCATTACTCGATCTTGGGCCAGTAATACCTCATAGCGATGGATCAGGTATTATTGAGGAAGTAGGATCAGGTGTACCATCATCTAGAGTAGGAGAACGTGTTTGGACCTGGAATGCACAATATGGAAGACAAGAAGGAACAGCTGCAGAGTTTGTTTGCATTCCTAGTCAACAGGCGGTATGGTTGCCTGATAATGCCTCTTTTGAAGCCGGTGCTATGATGGCTATTCCTGCAATGACTGCTCATAGAGCCGTTTTTGCAGACGGTGATGTCTCCGGACAAAATGTACTCATTACGGGAGGTTCTGGTCGTGTTGGATATTACGCTATTCAATGGGCAAAGTATTTTGGAGCCAATGTTATTGCTACAGCTTCAAGTAATGCAAGCATTCAAGAGTGTAAGAAAGCTGGAGCAGACCTGGTAGTTGGTCATCCATCAGAAGAGGTTAATAAAGAAATTTTGGATTTTACTGGTGGAGCTAAAATCGACAGAGTTGTCGAGGGTGATTTTGGAGCTAATCTGCTTCCTGTATTAGATGTTATAAAGACAAGTGGTGTTATTGCAAGTTATTCTTCCATGACTGACATGAATCCATCAATACCTTTTGTGAGGATGATGTTTATGGATTTAACCATGAGACTGGTTTTGGTTTACGCAATGCCTGATGAAGCAAAAGCTGATGCTATTGAAGATATAACAGAATTTCTATCTATGGATCGGCTGGACAATAGGGTAGCTGAATCCTACACTTTAGATGATATTGCCAAAGCACATTTATCGATTGAAAACGGTGGAAACAATGGATCTGTAATTGTGAATATATAGATCAAATGATCCGAATTTCAGGAACTCTATACTTTTTCTTCCACGTTTTTTTTGCTTTTACGCAGCAAGAAATGCCGCTTTGGAAAGATGGTGAAAAACCTTTTTACAAGGAGAATTCATTACAGGAATATGAAAAAGAGATGTGGGGTACAAGATGTCTATTGGATGTTGTAGACCCTACTTTGACAATATATTCTCCGAAAGGAAATAATACAGGAAAGGCGGTGCTCATTATTCCTGGTGGAGGGTACGAATTGGTAGCCATCTATCATGAAGGGTTTGATCTTGCAGAGGCACTTTCTGCTAAAGGAATAACAGCAGGTGTGCTAAAATATCGTATACCTAAGCCTGAGTCCTCTAATCAGCCCCATATGGTGCCGCTATCTGATGCAAGACAAGCTTTGAAATTACTTCGTAGTATGTCTAATAATTTAGGATTCGGTTCTGATAAGGTAGGAGTAATGGGGTTTTCTGCCGGGGGACATTTAGCAACTGTTTTGGGACTTTGGAAAAGTGAAAATGAAAATGAAATTCCTAATTTCTCTGCGTTGATTTATGGGGTGACCGACCTATCGAAGGATAACTTGGATTGGTTAGAAGAGTCGTTGTATTATAGGAGACTTACAGAGAAAGAAGTTGAAGAGAATACCCTCTTAAATCTTGTTGATGCTGAGACTCCGCCAGCATTTCTTGTACATGCTTATGATGATGATGTGTGCCTAGTCAAGGAGACTACCATGTATGCAGATAAGTTAATGGAGAATGCTGTCAGCGTTGAAACACATCTTTTTGAAATCGGAGGACATGGATTCGGCGCCGGAAGATCAAAAGATGGTACGGATCAGTGGGTCAGTCTTTTTGTAAACTGGCTCAAAAGACTATAAACCTGAGACACTACTTAATAGATCATGAAAAAATTTCCTACAATAATTTTCATATTCTTACATATTTCTTGTTCGACTACCACGAAAGAAAATAGTAATTCATTCAATAAGCTTGAACCATTTGTTTCGACAACTTCAGTCGAAGAGGTGAGAACAAGAATTGAAAATCAACCGAAGGATGATATATGGTGGAATGTTTATGGCGACAAGCAGAGATGGAATCACAAAAACCTGCATCGCATGTATCCAACAGTAAATGTTTATAGGGAGGGGCAGGTTAATATGCTGGATGTAAATCCAAATTCTCAAATACCTGATAGTGAGGTAGAAACGCCAGACGGCAACATGACTTTTCATAATTTTATCGAAAGCGATCAATCAACGACTATGGGTATTGTGGTTGTAAAGGATGGAAGCATCGTGTATGAACACTACCCTAGGCAAGAACCATATGAAAAACCTATTTATTGGTCGGTAACTAAAGTCCTCACATCTGCACTGGTAGGTATTTTGGAAGATAGAGGACAGGTAGATGTTTCACTTCCAATAAGTACATATATTCCTGATTTAGTTGGTTCAGACTTTAAAGATGTGACTGTTAGAAATATTTTGGATATGGCAAGTGGTGTGACTTGTCAGGAAAATTATGATGACTGGCAGTCTTGCTATTATCAATATTCGGCAACGGTTGGTGATGGCTTTTGGAATGATGAAACACCAGATAATCCGTACGAATTTCTGGCAAGTGCGAAGCCCGGCTTAACAAGAATGCAAGGAACTAAATGGGAATACTCTGGAGCTAATAGTTTTCTACTTGGATGGTTAGTTGAGGAATTGATGGGGATGCCATTTCAAGATGCCTTTACTCAGGAAGTGTGGAGAAAAATTGGAACAGAATCCGACGCCTCAATTCTCGCTCCGAGATATGGTGTTCCAATAACTCATGGTGGCCTTTTGGCAAGGTTAAGAGATGTAGCAAGATTTGGAATGCTATACACTCCTAGTGCTGCATTGCTAACTCAAGAAGAAATAATATCTAAGCGCGCAGTTGATATTATTCTAAATGAAGGTAATCCTCAATTATGGCAAGAGGCTAAAACTCAGGGGTGGTTGCCCAATGATTTTTCTCATAGCGCATATCAGTGGGATCAGGTTTATGAAAATGATGACATTTTTAAAGGAGGCTGGTGTGGTCAGGGTTTGTTAGTTAACCCTAGCAAGAATCTTGTTGTAGCCTTTACTGGATATTGTAAAGACGCCCAGAGTAGTGAAGTAGATCTCTTACCAATTTTAAGAAATGTACTAAAGGAAGTATATCCAATAGGTTATAATGCCGACTAATTTAGTCCAGATACATACTAAAAAACTGCCAAACGTGATCTTCAAGGTTTAGGTAATCGGGATGACCATGGCCTCCATTATTTACTTGATACATCCATACCTGATTTTTATTTGATTTGCTATGGTATTTATTTACCGTGATCGAAGTCTTGTCATCTTTGTCACCTTTGATTGTATTCGATGATGACAACTCTGCTTCATTTTGCTCAACTCTAAAATTGAGCATGGTAGTAGTAGAGTGGTAAGATCCATAACCTTGCTTATTTTCCATATCACCTGCCCAATACGTGATATTGTCATTGGTTCCGTTGAGCATAAATGTTGGGACCCCAGTTACATTTCTGCATTTATCATACACATCTTCCATCATACAGCTGATAATCGGCGCCGCAGCTTTAAAGAAATCTGGTCTTTCACAAATAAGCTTGTTGCAAAGGTCACCGCCGTTTGAAAATCCGACTATGAAAGTATTTGCAGAGTTTAATTGATATTCATTTTGAAGACTTTCGGCAAGCTTAACAATGAAGGAAACATCATCGATTTTTAAAGTTTTATGACCTTGATATCCTACCTGCCAGAAATGATTATTTTGTTGATCAATAGTGCCTTCCGGATAGACTAAAACAAAGCCATTTTTGTCTGCAAGTCTTTCCATATTGAAGTATGAATGGGCATATGCAGCAGTTCCAGAATACCCATGAAATACCATCACCAAGGGCGCGTTTTTTGAAATATTTTGTGGCGTATATAGCAAATAATTCCGCTCGATACCATCAAATACTTTTTTCATTGCTGTAGGTCCATTCGACTGTGCATGCACTAAGGTTGGTAATGTAAATAAGAGAGCTAAGAATGCTTTTTTCATGTTTTTATCTATTAATGACGATTTTTTCTAAGTAGTTACCGCCTATATCAATGAAGTATAATCCTGATTTAATTCCTGATACATCTAGGATTCTATCTTTTGGAAGTTCTCCTCCTTTCACTTGTCTTCCATAAATATCAAAGATTTTATAGGTGGCAGAATTGCCATTGATATGAAGATATTTTGATGTAGGGTTTGGGTAAATTAGAACTTCATATTCAAGTTCTGTTGATAGAGGTTCGCAAATTTCAAAATCACCACCAATTTCGATTGTAGCCCCGGGGACAAGTTCTTTGCCATTAAAAGCAGAATAATTTGGTGCATATTTGGTGCATCGAAAAACGGTGTTTAATCCAGAACCGTTTGGAGCAGTTGTACTTTCACCTTGCTCTAAAGGACCATTTACTGTAATAGGATTGATATACTCCCATACAATTTCTTCGTTTTCATTGATTTCGAAAAACGTACCATGCGCTCCATCATCAATCAATATGTTTCCATTGGGAAGCTGCTGGGCTCCCGAAATGAATCTTGAATAGAAATCTGTTCTCGGCTCTTTCGTATATTCATAGAAATAATCTTCAGGAAGGTAGGTGCCAGAATTGCTTCTTTGATAGTTCCCATCTGATAAAGTTGGGTCAATTTTAACGATAGAAGTATAAAGCAGGGAGGCATCTTCAAAGCGTTCTTGACCATTATTGAAGATAAGAATTTTACCTTCATCTGGAAGCCCTGGTTCAATCCATTGGGCATTGTGTTGACCAAAAAGTCTTTGATCATCGGCATCTCCATGATTGTAAGCTTGTGGATTGCCCCAACGATATAACAAGTCCCCTTTCTCTCCTCTTGCTTCCTCAGTAGTTGTATTATGATCAATGATCCAAACTTCATCAAAGTACAAGACACTTATTAATATTTGATCTAAGTCTGGGTTGTAGTTGATGGAATTCGCATGCATCCAATCTTCTCTTGTTCTACCTGGCCGTACATGGTTGATATCTATTTTACCAGGAGAATCTGCTACAACTCCATAATTATCTTTTGTGTCATCAAAATCTTGAATCATGTGGTCCCATGCATGCCACTCCCAAACAATGGAGCCTCCGTTATCATCAGAAGGTTTGACCTCAATGATATGCTCTGGCCAGATTTGGTCTACTCCAACATCTAGTCTACTTGGATCCATTCCTTTTGCTTCTGCTTCAGATCTTGAAAAACTTTCCCAAGCAAGGATTAGTACATTCCCATTTGGAAGTACCTGGAAGTCATGATGCGCTCTGACATCATCTGAACTGTAGGAGTAGCTCCAAGTTCGATTGCCATCCCAATCAAATTTTTCCACTATTCCTCCAGCGCCACCAGCGTTTATTACTTCGTTAAGCAATTGACCAGCTCTATATAAGGATCCATCTTCCATAAGATATACTGCATTGCCTGGACTTTTGTCAGTAATCCATTGATGAATCAACGCTCCGCAATTGTTGATCAAATAAACATTGCTATCACGAGCGGGTGAGAACAAAGTGTAACCTTCATACACCTCATTCGACTTAGAAATCACACCTACAGTTTTTTCCTCAGTTTGAGCAAAAAGAGTGAGACTTATTAAGCATACATGTAAAAAAGCTAGTAGTTTCATTCTATTAGATTCTTTTTCAAAATTAGCTCTCAATTATGCTTATGAGCGTGATTATAATCCAATAAAGGGGGGCAATATGTTCAATTACCAAGAATGAGATACAACCCAAAATTGTGATTGTTATAATTGGTATTGAATAGATCGTAAGAAATTTATACATGAACACTAACAACCTAAAAACAAAACACAAGTTCAGTCGCATAGCTGATGAAATGCCTTTGAAGGTTAAGGGAGTTCTGCTTTACTTATTGATAGTATGTCTTAGCAATTTTGCTGTTGCACAAAGCATCAAGGTAAGTGGCAAAGTAACTTCTACTGAAGACGGATCTGGCATACCTGGCGTGACTGTTCAAGTCCCCGGTACTACCAATGGTGCTATAACGGACATTGACGGAAATTTTACCTTGGATGTTGAAGACTCTGATTCAGAACTTCAATTCTCCTACATTGGATTTACCACTCAGACTGTCCCAATAAATGGACGTACTTCTATTGATATTCAGCTTGAACCCAATCAAGTAGAACTAGCTGAAGTAGTAGTAACGGCTCTTGGGGTAGAAAAAGAAACTAAATCACTTGGTTACTCAGTCACAGAGTTTGGTGGAGATAAAATGGTTAAGGCCAGAGAATCTAATCCTATTTCGACATTAACAGGTAAAGTTGCGGGTCTGAGTATCCGAACACCTACAGATTTTTTTCAAAATCCTGTGATAGAGATGAGAGGAGGGACTCCTTTAATTGTAATTGATGGAGTACCTAATCCGAACGCAGATTTTTGGGAAATCAGCCCTGACGATGTAGATAATATTTCAGTTCTCAAAGGAGCCACTGCTTCGGCACTCTATGGTTCCATAGGTAGGAATGGCGCGCTCCTTATCACCACTAAGAGAGGTAAAAATGCACTTACCATTGAAGTTAATTCTAGTACTCAATTTCAGACAGGATTTTTGCGAGTACCACGAACACAGCAAGTTTATGGCCAAGGAGATAACGGTCAGTACGAATGGCAGGGTGCCAGCTCCACCAATGGTGTTTGGGTTTGGGGTCCGAGATTAGATGGTTCTTATTCCGCAGTGCAGATTGATAGCAATGGAGAATCAGTACCTGTGGTCAACAGAGGGGCAAACAACATGGAAAACTTCTTTGAAACAGGAATCATTCAGTCGAATAATGTAAGTGTTACTGGTGGTAATGACACCGGTTCTTTCAGAGTTTCAATTTCAAACAGCTATCAAAAAGGTCAAGTTCCAAATACAGACCTGGATATAAAAGGGATTTCGGTTTCAGGATCATATAATCTATCTGAAAAAGTCCAGGTAGATGCAAGCTTAAACTATGGTAGACAAGAATCTGAAAATTATCCAAATCTTGGCTATGGATCGCAGAGTTACTTATACACGATCATGTGGATGGGAAACAATTTTGACATTAGAGATTTTAGAGATTACTGGGTTGAAGGACAGGAAGGAATTCAGCAGAAACAATGGAATGATCAGTGGTTCAATAATCCATACTTTATGGCTAATGAATATAATAGAGGATGGTTCAGGAATTCATCTTATGGTCAAGTGAATTTGACTTATAAAATTATCGATGACCTAAGTTTCAAAGTCAGATCTGGGTTCAGCTACTATTCACTGCTTTCTACTGAAAAAGAGCCTAAAAGCTACTTGAGACAGTTTAATGATGTGTCAAATGGTAATTACTTTTTGACAAACGAGTCTAATTACAATTTTAACACAGATGCGATTCTGTCATACACGAAAAGTATCAATGAAAACTTTGTAATCGGAGCCAATTTTGGTGGATCTGTTAGAGACGCACAATATTTACAAACTGGTACGTATACTGATGGTCTGATAGTACCTGGTTTTTACAATATTGCAAATTCGGCAAATCCTATTGTAGGTGAAAATAGACAGGCCGATGAGCGAGTATCATCGATCTATGGTACACTTGATTTTGAATTGTATAACTCTGTTTTTATTGGATTCACAGGAAGAAATGACTGGGTTTCCACTTTACCAGTGAAAAACAATTCATTCTTTTATCCATCAGTTAGCGCTAGTGTAGTAATTTCTGATTTACTAGTACTTCCTGAACAAATCTCTTTCTTAAAGCTGAGAAGTTCTTGGGCTCAAGTAAGTGACGGTTTAATAGACAATGATCAGGGGTTAAGTAATAGGCCTTACAATCATATAATTGCCTATAATGAAGGATCTGGATGGAATAACGTTAACTCTGTTGACTTTTCCGGAATTAAAATTGATCCCAATTTAAAGCCAGCTACTTCCAATACATGGGAAGTGGGATTGGATATGAGATTGCTAAAAGGAAGATTAGGATTTGATGTTGCCTATTATAACATCCTAGATTTTAACAACATAATTGCGGTGCCTGTTTCTGAGGCATCAGGTTTCAGTTCACGACTTGAAAATGGAGGGGAATTTAGAAGAAGAGGAGTGGAGATTTTGTTATCTGGAACACCAATAAAATCTAATAATTTTCAATGGGATATATCTACCAACTGGACTCAATATAGGCGCTATCTAGAGAAGGCTCCTGATGGTTCTGGAAGACTTAATAATATTGACGAAGGTGATAGAATGGACGAAATCTGGACGGATGTATTCCAAAAAACTCCAGGAGGCCAATACATTATTGAAAACGGTGTAAGGGTTAGTGATCCATTTGTAAGAAACATTGGATATAATGATGCGGATTGGATTTTTGGGGTTCAACAAACCTTTAGATATAAGGACTTTAGTTTGTCAATATCAGGAGATGGTCGAATTGGGGGTAAGATCCTTTCAGTAACTAATCAAGAGATGCATTGGGCTGGTACACACCCAAATACGGTAATCCCAGAAAGAGAAGATGCAGCAAACGGGATAAGTTCTTATGTCGATCAAGGGGTAGTAGTTGTAGGGGGCTCAGTTTCCTATGACGCCAATGGTAATATCGTAGAGGACACAAGAGTCTACGCTCCAAATACGACGGCTGTTAATTACATTTCATGGGCCAAGAATATTTACGGTTTCAATGAGTCATATGAAGATTTTTACTATGATGAGACATTTTTCAAGCTGAGAGAAGTGATTCTTACCTATCAATTGCCCGAGGCAATACTTAGTAATACCCTCTTCAAGGCTGCGAGTATTTCGTTTGTAGGAAGAAATCTCTTATTGATTTCAAATATCCCTCAAATTGATCCAGATCAAGGTTTTGATGATCAATTCCAAAGCCCATCAACAAGAAATTATGGTTTTAACCTAAACTTCAAGTTTTAATCATGAAAAAGATAATATCAAGCATAGCGCTAAGCCTAATACTGCTTACAGCATGTGATTTCAACGAATTTCAAGATGATCCCAATAGGACTATTGAAGCACCTCCAGGATTAATCCTTACCAATTTGATTGTAAATACTTTTAATAATCTGGATAATTCTGCTCAAGAAGCCTCTCGAATGATGACTTGGGTAGATGGTCAATCGTCTTCTCAGTACTACAATTGGCAAAGGTCTGGATTTGGTGCCTATGGAAATATAAGACAGACGGCAAAAATGATTGAAGAGGCTGAACGACTTTCGTTGCCTAACTACATTGCATTGGCTAAGTTTTTTCAGGCTTTTCACTATTATCAACTTACAATGGCATTTGGAGATATTCCTTTCTCTGATGCTCTGGGAGGTTTTGATGATGAATATCAACCCACCTATGATGATCAAGAATCTGTTTTTTCAGGTATTCTCGCACTACTTGATGAGGCAAATGATGAACTTTCAAATGGTGAGCCAGATCTGATCGGAGATGTGATGTTCAATGGCAATATTACAATGTGGAAAAAAGCTATCAATACATTTCGATTACGTGTTTTGATGACGTTGTCCAATCAAGATGGATCTTCCTCTATAGATATAAGTGGACAATTCAATGATATCGTCGGTGATCCAGCTACTTATCCAATAATGGAAAGTAATGATGATAATTTGGCACTTCAGCATTTTGATATTGCTGGGAGTAGATATCCATTTTTTGACAATCAGAATTTTAAAGTGGCTTTTCCGTTAGAAATTACTTTAGTCAATCTCTTAAAGGATAGGAATGATCCAAGATTGTTTCAAATAGCAACCATGAATTCGAATGGTACAGATCCGATGGATTTTGATTCGTATGGTGGAATAGATGGTAGTGCTCCATTTGAAGAATTTCAAGCACAATTTTTAAGTGGTGAAGCCTCATTCCCTGCTCTTAGGTATTCCGATGATCCAACAGCTGAGGCTAGCGTAACCATGGGCTATAGTGAGCTACAATTCATTTTAGCTGAAGCGGTGGTTCTTGGATGGATTGCAGGTGATGCCCAAGTTTTTTATAACAATGGAATTACTGCGAGTATGCAATTTTATGGCATTGATGATGCTGATATTACGACCTATCTCGGAGGATCAAATGTAATCTATAGTGGTGCAAATGCTATCGAAATGATAAATACTCAAAAGTATTTAACCTACTTCTTATCTAGTGGATGGGAACCATTTTACAATCAAAGGCGTACCGGATTTCCAACATTCAGCACGACAGATTTTAACGATGGACAGGTTCCAGTGCGGTGGATGTACCCTCAGTCAGAATTGAATTTAAATACCACGAATGTGGAATCAGCAATTCAGAGCCAATTTGGTGGCGAGGATACTATTAACGGACAAATGTGGCTACTTCAATAATTCGTATGATGATGAATAAAATAAAATTTTTAATTGCTCTTACACTAGTATTTGTATTTACTTCTTGTAGCGAAGATGATTCATTGCCGGAAGATAACATTCTAGAAGTCGTTTTTCTTCAAACGGAAGAATTGCAACTGGCTGAAGCTGATAACAACACGAATAATACTGCCTTGGAGGTTCACGCAGAAATTCTAGCTTTTGAGGCTCCAAGCAGCGATGTGACTGTCTCAGTTTCTGTCACTGGATCTAATGCAACTCTTGGAGAAGACTTTCAAGTAGTTGGCGCTTCTGAAATTGTTATTCCTGCAGGTTCTTTTGTGTCAAGTAGAGGGCTAAGAATAAAGTCGATTGATAACAATGCTCAAACTACTGAGGATCGCATTATTACTGTAACTATTACTGGAGTGTCAGACGAGTCTTTGACTATTGGCAAAGGATTGGGTGATGATGCTACGAATGTAAGCTCGTTAATAACAATTGTTGATGATGAATGCCCGGATCAGATAGATATTTTTAATGGAGGGAATTGGTCATTTGACGGATTTGATAATTATTATTCAAACGAATATTCAGGAGGGTTTTCTACTACTCTAAGTGGAAACACACTTACTATAGAAGGTGGAGATATCATGAATTATGATTTAGGAATAACCATGGATATTGAACTAACCGAATCCTCTCCGGGATCAACTACCGGGACTCTGACTCATGTTTCAAGTACAGAAGTCAATGATGGTTACTTTCCGTACAGATGGGTTCTTCAAAGTGGTAGTTATGACGTATGTGCTAGGTCAATTGATATGAATGTGAGCTTACAGTACTTGGATGATGGTACGTATGGATACGCTGGTGAATGGCTCGAATGGTACAATTCTGATATCACTGGAATTATGGCCGAATGTCAAGAAGATGTAAGCCGTTTTGGTGGAAGTATTGTTGCTGGTACATCCTCAGGTTATGGTTATGATCCATTTGACCCTTCATTTGGAGTTAGTATTTCTGGGGATCAGCTCACCCTAAATGGAGCGGTTAGTGACTATCATGGTGAAAATTTAACAGTTACAATTGTGCCTGATCCGGGTGATCCTACCATTGGAACGTTGACATTTACAGAAGAGCTTTTAGGTTCTCCAGGTGATGGAGCCATTTATCACTTAATACCTACAGATGGCCAAGTCAGTACATACAATGCGTGTGCTGGAACTATCACCATCTATGCTACTTATGAATGGAATTTTGAAGCAGGTGCAGGTTGGGAATATTGGTATGATACCGTATTTGAATTAAGCATCCAATAAGCTCCGGACTATCTAGGTCTCAATAAATTTTTATTTTGTATAAGCGTTTTAATAAAATACCTCTTAGTTGAGGTATTTTTTTGATCTATGAAGCAACTCTTTATCATTTTGCTATTCGTTCAAAGTGCAGCCGCCCAAGTTGCGATTGGACCTTCAAATCCAAACATTCTTTATACAGGTAGGATTGATTTTACAAATACCAATGAACCTGTTTTTAGCTTAAGTGGTGTGTCTATTGAAATGAATTTTTCTGGTACATCCGTGTCGGGAGAGTTTGCCGCTTCAAGCAGAAGTTATTTTTATGTCATCATTGATGGAGACGATGATCCTTATAATCGAAATGTCATAGAAGTGAATGGATCTACACAACAAGAGATAGAATTGGTTTCTGGACTTTCTGACGAATTACATCATATTAAGCTTGTAAAGTTGGATGAATCTGACTCCAAAGTTACTTTCTATGGATTTGAAATATCAGGAGGTGGGATTGAGGAAAAGCCAGAAAGACCTGATCTTCAATTGGAATTTATTGGCGATTCTAATTCCGCAGGGTGGAATGCATGGAATCCCTACGATAATGGGGGTAGAGAGGTAAGCGGATCTTATCATACATACCCAGGGATGGTATCCAGAATGTTAGGGGCCGAATATAGTTTAATAGGAGCCAGTGGTTCTGGTGTTACTGATAAGGCTTCTTGGAATTGCACCGAAGTTTGGGATCGGGTTCACTTGCATGAAAATGAATCCACGGTAAATTCATGGAACTTTCAAGACAACTATTGGAACTTTAGCCCCTCTGCGATTATAGTAAACCTTGGTGCGAATGACTATTATGCGAATGCTTCGAAGGATTTAATAAAGTTTAGTTGGAAATCCTTTATCACTCAGGAGTTAAGAGTAAAGTATCCAAACACGCATATAGTACTAGCTAACTCCTATGGATGGGCTTTGAATGAGCCAGCAGATTACGTTCATGAAGCGATCGAAGAATTGACAGATGAAGGAATAGAAGATATCTCATTTGTGCGTTTTCCATGGCTATGGGGACAGGAACATGCTGTCGTGAACGAACATGCTGGGTTTGCCAATATATTAGCTCAGCATTTAGCCGAAGAACTGGAGCTTGAACACCCAGAACTTTTGCAGTTGTCTTCTTTTGCATCTGGGGGAGAGATAACTAACGGTAGCTTTGAAAAGACTGTAATTCCTGGTATAGCAGATGGTTGGAGACCACATGGAAATGTGCAAGTTATCACCGACCCCTCAACAAGCACTGATGGTGATAACTTTCTTAGACTAGAAGATGAAGGATGGGTCAATTTTGCATTAGAAGCAGAAGAACTAGTACAATTATCACTCAAAGTAAGTGCGAAAAGCAGTGAAGATATTCATACAGGTTTTATAAAGATTCTGTTTAAAGATCAAGCTCAGCAGACAATTGGGTCTAAGCAATTGCAACCTGACTTTATCACTGAATGGCAAGAATATGAACTTCATGCAGTAGTGCCAGCCAACACCTGGAGCACGTGGATTGTCCTTGAGTCAGCAAATGGTTCTGTGCTGGATTTTGATGCTGTTTCGCTTTCATCTTCGGAGGCACTTGGACCCGATGCCAGAACTGACGGCTTTAAGGCTTACCCAAATCCTTCCAGTGATTATTTGATCATTAAGTCTGATAATGCAATAATTGTAGATTGCTATTCTGTTGATGGTACTTTATTAGGTAGTTACAAAGAAGAACGAATCAATATTAAAAATTGGAAGCCCGGACTTTACTTCATCCGTAGTAGAAGTAATGGGGATGTAATAAAGTTTATTAAGCAGTAAGAACGATTAAATCTTCAATGCCTTTTTAATTTCATCTTGATCAATTGGCTGGTTCGATTTCATTTCATTTTGGTATTCTGAAGGTAGTTTTCCGTATTGTTTTTTGAAGCAGGTTCTGAAATATTTAAGGTCTGTAAAATCCAAAGAAAAAGCAACTTCAGAAACTGCCATATCTTCAGTAGCTAGCATCTCCGCAGCCTTTTTTAGTTTAATTGATCTAATAAATTGTTTGATAGATTGACCTGTTAAGGACTTAATTTTTCGATACAATGAAGTTCTACTAAATCCCAGCTCACGGCAAAGTTGAATGACGTTCAACTCACCTTTAGGAATCATTTCAAGGACAACAGATTCCACATTTAAGACAAACTCGACCTCACTGGATGGTACATCTTTATTTTCCATCCATTGGTCACTTTCATGCAAAACTTTAAGTCGCTCTCTACTTTCTAATAGGTTATTTACACGTGCAATTAGCACATTCGAATCAAATGGTTTTGTTATGTAACCATCAGCGCCAACTTCGTACCCATCAACCTTTGTTTGATTTGTTCCTTTGGCCGTTAGAAGGATTACGGGAATGTGACTGGTGGCGACATTGCTTTTGATTTCTTTACAGAATGTCAATCCATCAATTTTAGGCATCATTATATCTGAAATGATAATGTTGGGAACAGTCTCTTTAGCCAGTTCAAGTGCTGCCTCACCATCTTTTGCTTTAATTACCTTAAAAGAAGACTCAAAGAGTGTAGCCAGATAATTTCTAATGTCCGCATTATCCTCAGCGACTAACAGTATCTTTTCATTTTCAATGACCTCTTCAATTACATTTTCGCTAGTCTCTATCTCCGTTTCATCTACAATTTCACCTTTCTGAACCTCAATGAACCTGACGTAATCTTGACCTTTAAGGAGGCTATTATCATCAGGAAAGGTGACAATGAACTTCGAGCCTTCTTGGAGTTTACTTTCTACAGCAATGGACCCACCATGGAGTTCAATAAAATTTTTACACAGCGACAAACCAATTCCAGTACCACCTGTGCCGATTGAATTTTTTGCCTGGTAAAATGGAACGAATATTTTTTCTAACTCGTCTTTTTCAATTCCACGTCCTTCGTCTTTTACTTCAATAATCATTTTTGGGGCTTGATGCTGAACTTTGAAAGTCACCTTTGTTTCTTTTTCTGCATACTTAAGCGCATTCGAAAGTAGGTTGTTGATGATTATTTGGAACTTTTCAATATCTATCCATGCATTTAGATCAGTTTCACAGTAGAATCCGAATTTAATATCTTGATCTTTTGCTAAGTATGAGAAACTTTCAGCCTCTTCTTGTGCTAAAACTGTTAGATCATGATAGCCAACATTTAGAACAGTATTTTTTGTTTCTAATTTTCTGAATTCCAATAGCCTGTTGATAAGCTTCAATAGGGTGTTGGCATTTCTTTTTATTAGTCTTAGTGATTTTTTATTTGCTAAGGATATATTTTCATTCCTAAGTAAATCATTAACTGGGCCTGAAATCAACGTAATTGGTGTTCGCATTTCATGCGAGAAGTTGGTGTAAAAAAGTACCTTCTCCTGCATATTATCATGTTCTTTTTGTCTAAGTCGTTGTTCGAACTGTAATGATTGTCTCATCTTAGCTCGATCAGTATTGTATTTATAAAGAATGTAAATGAGTATTAGGATGCTCAAGCTAAATGCTATGAATGCATATATGGTTTTCCACCATGGCGGTGATATTAATAAGTTGATTTGGCTAATAGGTCCTTTGGAAGAATTGGATGCGTCTACAACTCTTACTTGAAAACTATAGCTTCCAGGAGGAATATTCCTGTAAGTAGCTTCTGATAAATTGCTGCCATGATTCCACGATTTATCAAAATTTTTCAAACGGTACTCATAGTGCCAGCTTCCTGTATTTGCTAAATTAAGTACGTTGTAGTGAATTGTGAAGACGTATTCATCTGGACCAAAACGTACTTCATCTGCGACTGAAATACTTTTTGAAAGATGATCATGTTCATTGCTAGGATGTATTGGATTGTTATCGAGTTCCAGTTTTGTGAATGTCACCTTTGGAAGTTCATTTTCATTAAGAAGCTGTTCGGCTTCAAAAAGTATAAGGCCATTTATACCTCCAAAAGCCAGGTATTTATTTCTAAATAATATTGCAGATCCATCATTGAATTGCCCCATTGAAATTCCATTTTTTCCATCAAAATTTTGAATCTGCTTGGTTTCAATGTGAAATGCAGTTATACCCATATTACTACTCAGCCACAAGTGGTCTTTATATGGAATAATGGCTCGTATGGTGTTGTTGAGAAGACCTTTATTTTCGTTAAATAACTCAAACTCGTTAGTGCCTAAATTGAATGATAGTAAGCCACTTTCTTTTGTGCCTATCCATAGCTTCCCCTTCGAATATGTTATGCTAAGCGCAATAGGAATAAAATCACTATCCAATGATTCCCATGTGAATTCACTTAGAGTTCGAGACTCAATTTCATATTTCACAAGTCCGTTGCCATACGTTGCTAGCCACAGAGTATTTGGATTATTTGGCAAATGTGTAATGCCTCTAATATCTAAATGAGCTGTTCCTTCTATAAGCTCAACTTCCCCCTTGGATATATTGAGTTGGTATAACCCGCCTCTATTTGTCCCAATCCACAATCTTTCATTAGAATCTACAAAAGATACTCTTATGTCATTGCTCAAAAGTCCGTCACTTTGGTTTATAATCTTGGAGGTACGGCTTTTAAGATTTACTAAGTTCAATCCACCCGAATATGTACCAAGTAGAATGTTATCAGCATTTATTTCTGTCACAGATAAAATCGCATCGTCACTGATCTTAATTCCTTTTTCAATGCTCGCAACCAAATCAATTTTCTGCGTTTTTGGATCAAATTGAAGGAGCCCACTACCATCAGTTCCAACCCAAATATTGTCTTTGGAACTTATCCCCAAACCCCAAACACTCGAGTTATTTATCTTAAATCCAACTTTATCTTGAGGCCTGATGAATGTAATCTTCTCACCTTTAGGATCGAATACGTTGATACCTTGATTATGTGTGCCTAACCATAATTTATTGGTTCTGTCCATGAAAATTTCACTTACTGTACGATGAGAAATAGCAAATTCATCTTCTCCTGGTTCAAATCGATTAAAACCTGGCTCATTTTTTTTCTTTAAGAAAAGCCCACTAGCTCGAGTTCCAAACCATAAATCATCGTTTTGAGCACATTTAATTGCTAAAACTTCATCATCAATATTTTCAATTGGTTTGCTGACTAAATGGTCTTCATCAATTAACTGAAAGCCTTGTGTCGTACCAATCCAAATCAATCCATTTTTATCGACATGTATGTCATAAATGTAAGGTTGCTCTTCGTTTTCGGACAACAGTTTAATCAAACTCGGATTTTCGGATTCCAAGTCATAATGTATGATGCCATTTTGCCAAGTACCTATCCAGATATCGTTATTGTGTATTGCCATACACGATACTTCAAGAGATGATAGGTCAATTTTACTAGTGCTCTCCGTATGAAGATTTTCAAACTTGTTAGAGAATTTGATGATTCCTTCTCCGGCTGTTCCTATATAAAGATTGCCATCAGCATCTTCCACAATGGCATTTAAGGACTTCACACTAATTCCTAATTCAGCAGGTTCGAATCCGGTAATACTGTCACCACTATAGTCATAAATTCCCAATCCATAGTTGGTTAAGGCCCAAACACGATTTGATCTATCTATATAAACTTTATTGATGGTATTGTTTGGTAGCCCACCAGATCCAACCTTTCTACGGTAGGTATTGAAATTGGTACCATTGAATCTAAATAGACCATCCTCAGTGCCAACCCAAATAAAACCCAGTGTATCTTGCTCAATTGAATTGATGACATTATTTGAAAGGTTTTGGGTCTCATTAAGTTTATGAAATTTATATTGAAGAGGTAAATTGTCTTGAGCGATTATGACATTTATTAGGCTTAATAAAGCGAGAGATATCCAAACGTACTTATGTAATGACCAATTCATCAGAATAGAAAATTACTAATTTAAGGCTGTTGTAAACCTTTTTTTACGACAAGAAGACAAATTGACACCTGTCAATGGCTGATTAGTCCGGCTAAACCTGAGTTCGTCATTCTATTTTTACTTCAAAATATCATGCAAGCAATATTCCGTCTATGTGGATTCTTGCACAACATTCTTCTTTTTAAAGAATAATAAAGTACTAAATGGAAAAATATATAAAACCGTTATTATTAAATATTTTAATAGGAAGCTGTTTTTTTACATTTTCTCAAAATGGAACTGAATGGGAAGACCCAGAGGTTTTTCAAATTAATAGAGAATATCCGCATGCTACCTTCTATAGACATGATAATGAAGAGTCAGCTCTTGGAGCTAAGAAATACGAGAATTCTCCCTTTTATCAATCACTAAATGGAATCTGGAAATTCAATTGGGTCAAAAAACCATCTGAAAGACCTAAGTACTTCTATTTAGAAGAATTTGATGTTTCAAACTGGGCCGAAATTTCCGTTCCAGGCAATTGGGAACTCAACGGGTTTGGTACTCCAATCTATTCGAATATCAACTATTTATTCCCTGTAGATCCACCTAAAGTTGATCATGATTATAATCCTGTTGGTAGCTATAGGAGACAATTTACCATTGCTGAAGATTGGGATGACAAAGAGATATATATCCACTTTGGTGCTGTTCGAACTGCAATGTATATATGGGTCAATGGGAAATTTGTAGGATTTAATGAAGGAAGTAAAACTCCTTCTGAATTTAATATAACCAAATTCATTCGGCCTGGTAAGAATTCAATCGCTGTTGAAGTCTATCGCTGGTCAGATGCTAGTTACATCGAAGACCAAGATTTTTGGAGATTGAGTGGGATGGACCGAGAGGTATACCTGTATGCAACACCTAAGGCAACAATTCGCGATCTCAAAATCACTGGAGACCTTGATGAATCGTATTCAAATGGTGTTTTGGATCTTACTACTAGCTATAGAAATACATCAAAGAGTACTTATAAGGGATTAATTACAAGTGTTAAACTGATGGATAGTGGAAAGACTATTTATCAAGAGTCAAAGTCAATTGATGTTGAAGTTGGAGATGATTCATCACTGAAGTTTAGAAGAGAGATTGTCGATATAAAACCATGGTCTGCAGAGACTCCTTACTTGTACACATTAGTAGTCACAAACTCAGATAAGAAAGGCAATATAATTGAGTCAATAAGTCGGAAGATAGGATTCAGAAAAGTTGAAATAAAAGGAAATAAGCTTCTAGTGAATGGAATTCAAGTTTATCTAAAAGGTGTCAATTTACATGACCATGATCCAATAACTGGCCATGTGGTTGATGAAGATCTGACATTGCAAGATTTGACGCTCATGAAAGAAAATAATATTAATGCAATCCGATGTAGCCACTATCCGAAGGATGAGCATTTTTATCGGTTGTGTGATGAGTACGGATTTTACGTGATTGATGAAGCAAATATTGAAACACATGGTATGGGTACCACCAATCAAGGCTTGGATAATGATTTTGAGCGGCAAGCAATTCACCCTGCATATCGTGATGAATGGAAGGCAATGCATTTGGATAGAACCATTAGAATGTATGAAAGAGACAAAAACTACACTTCAATTATCATTTGGTCATTGGGGAATGAAGCAGGCAATGGGAAAAATTTATTCGCTACTTATGATTGGTTAAAAAACGCAGATAGTACTAGACCTGTCCAATATGAGGGTGCTACGAAGTATGCCAATTCTGACATTCAGGCACCTATGTATGATTACATCCCCTCTATGATTGAATATGCTGAAGGTGAAGCTAAGCGACCTTATATTCTATGTGAGTATGCTCATGCAATGGGGAATAGTGTTGGAAACTTGCAAGACTATTGGGATGTGATTGAAAAGTATGATGTGTTTCAAGGCGGCTTTATTTGGGACTGGGTAGATCAAGGACTATTGGCAAAAACTACATCGGGAGAAGAATATTTTGCTTATGGTGGTGATTTAGGCGGACAATATTTACAAAATGATAGAAACTTTTGTCTTAATGGGTTAGTTGATCCTGATCGTAAAGTGCAGCCTGCATTGTTGGAGGTAAAGAAAGTCTATCAATATGTTAAGTTTAAGAACTATGACTTGTCTAGTAGTCAACTTACTGTGTACAATGGCTACGATTTTATAGATCTTAATGCTTTTAATTTTAATTGGACTTTAGTAGAGAATGGAAAGCCAAAAGCAAATGGCGAGATCACAGATTTTAACCTTACTCCACGTACTGAAAAGACAGTTAAAATTGTTCTTCCTGAACTTAATAGTAGTTCAGAATACTATTTAAATATTAGTGCTTCTCTAAAGGAAAAAAGTCATCTCCTAGAAAAAGGACATGAAGTTGCAAGAGAGGAATTTAAATTAACTGACTATCAGTATAATACCTTTGATGTTTCTGAAGTAGCGACATTCGAAGTGTCTACCAAAGGAAGTTTTAAGTCCGTAAGTACTGAAAATTTCAAAGCTACTTTTGATACAGAATCAGGTCTACTAATAAGCCTCAACTATGGAGAGGGCAACCTGTTAAACTCACCGTTGATTCCAAATTTTTGGCGTTCTACAACAGATAATGATTTTGGATTTAATATGCCTGATAAAATGGGAGTTTGGAAGAAGGCATCACAAAATCAATCCTTAACTGAGTTTTCGATAGACACTAAATCTAAAAGGAAAAAAAGTGGTCTGATTAAAGTGATAGCAGAATATGAATTAAATGATGTTATTGGTAAAGTCACCATGAATTATACGTTCAATGCAGAGGGTGAACTATTTGTCGAACAATCATTAAACATAGGTCGTAATGACCTTCCAAACATGCCAAGAATAGGCACAAACCTTTCACTCATTAATGATTATCAATTAGTAGAATGGTATGGACGAGGTCCTCATGAAAGCTATATAGATCGAAGGACAAGTGCTTTTGTTGGTAGCTATTCATCTAAAGTTGCGGATCTGTACTTTCCATACATTAGACCACAAGAAAATGGCAATCGGACCGAGGTAAGAAAAGTATCATTCTTAAATTCGAATGGTAAGGGTATAGAAGTACAAGCAGTAGATAAACTTATTTCTTTTAGTGCTCATCATCAGTTGAATGGTGATTTTGATGAAGGAGAAAAGAAAATTCAAAAACATACCTATGATGTGCCGGTGCGTAATCTTGTCAATATAAATATCGACTATATGCAAATGGGTGTTGGGGGAGATACAAGTTGGGGAGCTATGCCTCATCAGAAATACCAGATAATACCCAATAATTCAAAGCATTCATTCCTAATAAAACCAGTCAAATGAAGGTGGAATATATCAGGCAAATCAAATTTTCTAGGGATACATCAAACTAAATGAACGAGGCATTAATAACTACTTTATCTAACGTCTACGGCGAAATTTTTGAGCTTTCTGGAAACGAATTCTACGTTTTCTCCCCTGGAAGAATTAACCTACTTGGCGAACATATAGATTACAATGATGGCATTATGCTACCTGCCGCAATTGATCTAGGAATCTACTTCAAGGTAGGTAGACGTACAGACAAAATGGTACACCTATATTCAGCTGAATTTAAAGAATCAGTTACACTTGATTTGTCTGTCCCTGTTGTAAAAAGTGAATCAAGTTGGGCGAACTATATCATAGGAGTTATTGCGCAATTTCAAAAGAGAGATATACAAGTTCCAGGTTTCAATCTGGTATTTAATGGAGACCTGCCCATTGGGGCAGGGCTTTCTTCTAGTGCAGCACTTGAATGTGGCCTTGCATTAATAGTTAATCACCTGTCTCAAGCTGGATTTAGCAGAATTGAAATGGCTTTGATGGCGCAGAAGGCAGAACATGAATATGCTGGAGTTTACTGCGGTATCATGGATCAGATGGCAAGTATTTTAGGTCGAGGAAGTATGGTTATTCGACTTGATTCAAAAACATTAGATTTTGAATATTTGAATCTGAATTTGAAAGACCATGGCTTGGTTTTGTTAGATAGTCGAGTACATCACTCACTTGCTTCCAGCGAATACAATCAAAGAAGAGAACAATGTGAGAGTATATTAGACCTCCTTGAGTCAGAATTTCAGATTAAAAGCTTTAGAGAATGTTCAATAAACCATATGGATCAGATTGCTGATCAACTTGGAGAAGTAAGATATAGCAGAGGTAAATATGTAGTAGAAGAAATTGAGCGAGTTAAAGCAGCTGAAGTTGCTATTAAAAATGGAAGAATTAACAAGTTTGGTGAATTGATGAATCAAACCCATATGGGACTATCCAATGATTATGAAGTAAGTTGTGTTGAATTGGATTTTTTGTTTCAGTCAGCGATCAAAAATAAAGAAGTAATTGGATGTAGAATGATGGGAGGAGGTTTTGGAGGATGTACACTCAACCTTATTGAATTAGATATGATTGATGAAATAGTTGAACGCATTGCTTCTGAATTTCAGAAGGAATATCACATCATACCACATATCATCCCAGTCAAACTTTCTGCAGGTACTACACTGATAAACGTAAATGAACACGCATGAATTTTTCAACTCTTGATCTCGTAATTTTTAGCAGTTATTGCTTAATTATTCTATTCGTTGGGCTCTTTGTTTCTCGAGATAAAAAAGGTCATACAAAGAATGCTGAAGATTATTTTCTGGCAGGGAAATCATTGCCTTGGTGGGCAATTGGTGCATCTTTAATTGCAGCAAATATTTCAGCAGAGCAGTTCATTGGTATGTCTGGTTCTGGGTACGTAGTTGGATTGGCCATTGCATCATATGAATGGATGGCTGCAATAACTTTAATAATTGTGGGTAAATACTTCCTTCCCATATTTATTAAACAAGGGTTGTATACCATACCCCAGTTTATTGAGAAGCGTTTTAGCACACAGCTAAAAACGATTCTGGCCATCTTTTGGATTGGGCTATTTGTTTTTGTCAATTTAAGCTCAGTCTTATATTTAGGAGCTCTTGCCTTAGAAACCATTTTAGGTGTGCCTATGATCTATGGAGTTGTTGGTCTGGCACTATTTGCTGCAGCTTACTCGCTCTATGGAGGATTGTCTGCAGTAGCCTGGACAGATGTTATTCAAGTTATATTCTTAATTCTTGGAGGTTTATTCACAACCTATCTTGCGTTGGATATGGTATCGAATGGTGAAGGAATTATGGCAGGATTTGATAAAGTCATAAGTACAACTCCAGATAGGTTCCATATGATTCTTGAAAAGTCCAACGATCAATATATCAACCTTCCAGGAATTTGGGTGCTGGTGGGAGGATTATGGGTTGCGAATCTTTACTACTGGGGATTTAACCAGTATATTATTCAGCGAACACTTGCTGCAAAATCCATAGGTGAAGCACAAAAAGGTATTGCACTGGCCGCATTTTTAAAGTTATTAATCCCATTCATTGTAGTGCTTCCAGGTATTGCATGTTACGTTATTGTAAATGATCCATCAATAATGACAAGCCTTGGTAAAGAGTCATTGGTCAACCTTCCTTCATCGTCAGAAACTGACAAAGCATACCCTTGGTTGTTACAATTGCTACCAACGGGATTAAAAGGTGTGGCATTTGCAGCTCTTACTGCAGCTATAGTTTCATCTCTCGCTTCAATGCTCAATTCTACTTCTACGATCTTCACAATGGATATTTATCGACAGCACATAAATAGAGAAGCTGATGATAAGAAAACCGTTTTAGTAGGTAGGTTAACGGCTGCTATTGCACTGATAATAGCATGTGTAATGGCTCCATTACTTGGTGGAATCGATCAGGCTTTTCAATTCATACAAGAATATACAGGTATAGTCAGCCCAGGAATATTAGCAGTCTTTCTTATGGGATTGTTTTGGAAAAAAACTACCAATTCAGCAGCTATATGGGGAGCGCTATCTTCAATTCCCATTGCCATTGGATTCAAATCTTTTCCTGAAATACCTTGGATGAATCAAATGGGACTAACTGCTTTGATGACAATGGTGATTATTGTTGCAGTAAGCCTCATTGATGGAAAAGGAGATGATGATAGTAAAGGGATTTCACTAGAAGGTGGATTGTTTAAGACAAGTGCTGGGTTTAATATTTCTGCCTTTGCCATAAGCATTATTTTGGTTGTACTGTATTCTTTATTCTGGTAATGAATAGCATATCTAGCTTGAATCATCATTCGCACCGCAGGTTGAATGTTTTGACCAATGAATGGGTACTCGTTTCACCTCATAGAACAAAAAGACCATGGCAAGGAAAAGTTGAAAGAATAGATCAACTTAAGAGATCATCGTACGATGAGGAATGTTATCTCTGCGCAGGAAATATGCGAGCAAATGGTGAGTTAAATCCTCATTATGATGCTACATATGTTTTTCCAAATGATTATGCTGCGCTAGAATCAAGAATTCCAAAAATTGAAATAAATGAGGGTTTACTTCGTGCGAAATCAGAAGAAGGCATTTGCAAAGTAGTATGTTTTTCGCCCGATCATAGCAAATCGTTGCCGCAACTTGGTCTACAAGGAATTATTAAGGTAGTTGAGACTTGGGTCGAAGAGTTCATAACTCTTTCAAATGTAGATGGTATTAATCATGTCCAAATTTTTGAAAACAAAGGAGATGTGATGGGTTGCTCAAATCCACATCCGCATGGTCAAATATGGGCCCAGCACTCGGTACCATCAGAAGCTGTTAAAAAGTCCATTTCGCAGCGATCTCATTACGAAATTAAAAATAGCTCATTGCTATCCGATTATTTAGATCAGGAATTAAATAGTACTGAAAGAATATTGTACGAGAATGATGACATGGTTGTGTTAATTCCTTTTTGGGCGGTTTGGCCTTATGAGTCAATGATTATACCCAAACGGAAAATGTCATGGATTAGCGAGATGGAATATCGTGAAAAGTCGTCATTTGCAGATGCGATCGAGTGGATTACAATAAGGTATGATAATTTGTTTCAAACTTCATTTCCATACTCTTCTGGAATACATCAGGCACCTACGGATGGTTCATTATACCCGGAATGGCATTGGCATATGTCTTTTTATCCCCCTTTGTTAAGATCAGCGTCTGTTAAAAAATTTATGGTAGGGTATGAGATGTTTGCCAATCCTCAAAGGGACATTACCCCGGAAGATGCTTGTGTAATCCTCAAAAAGCAAAAAGGAATTCATTATTTAAATGAATTTTAATGATGTTTTGAATACGTCCGAAATCAATGTTGATTTATTTTAGATGTGTGTTGATAATGAACCTGATGTTTTCATTTATAATTCACCGATGCAAGTAAGAATAATATGTGTAGTTTATTATTTCCCTGTGTGATAAGTGTAATGATTCTAACAAAGAAGGAATGACCAGTGATTTTTTGGATAGTAGAGCAAGCATCGATAGCGCGGTTTTTGGCAGAATGCCAAACGGAGAAGAGGTATATGAATACAGGTTGAGGAATAGCAATAATGTTGAACTAGCAATAATCACATATGGAGGTGCGATTCGTTCATTAATGGTGCCAGATAGAGAAGGTAAGCTTGAAGATGTAGTGCTAGGCTATGATGATTTGAGCGGATATTTGTCAAACAACCCATACTTTGGATCTATCATTGGTAGGTATGGTAATCGAATAGCTAAAGGTAAATTTTCACTTGACGCAGAAGAATATTCACTTGCAACTAACAATTTAGGTAACCATCTTCATGGGGGAGAGGTAGGGTTTGATAAGGTGCTCTGGAGAGCGGAGACCTTTCATTCTAAGGAAGCCGTTGGCCTTAAGATGTACCATTTAAGTCCAGACATGGAAGAAGGTTATCCCGGCAACCTTAGTGTAGAAGTAATCTATGAGTTGACTAATGATAATGAATTAGTTATCCAGTATCATGCTACTACTGACAAAAAAACTGTTGTCAACTTAACCAATCACGCATATTTTAACTTAGCAGGTCACGGAGACATACTTGATCATCAGTTACAAATAAACGCCTCACGTTATCTGCCGGTAGATAAAACATTGATTCCAGATCAAATAGAGAGTGTGGATTCCACACCATTTGATTTTCAAGTGATGAAAAGTGTAGGTTTAAGTATCAATCAAGAAAATGAACAATTGGAAAATGCTGGTGGATTTGATCATTGCTGGCTTTTAAATGAATCTTCGGAGAAATTAAAGTTGGCGGCGACGTTAAAAGAGTCAGTTTCAGGTAGGCGTATTGATGTATTTACAGAAGAACCTGGTATACAATTCTATTCAGGTAATTTTTTAGATGGCACTATTACAGGCAAAGATGGGGTCATTTATAAGAGACGTTCAGGACTTTGCCTTGAAACCCAGCATTTCCCTGATTCTCCAAACAGGCCTGATTTCCCTTCGACCGTATTATTGCCTGGTGAAACGTACAGCTCAAGAACTATTTATGCTTTTAGCACTTTTTAGCTTGAGCGACTATTGCATCCATTATTTTTTGAAAGGCCAGACTAGTTTCGTGTGTGACTATAGTAGGCTTTGATTGACCAGCAATAATTTGATTGCTTACATCTTCAATTTCAAATTCGAATCCATTGCCTTTGCGATCGTCTTTGTAATGTTCTACAACCTCTTCTACCTTGTATAAGTAGCATTCTCTCGCTCTCCAGAAATCAGGGATATCGATATATCCATCTTCACCAATAATATAAGTGTGATTGTTGAGTTTGCACTGAAATGATGAATGTAAATGGGCAAAACGGTCTTCATATTCCAGTGTTACCAGTGTGTCTTTATCAACTTTACTCTCAGCAAATTGCTGAATAGGATATATATGAGAAGGGCTATCACCAAGAAATTTACTAGCCATGGCTACTGTATAGACACCCATATCTAATAAAGATCCTCCTGCAAGTTCTGGATCGTATTGCCGACCTTTGGGATCGTAAGGGACCGGATATCCAAAACTGGATTTTAGGTGTAAAATTTTACCAATTCTTCCTTGATCAATCCACTCTTGTGCTTTTTTGATTGCAGGTAAAAAGTACGTCCACATACCTTCAATTAAGTACTGCCCAGTATTATTAGAGAGGTTTATTAGTTCTTCACATTCTGTCTGGCTAATGGTAATAGGCTTCTCACACAATACTGATTTACCTGCTTTAAGGGAACGTTTAACTTGCTCGATATGGAAGTTATGAGGAGTAGCAACATATATTGCGTCTACATTGTCGTCGGCATAGAGATCTTCATACCCTTCATGAAAACAGGGAATGCCATATTGTTCAGCAAAGTCTTTTGCTCTTTCGGCTGATCTTGAGGCAACAGCAGTTATTTCTGCATTGCTAACATGTTTGAAGTCCTGTGCAAATTCATGAGCAATAATGCCTGGTCCAAGGATGCCCCATTTGATTTTTTTCCTCATAATGTGATGTTTTGGGCAAGCTATAACAGTTCTTTTTTTTGCAATACATGAAACCATTCATGGCGTAGGGATGAAATGATCATGAAGTAGATATGCAGTATTTATGCTTTAAATAAAGGTGTTGATTTCCGCTTTTTTTACACAAATACTAAATGCTTTCTATTATGGACTTTAGAGCACTTGCAAATCAATTTTGGAATGATGGATACATTTATGTAAAAGGGTTTTTTCCTAAAGAAATGATGAAGAAGTTCAATGGGATGTGCTTAGAGCACTTTGGGTTAAATCCAGAATGGGAGCATACCAGTGAATTTATAGAAAAGTCTAATTGTGAGATAGTGCCATGGTTCCCCCTTCGTGAAGGGGTAGATGAATTTTTGGAAATTGATCAGGATTCAGGATTAAATATGCTAACAGAATTAATTCTTGGGGAAGGATGGAAAAACTTGTATTGCATGACGATGTTTTCAAAAAAAGGAACATCTGGTCAAGCATGGCACCAAGATAGCCCACCTGATGATTTAAGTAAGTTTAACTTAAATAGGCTTATTTATACACATAGCATTTCGGATAAGACAGGAGGTCAAGTAGTTGTGGTTCCAGGATCACATAAAAGAGGAATGATTACTGTAGGTGATCCTAATGAAAATATTGCCAATCAAGTAGTCTTGAATCCTAATCAAGGTGATATAGTTATTCTGCATGGTCATTGCTGGCACAGAGTATTGCCAGTAACAGGAGCCTATCGCGTATCTACCAATTTTAGAGCTATCCCTAAAGGAACATCAACAGAAATAACCGATACCGCGATATATAGAAATATGAAATATTATTTTCCAACCAATGAGGTTTTGGAAGAGCGAGTTTAATGCGATTATTGGCTATATCGTAGGTTTATTCAAATTATTGACGTATCATTGACGTATCAAATTAATCGTTGATGTACCTGCTTGGATATGATATAGGAAGCTCTTCAATTAAGGCTGCTCTGCTAGATGCAAGTACCAATAAAACGGTTGCGATTGTCCAATATCCGGATTCTGAAAATGTTCTGGTTTGAATGTATTTTTCCACGACTACAGCAGTGATAATTACAAGATAAAATTGACCTATAAGTCCAACTAAAATTGCGGCTTTTTGAGCGACTGGGGTTACAGGATAGATCTCACCATAACCAATAGTAAGTAAGGTGATGTAACTGTAGTAGATCAGAGAGTCAACCATGTTTCCGTTATCCGCACCTTCAATGAGGATGCCATTAAATGATCCAGGCTCAATAATTTGAATTGAAAGAAATAAAAAGAAGCCAAGAAGACCGAGAGAAATGTACCCACTCATTAATCCAAAGATGACATTTTTGTTTACCTCTTGTGCTTTCCAAACCTGTCCAATGATGTTGATAGTTACTGTTGCATAGAAAACAAAGTAGATAACCAATCGAATGTATTCGAGTCGATTAAATGTGGTTGCCCGATCCAAAAAATTAGATCCAAATACAACCAGAGAGAGAATAAAGAGACTGATAAAGAATCTTGTGAGGGGCTTGTTTTTCGATATCAAAAGTATGCCAGTTGCCAGGTTGATAATGAAAAGAAGTGGTGAAAGGGTTGTTTGGTGAATTTCGAGTGGTACAACCAGCGAGCCAAATAGAATAGTAGCTTGACTTGATAAGAAGAGCTCAAAACGATTACGATATGCCCAGTCGTAAAACTTATTCATCTAAAAGGGATTCATCAAATATGTATCCTTTGTAGCTCACCCTAAATAATATGCTAAAGAAAGAGGGGATGAATAGCAAAGTGATGATGGTTCCAAACAGCAAGCCAATCATGATGGAGATGGCCATACCTTCCCACATCTCACCACCAGAGATGTAGAGTGGAAGCAGCCCCAAGACGGTTGTAAATGTGGCGAGAAGTATCGGACGGAACCTCTGTAGACATGCCATGATTACTGCATCCTGAATGGAACGATTAAATTCGCGCTGTTCAATCTCCATCCTGTCAATCAGCACGATGGCGTTGTTGATGACAATCCCGGCTAAGGAAATAACGCCTAGAAACGGCATGAACCCAAATGGTTTTTGAAACACAAGCAGTCCTATAACAACTCCAATTACTCCCAATGGAATTGTGGAAGTTACCATTACCATTTTTCTAAACGAATTGAACTGAATGACCAGAAGAAGAACAATAATAAATCCTGAGAGTGGTAAATAGCGGATCACAGCTCCCATGTTTTCGGCGGTGTTTTCAGCGTCACCACCAAATTTGTAAGAATACCCTGAGGGCCACATTGTGCTTTGTTCATCAAGCCATGGAGTAATCTCATTTGTAATAATAGAGGCATTTCCTGTTGAGGTAAGTTCACTGGAAATATTAACTGTTCTTGTTAAATCGAGACGTTTGATCTTGGAATATTGCCACTGAGGAATGATTGAAGCAACCTGGCTAAGTGGCACACTTTTGTCTCCACTTTGGTTGAAAATGGAGGTAGTTTCCAATGCATTGAGTGTTTGCTGTTGACTGCCCTTACTACGCATGATTATTGGAATGGATTTGTCATTCTCTCTGAATTCACCTGTCTGAAATCCATCTAGAAAGGTCTGTAATGAGTTAGCAACATCTTGGCTTGAAATTCCTGCTGCTTGAGCACGGGCTTGATCTATGTTGATAACAAACTTCTTGCTTTTTGGGCCCCAATCATCTTTCACATTCTTTGTTCCGCCAATTGAAGAAAGCCTAAGTTTGATCTGCTCAGATAAAGATGCCAGAATGTCCGGGTCTTGCCCAGAGACTTTTATTTCAATCGGCGTACCACCTCCGCCGCCAGCCAAAGCTGAAACTTTAATATCTGCATCTGGAAACCTATTGAAGCAGAAGGCATCAAGTTTGTTGACCATCATCACATTTTGATCAAAAGAGGAAGTATTCACCAACATATGAGCATAGCTCGAATTTGGTTCATCTGCTGAGTAACCCAGATCGTATGATTCTGGACCTTCTCCGATATAGGAGGACCAATCTAATATCCCGGTATTTCTCTTTTCGCTCACTAATAATGAATCAGATATATATTCTTCAATTCGCTGCACAACCTCCGTAGTAGACTCTATTCTTGTACCCAAAGGAAGGTTAATATCTACTGTTATCAGGTTCCGATCACTATCTGGAAAAAAGACAAACGCTACTTTGGTAAACCCATATAGCGACATGAAGAATGCAACTATGATTGCAAGCAGAACCAAATATTTTGATCGTAAAGCGACAAGAATTAGGTTTTTATAATAGCCTTTTAGCCAATTGATAGCCCGATCTACAAATCCAGGCTTCGATTCTCCTTTCTTTTTTACTTTGATAAAGAGGTAACAGAAAAGTGTGATAATACTCAATGAGATAATCCAGGAGGATAGGAGGGCTAAAGAGATTACCACGAAAATGGGTCCTACAATATCCCCCATGGTTGTCTCAGCCATATAAAAGGCTAGAAACGCCGCAGACGTCGTAAGTGTGGAGATAAGTAAAGGTGTAAATAATTCAGAACAAGCTTCAATAGCAGCCTTTTTTGATTCCATCCCGTTTTCCATTTTCACCATCACAGTCTCAGCAACCACAATCGCATTGTCTACCATCATACCTAGAGCCATGATAAGTGCCGCTAGTGTAACTTGATTAAGTCCCATGGAGATAAGCCCCATGAGCATGAGTGTCATGATAGTCACGATTGGAATAAGACTCGCGATTATACTTCCTGTTCTGAAGCCTAAAAAGACAAGCATAACAGCAAAGACAATGGTAATCGATTGGATTAGATTGCTTATGAAATCACTGATTTTAAAATCGATGTAGCTGTCAAGAGAAGCAAGACGAGTAAGTTCTAGTCCAATTGGAAGCTTGCTTTCCCAATCCTGCATAACTCGATTAACATCCGTACCTAGCTGCAAAATATTTGCACCTTTTTTAAGATTAATGGATAGGGCAAGTGCACGTTTTCCTTCAACTCTAATAATTTGGCTTGGTGGGTCTATATATCCTTTGGATATGGTGGTGATATCCTCAAGGTTGATTAATTGACTTCCGTTTCCAACGGGGATTAATGTCTTTTTAAGATCCGTTATTGAATTGAAGTTCCCTGTTGGTTCCAGAATGATTCTTTCACTTTCAAGATTTATTTGTCCTCCGGAGCTTAAGATATTTAAAGAGCCAATGATGCTTTGAAGTCGCTGCGCAGTTAAACCATATTCATTGAGAACCGCATTGTCAAACTCTACAAACACACGCTCCTCTTGTGCTCCACCAATTTCTACCTTTGCCGCATCTGGGAGTTTAATGAGATCATCTCTTACATCATCAGCGAACTCTTTCATTAAAGAATAGCTGATATCATCACTTGCAAGGCCTAGCATTATGCCATAAACATCTCCAATGCCATCGTCATTAAGATTGGGTTGAGTACCTTGAGGTAATCCCTGTATGCTGCTAAGCTTACGTCTTAATCGATCCCAAACAGCTTGAAGGTTTTCAGGTGATACCTGGTCCTTCAGCGTAACAGAAACAATTGAAATACCTGTTCGAGAAGTACTTGCTACCTCCTTCAGTTCTGGAAGCTCCTGCGCAACTTTTTCTATTTTGTCAGTCACAAGCAACTCTACACGCTCTGGGCTGGCACCAGGAAACGAGGTGATTACAGTGGCGACTCGGACAGTATAAGGAGGCATGCTGTCTCTAGACAAGGATCCATACAAGGTCAGCCCCATAATAATAATAGTGCCAAGGATCATTAAAGTGATCCTGTTTTTCTCTATTGAAAATTGTGCAATATTCATCTACAGACCCTCCTTAGTTTTGTAATCTTACTTCTTGTCCATCAAGGAGGGTTTGAAGCCCTGCTACAGCGATTTTCTGACCTTGTTTTAAACCATCCAATACTTCAAAGCCGTTGCTGTGGAGTTGTCCAATTTTGATACGTTGCTTATTTACAGTGGCAGATTCACTATTTTCAGTAATAAGAAAAACAAAACGACCTTGACTATCTTCCCCAACCGCTTTAGCTGGAACAAGGAGTGACTGTTTTTCAATATTTGAAAATCGAAAAGTAACGGATGCAGCCATTCCGGCTCTGACACCATCTGATATACTGGTTAAGGTGACTTTGACCGGATAGGTCGATGTGTTACGATCTAAGGCTGGAGAGATTTCGGTGACGTTCCCTGTAAATTTCTGATTAGGCAGCGCCGAAAAAACAAGATCAACCTGCATGCTGTTTTGAACGCTATTTATGATGTTTTCAGGTACACCCAAATCGATAGTGATTTGATTTCCTGCATTCAAGACAGCCATGGTCTGACCCGGTGATGCATTTTCTCCAACTTCACCTCCAATACTAGATATAACACCATCGTCAGGCGCATAGATGAAGCCGTAATTGATCTGCTCTTTTTGAATCTGAACGGATCGCTGTGCCGACTTATAGCTATTTTCCGCATTTCGAAAGGCATTTTTTGTGTTCTCAAAATCGCTTAAAGAAGCGCTACCTTTTTCATAGAGCGAACGAATTCTATCGTAACTCAACTTGGCAGTTTTCATTTGTGATTCCGCACTGCTTAAAGATGTTTGCGCTTGTTCATAGGAAAGTCTGGAAGAAACATTGTCTAGCTTGGCTAACAATTGACCTTTCTTTACGCGCTGACCCAAATACATATCAAATTGAGTAATAATGCCACTTGTTCGAAAGCTTAAGTTGACTACTTTATCAGACTGTGCAATGCCTGTAAATGTTCGTTCATTGAGACTTCCAGCGTATTCAACTTTTTGATAAAGTACTGGTCTGAGTGTTTTTGTTTCTTCTGCCTCTTCTGATCCACATGAAAATAGAGAAAGGCAAATAATTAATAATGAGATCCGAAAATATATTTGATTAGGTTGCATATCATCTGTTTTGAAGGTAGTCGGTAAATTTTTGTGTGAAAGCATCATTTTCTTCCTTGGTATTTAGAAGGAAGTACATACCTATCGTTCGCTCAAGTTGCAATACACTTAATAGGTAGCTGTACACTGCTGTGGCATTGGCCAATTGAGCCTGAAAATAGTTGTCTTGGGCATCAATCAGCTGAACTCTGTTTACAGCACCTTGAGAATACGACTCTTGGGTCAAGTCCAAGCTTTCTCGGGCAGCTTCTTCAGATACTTTGGACAGCTCTATGTTGGCAATTTGATTTGTAAGTTCTAAGACCGCATTATTGACACCTTGCTCGATGCTTAGATTTAAATTTTGATAATTGATGCCTAGCTGATCTAGCTGTATTTGTGCCGTTTGCTGATTAATGTTTTGTTGGTTTTGTTGGAAAATTGGGATACTCACACTTACACCTGCTGTGTAATAACCATCTGGGATTGCCGGAAATCCTACAGGGAATTCTGAACCAGCACCACTTCTATTAAAATTTCTAATGTACTGCCCTTGCAAGGCTACAGTTGGAAAAAAGCGACCTCTTTGCGAAAGCGCATAATTCAGATTTGTAGCGTTGACATTGTAGTTAAGTGCTTTTAATTCAGGTGCATTTTCCTTTGCTTCCTGTACCAAAAAGGATATGAACGGTTTGGTAGTGGCCGGATTATCCAGTAGCTCCATGACCTGATCGTAGTTGTATTGTTCAAATAGTCCAACACCAAGTTCAGGATCTTCTACATTTATTTTTCTATCAAGCGGGTAATTGAGAAGTTGATTGAGCGAAATTATTGTTTGATTGAGCTGGTTTGAAGCTTCTATCAATGATTGGGTATTTTGTGCTCGTTGACTTTTGAAACGCAAGATGTCTGATTTGCCTGCCTCTCCAGCTTCAAAGCGTTGTTCAGCCAACTCGAGGTTTCGTTCTGTGACATCCAGGTTTCGTTCATTTATTTGAAGATTGGATTTGACCAAAAGAATGTTGAAATAAGCATTTGCTGCATTGAAAATGGCATCCAACTTGTCTGCATTATAGGTTTCTTGTTGAGCACCGAGCACTTCTTTTTGAATTTTGATATTTGCAGAAGCTGCAGCAGAATAAACCGTTTGACTTAGCGTAAGATTGCCGGATGTAGATATTTCTGGATTTTGACCATTAGATACTTCTGCCAACGCCGGATCTACATAACTGCCTGTAGCACCAGCACTTATATTGGGTAGGTAATTACTCTTGGCGGTTTTTATGTCTTGCTCGACCAGTTCAATATTTTTGTTGCTGGATTGAAGCGACAAATTTTTGTCAATTGCTTCCAGCATAATCTCTCTTAGATTATACGTTTTTTCAATCTCAAGATTTGAAACATCTCCTATAATATTGGTGACAGCCAGCTGGCTAAACCGTAACTGAAGTCCCAAAAGGGTCGCGGTCTCAATATTCACACTTAATTGTTCTTGCGAATCAAAATTGGAGGAAAGATCTGAAGGGTTTTCATCATTGATAATGGCTTCTACAGTCAGAGCGATACGTCTAAATAATTGATCAACTGTAGTAGTAGATTGATTTGATGCCAACAAACCGATTTCAACGTCCTGTACACCTGTCGAGGTAAATGATGGAATCTTCCTTTCGATTAATTCTTCAGATAATTGCTCAATTTCATTATCTGTGAGTAGAAATCCACCACCTAGATATAGCGCTTCTTCATCTTCAATATTTTCTATGATATCATCAACATCTCCGAATGGAATGACACGATAAGTCACTCCTGATAGTTGTTCGGATAGTACCGCGTCTACATTAAAGTTTGACACAAAAGCTTCTTCCATCGCCACCGCAATGGAAGAATAATCGTAAATACTTTTTAGTGAGTTAAGGTCATTCGCAATTGTATGTGAATCTGATAGTAAAGCAAGATTTTTACTTTTTTGTGGCTTTTGATTACCAAAGTCGTTTGGAGCTCCACCAAATACAATGGTGGGTATTGTAAAATCTGACTTTTGGGTAAGTACAACATAATCAACAATCCCAAATACCAATACGATATCGCAACCTTTGGCTACAAGTTGATCATAATTAGTAGCAGATTCCTTTGGGTTGAAATGACTTTCAAGCATTAAGTCTTTTGGAAATACAAGCTCAGCATCTTCTCCAACTACTGATCTAATCTCTTGCTGAAGCTTTTCTATCAAAAGATCAGTTTCCGAAGTGAATTGGTCAGCGAGGATGCCAATTTCGACTCGTTCTTTTTGTTGAGCCTGAATCAAAAAGCTTAACAATAAAAGAGTTGCGAACGGAATTAGGGTGGTCAATCGCATGATTTAAAAAAATTAGGTTGTAAAAATTTAGCGCTTTTTCCGTACATTATTCTGCTTTACTACATTTCAAAGTAAAATTTGTTTGTTGTACACAGTAGTATGGAAACAAATCGCTGTTTATCATAAACATATTCCAGAATTATAAAGTAGTGCGCTCAAAAGTGAATATTTCATTATTTATGCAATAATTCAATGTGTTATTAGATGAGAGCGGCATTCATCACCCTATTTTTTATCGCGATTGGAGCTCACCCTACAGTTAGTGCTGATCAATTATCAGATCAAGATCTAAATGAAATAAAAAAACGAGCGGAAGAATTAAAAAATAAAACTGCATATGAGTTACGTATTGAATATGGATCTGTTAACCAGATTGATTCAAACGAACCTACCATTGTTTTAACTCTTGATTTTCAAAAGAAGGAAGGAAGAATCCGAGCAAATATGCCCGGTAAGATCTTAAACGCTGATTACTTTCAACGGCTTGAATATCTATACATAAGTAAGGGGTTTGAATCAAACACCCTTAAAGAATCCATCATGTATATGATCGAGGATATTGAACGATCTCATGCTGATGAAATCATGTTAAATAAGAAGGTGCCACTTGAACATGATCCTGATGAATTTAGTCAGGAATTTTTCAATGTTTTGTTCTTTTTTCTTTTTGTTGGTTTCGTCTATGTGGTTAAGTCTGCACATAAAATGACCCAAGGGACAAACAAAGCTGAGTATTGGCAATACTATGGTCATAGCCGAATGACTCAGATTCAAAAGATCAGCGTCGGTACTTTGGTTATAGCTCCAATTGTAGTATTCATTTTTCAATATGTATTCTTCTATGATGAAGTAGTCCTGTTGTACGGATGCCTGGTTCTTGTTTCAAGACCACTGGTCTTGTTTGGGAGTCATATTTTCAAACTTATAAATGATACAAGGGCTTCGAAAAAAATTGATTTTGTAAAGCACTACCACCTTTCTCTTGGCCAGAAGATGTATCTGATGAAGCCATCGCTACAAACGGAGGAATACCTGTTGCTAGACATTTATGAGTTGCTAATAAGCAAGAAACTAATTGTGACGGCAGAATTGAAAGAACCCGCTCATTTAAATAGGTATCGGAACTTTCTAAGTAGGAATTTGGCATTGGAGAATCAACAAGTTTCATCGTTTCAACAAATGATTCTTGATATTTTTCCAACAGACCGAGAAGAATATTACTTAGTTCATCCGTTGATAAATAAGGTAATGGGCGAGTTGATGAGCTTCAAGCACTACAAGAAAGATTTTCTAATTCTAGATTTAGTAAAGCAGGGGTTTGTAACAGCTAAAAGTTGGTCTTACAATAAGTTCTCTTTTACCCCATCAGGAAAAGAATATCAAAAGAAGCTGGAGCGGAATATCAAGAATTTGAGAATTATGGTAGATGGATACATCCATGGTTCAAGTGAGTTGGATGTATCTAAACTTGATGGCAGTGTACTACTAATGATAGAGGCTGAAAAGAAGATCGACAATCTATACGAAAAACTCTTGAATGATTATAAGCTTGAAGAGGCAAGGCAATCGAATATTGGAGTGATTATGGAACCCAGTTTTTCATTTTATCAATACCGGATGGCGGTTCGCAATAAGATTACTGAAGTCTACGAAAGCAGGATTGGGTCTGCTGATTGGAGCGAAGGACTGTAGCTTGGTTAGTTGTTAGCTCACAAAAATTCATTAATTGCCAAAATTTGAGTTTCTTTAATTGAGTTAAGGAAGTTTCACCACCCCTTCAAATTTCAACGAGTTGTGCGATTAGCAATTTCATTTCTACTTGCAATTACAGTATTGTCTTCAAGCAGTCAGGATTTTGATCAGCTTAAGAAGCTTACCGGTGCCAATCCTGATTCTGCCATTCTGCTTTTATCAAAGTATTTGGAAGATGAAAATGATACCATTAAAGCGGTTTCACATCAGTTGATAGGCAATTCTTATTATTTCAAGTCCTCTTACGATTCTGCTATTAGCCATTACGAAATGTCTAATAGTCTATTAGATTCTTTGGACCAGAAGCATCTAGGTTGGATGGCCAAAAACTACAATAACATTGGTGTGTGCTCCAACTTTGAAATGAGGTTGGAGGATGCTTATGAAAATCATCGAAAAGCATTAGGAATACGTGAGGCACTTAATGATCCTATGGTCACATCGTCTCTAAACAATATAGGACTTGTGCTTTATGATCTTCAAAATTTTGAAGATGCTTTGGTGTATTTTCAAAAATCGTACAACGCTAAAATTCGATTCAATCAGTTTTCGCGTCTATCTACTACCATTAGAAATATTTCAAGATGTTATAGCGAACTCAAAGTTTATGATTCATCAATTTACTATTTAGAAAAGGGACTATTACATCTGGATTCCATTCCAAACACAAGAGAACGTGCTTCATTTTATACCAACTTAGGTTACAATTATGATTTGACAGAAGATTATAAAAAAGCTATTGAATATGGAAAAAAAGGATTCGATCTAAAGAAGGGACTTGGCAATAATTATGAACTGATTAATAGCGGAATAAACCTGGCTGTTGGCTATCGAAAAATTGGCCAACATGCGATCGGAGAGAAGTATTTGGATAGCCTTGAAATGATGATTCCGGATATAGATAGTTATGCAAACTCATTTAAGTACTATACTAATCGCGCCTACAACAACTATGCACTTTCCAATTTTGAAAAGGCATATGACTACCTGCTATTCTCTCGCCAACTCTCTGATTCCATTACTAGTGAAACCAACGCCAAGTTATTGCTTGATATCGAAGAGAAATATCAATCCGAACAAAAGGAATTAGAGATCGAGAAATTGACAGCTGTCAATGAGCTCCAACAACTCAAAGCAGATCAAGATGCGCAAACAAGAATCATACTTATTGTGGGGATCATTGCCTTAGTGGTAATCGCCCTTCTTCTTTATTCGAGGTTTATGACAAAGTCGAATACAAACAAATTGCTCGATACTAAAAATCAAGAACTTGCTTCTATCAATCAGACAAAGGATCGGTTATTTTCAATTATATCGCATGATTTGAAGAGCCCGCTGTCTTCATTTCATTTGATCACTCAAAGCCTTGCAGAAAATATTGATGCCCTGGACAAGACTCAGTTAAAAGAGTACCTTGAATCACTTCGTGATAGTTCATCCAACGTAAGAGACATGATGGATAACCTCTTAAAATGGGCATTGACACAAACAGATCAATTGGGATGTAAAATGGAGCCTGTCACTTTAGGTCATGTTTTAGAAAATGTCATAGGTCAGTTAGGGATCGTTTCTAGCAATAGATCCATAGCAATCCATAGCAATTTTGATAAAAACCTTAGACTAAAGGGAGATGCAAGTTTCCTCGAAATAGTACTTCGTAATTTGCTTAGCAACTCCATTAAATTCACAGAGCCTGGAAAATCAATCCAGATTGAATCGTCTTCGGATGAAATTCATGCGGTTGTAAAAGTGTCTGATGAGGGAGTCGGTATGAACCAGGAAGAAATAGATAAATTGTTGTCTGGAGAAATTCTTGGTGCAGAAATACAAAATTCTCAAGAAAAAGGTACAGGTCTTGGGATTACCTTAGTCAATGAGCTAGTCAAGAAAATGGAAGGAACGTTGCAAGTTGAGACATCACTCGGAAAGGGGACTACCTTTACACTCTCGTTTAAAAAAGCTGCATGAACAAAATTCAACTCTTTATTGTCGATGATCATAAAATTGTAAGAGATGGATTAAAAGCACTGCTTATTGGTAGGCCACAGATTAACGTTTGTGGTGAAGCCTCATCGATTGGAGAAGCCTCAGAAAAGCTGAAATCACTGAAGCCCGACATACTCTTCGTAGATCTTAAACTTCCAGATGGCAATGGAAGTGAATTTCTATTAGAATATTTGGGCGACAATCCTGATGTTAAAAGTGCCTTGTTAACCGCCGAGCCTAATTATGTGGATCTCAAGCGAGCGGAATCTGCTGGAGTTAGATCCTTTTTAACAAAGGACATTGATCGTGATGAATATTACTTGGCGATTGACAAAATGATTGCTGGCAAAAGGCATATTTCATCTGCATTTGCTAATATTCTGATGAACGAAAGCGTATCACTAACACCACGAGAAATTGAAGTGCTTCAGGGCTTTGCTGCTGGTCTTACGTATAAGGAAATTGGAGGTAAGTTGGATATAAGCCCGCGAACTGTGGAGACGCATAAAATTAATCTTCTTGAAAAATTCAAGGTAAAAAGCATAGTTGAAATGGTGCGCCTAGCTATAAGAGAAGGCCATATAGAAGCATAGTCCGTAAAATTCCGGATAGGTTATAGGAAAATTCCCGATTCAAATTAGTAAGCAGTGATAGGAGTTTTGGAGACAAATTATTGTCGCCATGAAAAAACTACTTATCACTACAGCTTTATGCTTTTTATTCCTCAATCTCCTAGCTCAACCAGCTATTACCAGTTATACACCAGCTCATGGTGCAACCGTAAATTCTGGAATTCTGGAATATACGGTTGTTTTTGATACAGATGTTAACTACGTGGGAGAGGATGGTTCCATTTATTTAAGACAAACGGGAGCATCTACATTGTATCAGGTCACAGCTGCTGATGTTGCAATTGTTGGCAATGTTGTCACAATCACAATTGATAAGCCAGCTCCGGACGGCTCAATATCATTAAGTTATGATTTGTACATATCAGGTACTGCTTTTGAAAGTACTGATGGGGTTGTCTTTGGCGGCAATTTTGCTGATAGACCAAGGGTTACAGTCTCATATATGAATCCAACAGTTGCTTCGATTTCTCCAGATGATGGTGCTGTGGATGTGGATTTTAACCAGAATCTAACAATTACTTTTAATGAAAATATTCAACCCAGTTCTTTTGCCGGATATAGCTCATTTGATATACGTATTCGATCACTGAACGATGGACTTTCGCAATTTTATTATCTATCAGATCCGGAAGTAAGTGTAGGAGCTAGTTCAATTACAATTAACCCTGCTGAAAGTTTCAGGTCTGGAGACGAGCTGTTCGTCCAAATTATAAAAGGAGTCATTGAATTAGATGATCCTACTCCTGGACTGTTCTTTAATGATTTTGATAATTCGAGTGATTGGAATTTTACCGTAACAGTTGATGATACTGCTCCATTAGCTACTTCTACATCTCCATCGGATGGTGGAACTTATGCACCACTTGGAGCTACAGGGGGAATCGTATTTAATGAAGATATTCAAGAAGGTTCTGGCACAATCGCGCTTTATCTAGCCGATGGGACACTAGTAGAAAGTATTCCAACTGGTGTTGACGATCCTCGTTTGGATGTGCTAAATTTTAGAATTACGTGGGATTTTAACACTGACCTCATACCGTTGACAAATTATTATATTCTTGTATCGGAAGGTGCTTATGAAGATTTAGCTGGCAATGCTTTTGCTGGAATTGGTATTGGGGAATTGGATTTCACTTCAAATGCACGTCCATCCATTGAATCGTTGATACCTGCCAACGATGCTACAGAAGTGGCTGTCAATACTTCGATCATTCTTGATTTCGATGATGCAGTGTATGTGAATGATGAAAATACGGAATTGATTTTGAAGGAATATGCGACTGATAATATCATCGAATCATATGATTTATATAATCTAAACTTGGGAGATGGTGCAGGATCTTTTTCTGATGGATCGATTACACTTTCATTGTCCAGTCCTCTTGCAGAGGGTACTCAATATTATTTTGTACTTGAACCTGCAGATGCAATAAGATACGATTTCAATGCAGAGGCATTTGTCGGTCTCGATGATAAAGATGATTGGACGTTTACCTCTGAAATAATCGACAGTGAAGCTCCAGTTATAATGTCTCTTAGCCCTAATGATGGATCATCTGGTGTTTCAATAGATGAGATGTTGACTGTAGAATTTGATGAAGACATAGCCTTACCAACTGGATCTCTCACAGGATTTATAAGAATTAGAAATAGTGACGGATCTACTTTTGATAACATTCCATACATTGAAAATTCAGTATCAGAGGGATGGCTTTCTATAGATGGGAATAGAATATCATTTTTGAGAGGAACGATGTCTTATGAGTCAGATTACTACGTATATATCGATGATAATACATTGGCTGATTTAGCCGGAAATAGGATAACTGATTTGGATAACAATACATTTTGGAATTTTACCACAGAAGTTGAGCCAGATACACAAGCACCTATGGCAACTTCCACTTCACCATCTGATGAAGGAACTTTTGCTCCGCTTACCGCCACCGGAGGTATTGTGTTCAACGAGGACGTTCAAGAAGGGTCAGGTTCGATAGCGCTCTATTTGAGTGATGGATCTTTGGTTGAAAGCATTACTACAGGGATTGGAGATTCGCGATTAGGTCAACCTGCAGGTTTTAGGATAACATGGGACTTTAATACAGATCTTATTCCATCCAATCAATATTACATTCTCGTTTCAGAAGGAGCCTATGAAGACTTAGCTGGGAATACGTTTGCAGGTATTGGAATAGGGGAATTAGACTTTACTGCCAATGCACGTCCATTGATCGAAACACTTTCTCCAGCTAACAATGCCGATAACGTAGCAATTGACGCATCCTTAATACTTGATTTGGATGTCAATATTTATACGGATGGGGAAGTCAATCTAGCCATCAAAGAGTACAATACAGATAATAGTTTTGAAACAATTGAGTTGAGTTCGCTAGATCTAGGATTCGGTACTGGAGCCTTTCCTGATGGTACAATATCAATCGATCTATCAAATGATTTTGATGAAGATACCGAATATTATGTTGTGCTTGAGGGTGATGGTAGCCTCAGAAGTGAAATGAATACTGAGTCATTTCTTGGATTGGATGATAAAGATGATTGGGTATTTACAACCGAAATCCTTGATAGCACACCGCCTTCCATTGTTAGTATTGATCCTGCCGATAATGCCATAGATCTACCGATTGATCAGCTATTCACTGTTACTTTTTCAGAACCAGTAGCGTTTAGTGAGCTTGGTTTTATCAGATTCAGGAAAACAGTTGATGGAAGTTCACATATTAATATTCCATTCAATCAGACAAGTGTTGATAACGGCTGGATTAGTGTTAGTGGTAACTCAGTTACGTTCAGAAGGGATTTATTCGACTATAATACCAGCTATTACATCCTTTTTGATGATGGAGTTTTTCAAGATCTGGCAGGAAATCCGCTTACAGGTTATGGCACCGATATAGATTTTTGGAATTTTACCACGGCACCAATTGATGGACCTGAGCTCGTTTCATTCACTCCAATGGACAATGGATTAATTGATCCACAGCCTCGAGTTTTTACCATGACTTTTGATGAAACTGTTCAGTATGGGAATTCTGGCGTTGCAAAATTTTCAGTCTTTACCGAAGATGGATCAGATTATATCAATACCAATTTCAGTGAAGCTTCTGGAAGGGTAAGCTTTGATGATAATGTGGTCACAGTAACCTTTGCAGGCCCTGACTGGACGCCAGGCAATTATTATGTGACATTAAGTCCGGATGCAATTGAAGATTTGGATGGCCATCAATTTGAAGGAATTAGCGGGACTACCTCATGGAATTTCAGCGTTAATGATCCATCCAAAACTGATCAGACTATAACTTTTGATCCGATAGCTGAAAAATCGTTCTCAGATAGCCCATTTTCTTTGAATGCAAGTGCCACTTCAGGGTTGGAGGTTTCCTATTCGGTAGTTACTGGACCTATTTCTCTCAATGAATCAAATGAAGTAGTTATCGAAGGAGTTGGAATGGCTACAATAGCAGCAAATCAATCCGGAGATGATCAGTACAATCCTGCAGGGCAAGTTGAAGTCACTTTCAATATCGTAAAAGCAGATCAGTTCATAACCATCACAGAGGTAGGAGATAAATATGTTAATGATAACCCATTTAATATTATCGCAGAATCAACTAGTGATTTATCACTTATGTATGAAGTATCGGGTCCGGCAACTATAACGGATAATACAGTGACACTTGATGGTGTTGAAGGAACGGTAGTTATTACGGTTAGTCAAATCGGTGATGAAAATTACAATTCAGCAACGGCTAGTGAAACATTTGATGTTTCAAAAAGAGATCAGTTAATTTCATTTGAGACAATTACTGATAAGACCTTCGGTGACAACGCATTCTCTATCAATGCAACTGCAGATTCCGGGTTAGAAGTCGAGTTTTCTGTAATTTCTGGGCCAGTAACCATGAGTGGCAGCGAAGTGACTATCATAGGTGCTGGAGAGGTAACTGTAGCCGCAGACCAACAAGGAGATAATGTGTACAATCCCGCTAGTCAGGTAGTAAGATCATTTACTATAGGCAAGGCAGATCAGACAATACAAATAGTTGAAATTACTGATAAGCTAACATCTGATGGTCCTTTTAATGTGGAGGCAACAACGGATAGTGAGCTTGAGTTAAGCTACGAAGTTTCAGGACCTGCAAGTATTACAGGAAATACTTTAACGCTTGATGGCTCAGAAGGCACAGTGGTAGTTACTGTAACTCAGGATGGAAATGACAACTTTAATGCAGCAACGGCTAGCGTAAGCTTTGAAGTTTCCAATGGAGAAACTCTTTCAATTGAAGATCAATTGAAGATCAGTGTTTATCCCAATCCTTTTACCAATTACCTCATAATTGAAAGTGAGGAAAAAGCGGCAATTAAAGTATTTGATATCGAAGGAAGTATTGTGCAGTCTTACGAAGTAAAGAGTGGTTATTTAGATACTTCATCGCTTCCTAAAGGAACCTATTTTATGCAAATTAAAATTGCAGAAAAGGTGATTGTCAGGCGAATTATAAAGGCAAACTAAGGCGGCAATAGCTTAGGCTATATGCATAAAGCCACTCTTAGAGTGGCTTTTTTAATTCACCTTTGAAAATTGATCATCAAGCTTCATTTCTTTCTCTAGTCCCCGAATGAGTTTTTCATCTCTGGGATGCAGTTTTATGGTGTTATAATTCTTCCAAAACTCTGGATCGTACGAGAACGTTTGCTTTTCGATCATTTCATACGGATCCATGCGGCTGGATTTTTCTGGTTTTACTTCTGGATCAAAATCTATATCGGTCACCATATACTCTTGCAATAGGTAGGCGGTGAATAGCATTTCATTGGAAGTTGCATCCATCGCCTCAAGATTTGTCGTAAAGCTGCAATATTTAGGATAGTACAGTCCATCGATCATTTGAAACTCCAGAAGCATTGTTGCTGCAGTTTGGTTGTATTTAATAGTATCACCCAAAACCCATTCGTTAACATCGACATCCTTAATCCATTGAAAGTCCATTTCAATTTTAGGAATCGCATAGGTAACTACATCAACATATATAAAATAGCTCCAATCTTCTTTGACCTTAATCTTATACATGAGACGATCATTGATTACCTCATATCCTGCCATTGAATAGGTATACTTAAGTCGGTTTTTTTTATTGAGTAACCTGGTTTGATACCTCACATCATTGAGCTTAATAAGCTCTTTCAAGACGTTCATTCGCTTAAATGTATGAGCTTTATAATCTACTGACAAGCTTTTTCTTACTTGATCCAGAACTACTTTTTCTTTTAAAGCATGCTTATTTCCTACCTTAGAATACCCTTTGTCATAGGCAGAATAGGCAGCTTCAAATATGCTCACACATTTATCATTTTCTAACTTATAGTCACGATAGAATGCTTTGAACTCGAATGGGTCCGTTGGATAGTTTTCTGGTATTTTTTTAAGTGAAAGTTCGAGTATTTCCCATGCGGTAAGCTCTTTATTTGTTACGACAACTTCTGAAAGGACAACAGCTTTAGCAACTAATTCTATTTTCAGATTTTTATCAGCGACTAACTTTTGAGCCAACACTTTTTCGCTTTGATAGCCGGCAATAGAGAATACCACAGTGTCTGCCAGATGTTTATTCGGAAAGGTAAATTCAAATTCACCCTGAGCATTTGCTACAACTCCTTTTGGTGAGTTTTTGATGTTTACTGTTGCAAATGAAAGTGGATCCTTTGTTTCAACATCCACTATCTGACCAGAAATGCTTGTGTAATCTTGTCCTAGTATAAAGAGTGGAAAGAAAGCTGTCAGGATATATAAGCTATATTTTATCTTCATTTTTTTGCTGATCTAAATTGCTTTTCTAGCGGTCGAATCCGCTGAAGATCTTCTATTTGAGTATTGGTGAGCGGAACCAATTTTGCATTAGATGGATCACCCCAGAACCCAGCGTCATAAGCTTTGGCTTGATGGGCTAGAGGTTTATTCTTATTCATTTTGAAGCCTTCGGGAGCAATTGTCTCATCTGTGATTACATCAGTTGTTATGAAGGTGAATTGATAGCTCATGTCAAGGTAGACTTCCTCATTTTTTTGATCTACAATGTCGAAGGCATAGTTGACATCATGATATTTCAAGAACATTTTTCCTTCGAACTCCTCAAATTCAATAATCTGATTCCAGCCTTTCTTACAATAGAATAATGTATCACCCTCGTAAGGAGGTTCAATGCCTACATATTTGCCGTCAGTCGCACGCTCAATATGTTCGACTTTAGATATAGCAAAGGATTCTGAATCGACTAAATACCTATGAGTGAGTGAGAAGGTCAAGTCTTTATATCGTTCATCCGAGCCTACTTTCGATGATGTCTCTTCTGTTATTATGGAATATAGAATGCGATCATTTTTATAAATGATTTCATCAATCTCATAGTCATTGGTTCGTATATCATGCCTCAATCGATTCAACCAATAGTTTTGTTCCAAATTCACATTAAGTGCATTGCCGGCATTGAGTAGTGATCTAGATAGCAGCTTGTTTATTCTTGAATCACTAGCTCTTACACCTTTCAAGAAAAATTTCTTAGGCCGGCTACTTGTTTTGGAATACCCTGGATCTTTAATATTAACAGAGGCTTCTGTCAGATAAACTGTTTCTCCATTTTGATCTCTTATGTCTCTGAAAAAACCTTGAATGATATAAGGATTACTGGAAAAGTTATCAACCACTTTATCTATAGCTTTTTGCATGATTTGAGTAGCTGTCAGCTGATCGCCGTTTACTTCGACCTCTTCGAGCATTATGATGTGCTCTTCTAGAACGATTTGTACGTTATTTCTATCCGTTATTGAATTGATAGCCACTTTATAGTTTTCAAAACCGACATAGCTTACTGTTAATGTGTCTGCACTGTACGATTCGGGGATAAAGAAGGCAAACTCACCATCTGTATTGGAAATTGTGCCATGGGGACTTCCTAGTATACCTATAGTTGCAAAGGACAATGCTTCATTAGTTTTTCCACTTTTGATATTACCCAGAATAGCAATGTTAGTTTGGGCCAGTGACGAAAAAGTGGCCAGGACTCCTAAAATGATAACTAGATACTTCATGGCTGCTTGGATGATTGTTGGAACTGCTTTTCTATAGGTCCATTAACCTCGAGATCAATTACGATTTGTGGAGTGATCGGGAACTCAACAATGGGAGCGTAATTGGACCAAAATTCTGAGTTATAGGGTGTTGATGTTGGATCTTTCTTAGATCTTGGATTCATCAATAGTGCATTGGATGGCTTTTGAACATCCTCAAAAACGGCGTTGTTGAACATGTTTTCAAACCGAAAACCCCAATCGCAAAATTCATTTTTTGTTTCTGTTGAATACAACTTCCCTTCAACTAGCCAATCCATATATTTTGAAAAGTAGGTGTCTCCTTTTTTTGCAAATTGAACAGTCTTAGAGATTCGAGTTACTTTAAATTCCAATGAATCACTTGAAGGACCTTTATTCATCAGTGGATTCCACTCACTTCCTTCTGGGGTGCCCATTTCCATGTTTACTTTCATTAGAGCAAAATCATTTGCATTGATATGTAATGTATGTGTAACATGCTCGGAGTGGTTAGTCTTGATAACGTAGATTAATTCATCATTGTCAACCAAGTATTTATCTATCTCATATTTGTTGTATTTCAATTTCAGAGAAAAGCCCCTAAATAATACATCATTGATGTGATTCATAGATATGAATAGGTTTCTATTGTTTCTTAAAACCCGGCTGTGATAGTAGGGGGTATGCTGGCTTTGCCTAGATTCTTTGATATAAATTTTTTCTGGACTTTTCTTATGATAACCCATGCCGTAAAGTTCAAATGCCGCCTCAAAGAGTGTTACATACTTTCCGCATTCATGCTTATGAGAGCGAGTGAACCCTTCAAGTAGATAGGGTTTTGTAGGATAATTATTTGGGATGTTATCGATCACTTTGCTTACAATATCGAGTGCTGTCAACTTCCTTTCATTGACCTCTACCTCTTGCAGCATTAAAATATTTTCTTCAAGTGCTATAGTAGCGTTAGATGTATTAAGCTGACTATTGATTGCCAACTTCTTCGGTTTGAATCCTAACATAGATACCAGCAGCGAATCGCCTTTGTAGGTAGCAGGAATCGATATTTCAAAAGCACCCTCAAAATTTGTAACAACTCCAGCGTTAGTTCCGGCAATGCTAATGGTTGAAAAAGCCAGTGGTTCCTTCGTGTCAGCATTAATGATGTTTCCGGAAAGTTTATATGATTCCTGTCCCAGCAGCACGCTAACTGATATGGTGCTTAGACTCAATATGATGATGATTTTCTTAATCATAGCTAGTATTATTCGTATTTTAAAGCATCCACAGTGTTGGCTTCATATGCTCTTGATGCTTGAATGAAAATGATGAACGATGCGGCTATTAAGATCAAAATAGCGGTACCAATAAAATAAAATGGAGATAGCGAAATCCGTAAAGGATACTTCTCCAGCCAACCATTTATACTTATCCAGAATAATGGAATTGAGCATCCAATTCCTATAAATAGTATCTTGATGAAATCAGCTGAAAAAAGCTTGAAAAGGTCATTTTTAGATGCTCCGTTTACCTTTCTAATTCCTAATTCTTTCTCTCTGGCTTTTACAAGCATCAAGAGGATAGCATACATTCCCAGCATTGAAAGAAGAATAACAAGCCCTGCAATGATTCCAAGCACATTCAATGTGGCGTATTCTTCTTCATACTGTTTTTTATAGTCCGCATCTAGAAATGTGAAGTTGAATGGAAGATCTGGTATGTGTTCTTTCCAGACTTTTTCCAATCTATAGATGGCCTGCTGCAGGTCTGTTTGAGGATGCATTTTAATAATAGCTGATCTTCCGGCCTGGAAATACCGGATGATCATTGGTTGAATTAGATCGTGTGGTGAGTTGAAATAGAAATTCTTAACCACACCAACAATAGGCCCTCTAAGATGATAAACCTGAAGTGGTGTATGTAGCGCCTCATCATTATTCCAGCCCATGTGGTTTACAAAAGCTTGATTCACGACAAAAGCTTGATTATACCGGTGTTTTCCTTTGGTGAAAAATTCCCCAGAAACCATTTCTAGATTTAATGTCTCAAGGTAATTTTCGTCCACACCTAGTTCTTCAAAAAGTTTAGAATTGTCAGAGTCGTCTATATAGTAGTCTTCGACCCAGGGTGTCATCCCTGGAACAGAATTTGGTTCAACAGTTGTAATATTCTGGACAAAATCTATTTGCTTTAGCTCTTCAGTAAGTGATCTTATTTCGTTGCCATTCATGTTTGTTGGAAATTGAAAATTGATCGAATGTTCACTGCTAAAGCCTAAAGGATGATTTTGTATGAGTGAAGTCTGATTATATATGATTACTGTAGAAAGAATAATTCCAAATGACAGTGCAAATTGAAATCCAATAAGAGCTTTGCGAAATGAAGCTTTGACTGGCCTAGCTTCGAATAATTGGTTGTTTTTTCTGGAAGTGGTCAGTATCAATGCGTGTAATGATGTGATTAAGACCAGTAAGAAAAATGCTAATCCAAGAAGTAGTATTTGAGTAAACGGTATCTGGACACTGAAGAATTCAAATTTCGAATGATAGCTGATAAAGTCTTTAGATAAAAAAGTGATCAAAATAGCGCTTCCAAGTGCAAGGCCGAAATAGAGAATTCCTTCAGTCGCAAACTCTAACATAAGTTGTTTTCTGGATGCACCAACTACCATTTGGACATTGACACTCCTTACTCGATTTAATAGCTGAGTAGAATATAGGTTGATGTAATTAACCAATGCGATAATTAGGATGACCCATCCAATCAATTGAAAAAGAAGTATTCTACTTTGATCCATTTTGGGCGTATCGTATAGCTTAGGTTCACTAAAATGGATATCTTGAATGTTCTCGAAAGAATAAGTTAGAGCTATTCCTTCATCTGTAAAGTGACTATTGTAGTCCATTAATATCGAAGGAAACTTTGCTTCGATAGAGGCTAAAGAAGCTTGATCTTTTAGCAGGATATATACAAACATCCAGTCTTCAAAGTTTTCATATGGAAAGGGGAGTAGTAGATCGAAACTAAGGTCACTGTTGGAAGGGATGTCTTCAATTACTCCACTTATTTGATACGGCTCATCGTTAATTTCAATTATTTTCCCGACGATACCTTTCGAAGAGTTGAAGTACTTTTCAGCTGTTGATTTAGTGATTATGGCAGATTCAGTATCGTCCAATGCATCCAGCGGATTACCTTCAATCCAATCGTATCCAAAGACCTTTGCAAATGTTGGATCTGAATAAAACACTTCAGTTTCGTTATAAAATTGATTTTCAGCCTTTATTACCAACGCCTGCTCAGTCTTAAGCAATCTTACCAGCTCCTCTATTTCTGGAAATTCATCTTGAACTTCATTCAAATAGTAGTGTGACCAGGCAGTAACATCTTGAAGGTCAGGTGAAGTCACCGTAGTTACTATGCGATAGATTCGGTCTTTTTTCTCATGAAATTGATCGAAGGTGTTGTGGAATCTTGTATAATCATTGATGAAGAAGTATGCACTAGCAGCTACACCTAATCCAATGATCTTAAGGCCATTTATGAATGGATTATTCCGCAGGTTTCTAAACGATCTTCTTATTTGATTTCGAAAGTTGAAGTTATAGGATTCACTTAGCCATGTCGCACGTTTTCTTTGCTTAGAAAAAGGGTTAAATAGCTTTAAAGTATCAAGCGCAAATAGCCATTTGGCTTTAGTAGCAGAATCTTCTGCACGATCGTAGTAAATCTCATAGAAGTCTCCTTGGATATCCTCCATCTCGGTTTGTACGCAATACCATTGGAGCAGACGATCAAATATTTTTGGTGGTTTAGGAGTCATGATCGATCGTTGTTATTGGGTGTCCATCTTACTGCAAATGCCTCTTGAGGAATAGCTTCCCAAAATTGCTGGCGCTTGGCCATCAAATCTTTAACCTCCTGCTGACCGAATATGGTAACAGAGTAAAAACGCTTTCTTTTGCCACCTCTAATTTTGGTGGCTTCACCCAACTTGGATTTAACAAAGTCCTTTTCTTCGAGTCTATTTAATGCAGCATGAAGAGCGCCCATGCTTACACTTCTTCCTGTAAGTTCTTCGATCTTACTTTTTACGGATATGCCATAGGCTTCATTGCCTAAGACGCCAACGGCTAACAGCACCATCTCTTCAAATTCACCCAGATGTTTTCCTTTAGTCCCCATTCATTTATTTTTTTCTAAATGTATATATTATATTTTATATACAAAAAGAAAATAATAAAATAGGCCTTTTAACCATTGAGAGTCGTTTTTAAAGTAGCAAAGGGGAGAGGGGGCGCTATTTAGACAGCTGAATACCGTCTTTGACTAAAGTGATCATCCGTTTTTTATACAAGATTCCAACAGAACGTTTAAAGTTCTTTTTGCTCATCTGTAGCAAGGATTGGATTTCTTCTGGATCACTTTTGTCATGAATAGGCAAGAAACCATCATTGTTTTTTAACTCGTCAAGAATTTGTTGAGCTCCCATTTCGAGGTTTTCTAAACCTTCTTTGCGTAAACTCACATCAATCTTTCCGTCTTCTCTGATGGTTTTGATGTATCCTTTGATGCGATCTCCTTCCAATACATCATGGAAAAGTTCGCTTTCGTAAATCAATCCTCGATGGCTATTGTTTACCACCACATTCACACCCAAATCGGTTGTATTTGCAATCAAAAGATCTACTTCATCACCTTCTGAAACAGTGATTTCGCGATTGAAATATTTAGCCACTTTGGCAGTAGCTGCAAGACGGTCGGTTTTCTCATCAAGAAACAAATAAACCAAGCACCAGTGTCCTTTGCGAAGCTTGTTGTTTTGTTCACGAAAGGGAATAAGTAAGTCTTTATCTATTCCCCAATCAAGAAAGGCACCAACATTTGTTGTATCAATAACCTTGAGGAATGCAAATTCATTTACCTGGGCATACGGTTTTTGGGTCGTACAAATGATCCGATCTTCAGAGTCACGATAAACAAACACTTTGAGCTTATCACCTTCTCGCGTTCCGCCAGGAATGTATTTGTTAGGAAGCAGAATGTCTATTTCCCCGTCAGTAAGAAAGGCACCCGGAGCGGTAATTCTATCGACTTCTAATGTGTGGTACGTGCCTATATTCATAAGCACAAAATTAAGTCATAAGACTTCCGCGAAATACTAAATATTCATTTCAGGAATGTCTCCTTCCACAACCAATCTCCCAGCTGTTGCATTCTTGATTTCATCTACAGAAATACCAGGAGCTCGTTCCAGTAATTTGAACCCATCAGGTGTGATATCCAGGACTGCGAGATTGGTCACCACTTTTTTAACACACTTTACTCCAGTAATAGGAAGTGTACATTCAGTTAAGAGTTTTGATTCTCCAGCCCTGTTCGTGTGCATCATCGCTACAATTATGTTTTCTGCCGAAGCCACAAGATCCATGGCACCGCCCATTCCTTTCACCATTTTTCCAGGAATCTTCCAGTTGGCAATGTCTCCATTATCAGCTACTTCCATAGCGCCAAGCACGGTAAGTTGAACGTGCTGTCCTCGAATCATCGAAAAGGAGGTAGAAGAGTCAAATATGGACGCACCTGGTAATGTTGTAACTGTTTGTTTTCCAGCATTAATTAAATCTGCATCCACTTCTTCTTCGGTAGGGAATGGTCCCATTCCCAATAAACCATTTTCAGATTGAAACTCTACATCAATGCCTTCAGGGATGTAATTAGCAACAAGTGTAGGAATGCCTATACCTAGATTAACATACCATCGGTCTTGAAGCTCTTGTGCGATTCGTTTCGCTATTCCATTTTTATCTAGCATGTCCTTATTGTCTTACAGTTCGTTGTTCAATTCTTTTTTCAAATGTCTCACCTTGGAATATTCGTTGCACAAAAATCCCTGGAGTGTGGATGAAATTCGGGTCAAGTTCACCAGGCTCAACTAGTTCTTCCACTTCTGCAATGGTAATCTTACCGGCCATCGCCATAGGTGGGTTGAAATTTCTGGCAGTTCCTTTAAACACTAAATTTCCTGCTCTGTCTCCCTTCCATGCTTTGACAATTGCGTAATCAGCAGTTAGCGCAGACTCTAGAATATGAGGCTTCCCATTGAATTCACGTACTTCTTTTCCTTCTGCTACCTCAGTTCCATATCCTGCTGGTGTAAAAAACGCGGGAATACCAGCACCACCAGCTCTGCAACGTTCGGCAAGTGAGCCTTGTGGAATGAGATCTACCTCAAGCTCACCACTAAGCATCTGGCGTTCAAATTCTGCATTCTCGCCAACATACGATGAGATCATCTTTTTTATCTGCTTTTGTTGAAGTAAGAGCCCCAAACCAAAATCATCTACACCTGCATTATTTGAAATGCACGTTAGACCCTTAACGTTGGATTTCACTAATGCTGCAATGGAATTTTCTGGAATTCCACATAGTCCAAATCCACCAAGCATAAGTGTCATGTTATCTTCAATTCCGCGGGTGGCTTCCTCCGCGTTGGCTACTACTTTATCAATCATGGGGTCAAGTTATTGCGATTGTACAAATAAAAAAAGCCATCCGTGACGAATGGCTTTTTAGGCTATTTGGTTTTCAATTTATTCGTCTTTTAGGCATTCTACTGGATTCACTTTTGTTGCCTTAAGTGTCTGATAAGCGATAGCCAATAAGGTGAGCATGGTGGCTACTAATGCGGGCATAACTATCAAGGATACAGAGACCGAAGTGCGATAGACAAAATTCTCAAGCCAATCACTCATAAATAAGTATGCAAGAGGTAATCCTAGGATAAAGGCAATAACGATCAAGATCAAAAATCGATTACTAATGATCATCCAGATGTTGCCTGAAGAAGCACCCAAGACTTTTCTCACTCCAATTTCTTTAAGCTTGGTTTCGATTATAAAACCTACCATACCAATAAGTCCAAGACAGCCGATAAGGATTGCTATAGCGGCGAATACCTTAATCATGGTGCTAAGTCGCTCTTCTTTTTGATATTGTTCATTGAATAAGTCGTCCACGAAGTTGTATTCAACATCCGTATCTGGATCAAAAGAAGCATAAACGTTTTCAATATGATCCAAAGTATTTCTCAGATCCTTCGCATTGATTTTCACACTTATTCTTCGATAACGATCTCGCTTCAAAAAGAGGGTAGGGACAATTTCGCTATATAAAGATTCAAAATGGAAGTTTTCCATTACTCCCACGATTCGACCTACAGATGGTCCGTAACCAATTTTCTGGCCTATTACCTCTGCGGGATCTTTAAAGCCGAATGCTTCTGCCGCAGCCCTGTTGATAATGTAGTGACCTGTTACAGTTGTGTCTGGAAGCAGGTTGGTTTCCATCCCATCCCTAAAATTTTCTCCAGCCAGTATGTCTATTCCAAATGCATCAAGGAAATATTCATCTACAGTTACAACAGGTAGTCGAAAGCTTGTAGCAATAGCCGAATCTCCTTTGAAGTAACGTGACCCCCAGCTATCTGCCAGTCTACCAGTAGGAATTCTGGAGGAGAAGGTGGCTTTTTCAACATTTGGATGTTTCAGTAATTCGTTGCGAAAGGTTTCATACGTGTAATTACCTCTTGGTAAAAACATACTGACCATGTGCTGACGATCATATCCTGCATCTGAATTTCTAATAAAACTCATCTGGCTTTCTATAACACCAATCGCGAAAATGAGACCTATGGTGACAATGTATTGAAAGGTGACAAGGAAAGACCTGAAATTCCATTTGCTTGCATTCATAGATTGTTCACCCTTTAATGCTTGCACCAGGTTGATTTTCGACAAGAAAAGTGCAGGATATAATCCAGCGATACTAGTTACGAATAGCATCAAGACAACAAGTCCTGCAAAAATATCGGTTTGAATTAGTGGATTAAATACAAGTTGCTTACCTACAAATTGATTCAGATACGGAAGTGCCAAAATGATCAATAGGATGGCAAGTGGAATTGAAATGATAACAACAAGCAAAGACTCTGATAAGAATTGTTTGATCAAAGATGATTTGAATGCTCCAATTACTTTTCGAACACCTACTTCTTTCATTCTTCGAGAGTAATGAGAAGTCGCGATATTCATATAGTTAACGCAGGCAACCAAAAGCAAAAGAATACCTACAACACTGAATATATATACCTGTTCTATTGATCCATTTGTCTCGATTTCTCCTTCCAAATTCGATGTTAGATGGATATCCAGCAGAGGTTGAAATTCAAAGTCATAGAAATCTCTGGCGTCTGCACCTGATCTAAATTGACCAATATATTTATCCCAGAACTCATCATTGGCATCTTTCGTCAGACCCTCCATGTTAGCCCCTGGACTGGTTCGGATGTAAGTAAGCCAGTTGTAATTTCCACCCACGTTATTGAGTGCGTCTTCACCCATAATAATCTCCAGGAAACGAATAGGTGCCAGGTATTCGAAATGAAAATGCTGCTGGTCTGGCATGTCTTCCATAACGCCCGTTATCTTAAAGGGCGCTTCATTGCCATCGCGCGAGAGCGTAACAGTTTTTCCTATAATGTTTTGTTCCTCCCAATCTGAACCAAAAATCTTAATGGCTTTAGATCTTGTGAGCACTAGAGAATAAATATCTGGGAATGCATTTTCGGGACTTCCTTGAAGGAATTCAAAGCTGAATATCTCGAATGCATCTGGATCGCAGAATATGACCATTTCACCTAAAAAGTCTTGATCTTCATAGTTGAGATCTGGAAAGGCCCATGGAAAAAATCGTACTGCGTGTGTGATTTCTGAATAATCATCTTTTAATCGCGGTGCATGGCCAGCGGATGCGAATCCCCATTGTCTACTTAAGTCACCTTCTGTTGTGAAGTTTTTTACCGTGACACGGTAAATGTTTTCAGCATGTTCATGATGACGGTCATAGCTGAGTTCATCTTTAACAAATAAGCCTATTAATACAAATGCGGCTATCCCTGTAGATAAACCAATGACATTAATGATTGTGCTTGATTTGTATTTCCAGAGATTTCTAAGTCCAATTTTGAAGTAATTTTTAAACATAGTCGTTTCCTTTTCAATTGAGTTTTGAGCTTCTAATTCTTTGATCATACTCGGCTTAAATAAGCGGACGATTTGCCATGAATACCATCGCTTTGCCCTGGCTATACTTGAGTCCTGAGCCTTGAGTTGAAATTCTTCTTCTAAGTCTCCCTGTACATCTTCATAGTAGTCCTCTTTGAGAAACCATCCTAAGAATTTGGTAGACCAGGAAGGGGGAGATGGCCTTTGCTTATCCATGTTTTTGAGAATTCGTATGAAACATCAGGAATAGCAGACCATAACTTCATGCGGGTTTCTTTTGAATAGTCCAATGCTGCTTTACCGATTTTTGTGACTTTGAAGTAGCGTTTACGCTTGCCACCCCGAATGGCAGTGGCTTCACCAAACTCAGATCGGAGATAGTCCTTTTTCTCCATTCTTCTAAGTGCCGTCTGAAGCGCACTCACACTTACTTTACGACCTAATCGCGTTTCTATGTCTTCCTTGATAGATACGCCATATGCATCGTCATGTAAGATTGCCACAGTCAATAGCACAATCTCCTCAAACTCACCTAATTGATATTCTTTCATACGAATTAGAAGTTAAATTTCTAAATGTAAATTAAATATAAAATTTCTAAACGTAAATAATATGTAAAGGTTGGACGCAAAAAAACCACCCCGGCAAAGCCGAGGTGGTCTACAAATTGATCTAATTATTTAAATTAGATAGTTAGCTTAAAATTAACAGGTACTGCTATTTTTCCAACTACTTCTTTTCCATTCGCATCTTTTGCAGGCTGAAATTTCAGATCTTTAATTACGCTTTTAACAGCGTCTCTTAGGTCAGTACAAGGATATGAATCAAACTCGTGGTTGATAACATTTCCTAGTTTATCTATTTTGAGTGTTACGATAACAACTCCTTCAACTCCTTTTTCTTTACTTACTTGTGGGTATTCGATTTGAGAGATTACCTCTTTGTAATTAGTTGGCTTAGGAGCTTCTGCCTCTCCTTTTCCTTTTCCGTTGTTGGCCTGTGCGCCAAATACTAATAATGCCAGCGTAAGTACTAATAATTGCTTTTTCATAATCTCCTTCTCTTAATATTTCCTGAATGTTAAACTAACTACATTGTAATGTTACCAATAGTTTACATAAAATCAAAATTTCGATAACTTTTTGTTAACATTCAGGTAACATTGGAAGATTTCTTCGATAAATATGGGCGTTAGAAGGTTGAAATGGACATTTTGTGGATAACTAAACCAATGTTAAGGCGGTGTTATGTAGGCTTCCACCTATTTTCGTAACATGTCCCTCACAATCTATCGATCTTCAGCAGGATCTGGCAAAACATACACCCTTGCCAAAGAATACTTGAGGCTTGCATTGCGATCGAGAGATTACTATCAAAAGATCTTAGCTGTGACGTTTACCAACCGAGCAGCTGAAGAAATGAAGGAGCGGGTGCTTGAGTTTCTGATAGATATTGCAAAAGGGAATCACGAACTCATACCAGTATTTGAAAAAGACTTAGATAAATCTCGAGATCAGATTATTAAAGCTGCCAATGATGCTTTGACTCATTTATTGCATCACTACGGCTACTTTAATATTACCACCATTGATACCTTCTTTCATAGAGTAATCAGATCCTTTTCTCGCGAGATTGGACTTCAAGGAAGCTTCGGTATAGAATTAGATCAGGATAAGGTTGCTGAGTACATCACTTCCAATGTATACGAGGGAGTTGAGGAAAATAGGCAACTGCGCGACTGGTTGGTTGAATTCTCCATGGAAGGACTATCAAGTGGCGAAGGATACGAGACCAAGGGACAAGTAAGCAAACTGGCACGCCAGCTATTCCAAGAAGAATTTAAAAAATTACCTCAAGGTCAGTTTGTGGATGATCAAGTAAAGGATAAGATCAAGGAGCTGAAGAATGAGCTGATAAAGAAGAAGAAAGTATTCGAAGAGTTTCTAGCGAAAATAGCAGAGCAGTTCGATGAGGCCATGCAGAAGTCTTCACTGTCAGTTGACGATCTTAATTATAAAGCTTCAGGACCAGGTGGATTTTTCATTAAACTAAAGAAAAAAGAGTTTGAAAGTCTTTTGACCAAACGGGTAGAGGCGGCCAGACTAGATCCAGCTGCCTGGACGTCCAAGTCAAGTGATTTGAGGGATTTGATTATACAGGTTGCTGAAAATGAATTAATCCCGTTAGTAAATCAGGCTTTAGATTATATCGAGCAAAATAAACGCGATTACTATACTGCAAATGCTGTCTTGAAACACCTGTATACGTTGGGGTTGATGACAGATCTGTCTCAAAGACTTCAAGATTATAAAAGAGAAGAAGAGGTAATCATGATCTCGGATTTGCCAGACTTTCTTTCTCAAATTATCGATGATACAGGATCACCTTTCATATATGAAAAGGTTGGAACGTGGTATTCTCACTTCTTGATAGACGAATTTCAAGATACTTCCCAGTTTCAGTGGAACAACTTTAGGCCACTACTTGAGGAAAGCTTAGCCAATGGTCATGCGAATATCATAGTTGGTGATGCCAAACAATCCATTTATGGATGGAGAGGTGGAGATCCTACGCTCTTACTTAATAAAGTAGAGGAAGATGTTCCCCAAACGGAAGTTGATCCGACAAAAAGTACCAACTACAGAAGTGCTAAAAATGTAGTGGAGTTTAATAACCTGCTATTTACAAAGCTTCCTGAAATTATGGTATCAGAAATGGGGGAAGCTATATCTGATGAAGAAGGTCAGATGATTCGAAAGACTTACGATGGAGTTGCTCAAGAAATTGCTGCTAAAAATGAAAACGTAGAAGGCCTTGTGCAACTCGAGTTTCTAGAGTCTGAAAAGAATGAGTGGAAGCTACGCTCCATGGAACAAACAGTTGAGAAAATGGAGGCATTGCTAAAGGAAGGACATCTTCTCAACGATATGGCAATCTTGGTAAGAACCAATAAAGAAGCCACAGATATTGTCAACTATGTTCTGGATTATCGAAGGGCGAATAAGACAGAGATTGAAGTTATTTCTGCAGAAGGGATGTTATTAGAGAATTCGGGTGTTGTTCAATTAATGTTGTCTGCGTTTAATCACCTCATTAATCCTAATGACATCAGCATCAAAGCGGACCTTACCTATCGCTATCAGAAGGCCATTAAAAATCGCGGATTTAATGATCATAAAGATTTTTCAAATCTGGCAAATTCAGGATTACCGGGGAGTTTCACAAAATTCAAACAACACTTGCTCCACTTACCAATTTTAGAATTGGTCGAAGTGCTAATAAGAACATTTGAGCTCAATACACTCCAGTCAGAGTTTGTTTATCTGCAGGCATTTCAGGATGCAGTTCTGGAATTCACAAAGAATAACCGATCAGATTTGAGACTATTTATGGAGTGGTGGGAAGACAATGGTCGCAAAAGGTCGGTGCAACTGACGGGTGCTTTGGACGCTGTAGAGGTAATAACTTCTCATAAATCTAAAGGATTACAATATCCAATAGTATTTGTGCCGTTTTGCAATTTCGATATGAACAGTAGGTCAAAGCCGGTATGGTATGAGTCCCCATATCAGGAGGGAGAAAATTTACCTGTCGACTACAAGTCCGAACTTGAAAATACGCAATTTGTTGAAAGCTATCAGAAAGAGTTTGCCAAATGGCATCTTGAGAGTTTGAATGTGCTTTATGTAGCATTTACAAGAGCAGAGTCAGCACTTTTTGTTCATTGTGAACCGCCGCCTTCCAAGAAGGATAAGATGTATAGTAATGCAAGTAAGCTACTTTGGAGTTTCTTCGAAGAAAACGAGTTGACAGGATGGGACGGAGGAACAAATACTTTTAATAAAGGCGATGTACCAATCAAGCATAGAGTGTCCGAGGATGCGATGGTTCATCTAAAAAATTATGCATCAAATAAATGGAGTGCTAAGCTAAAAGTTAGGAAAACCGGCAAAGCATATTATGATGATGAAGTAGAAAAAAGTAGAAATGAAGGGATTCTGCTGCATCAAATATTATCTGAGATCATTCATTTTGAAGATACAAAGCGCGTATTAGATAAGTATGAACTTGGTATGCAGATCACGAATGAAGATCGTCTCAGATATGAAAATATGATCAATACGCTTTGGAAGGATGATCAAGTGAAATCATGGTTTAGTGGGAAAGGAGAGGTAAAGACTGAAGTAGTGGTGTTGCCTAAAGATGGTGAAGTAAAAAGAATGGATCGAGTGGTCATCGATGGTGATAGCGCAACTGTAGTAGATTTTAAAAGTGGAGTGCCTAAATCACAGGATAATAAACAGGTGCAGGAGTACACAGCGCTCCTAAACGAAATGGGATATCATACAAAGGGGTTTTTGCTGTATTTAAACAATGGGGAGGTTAAAGAGGTATGAGTGTATTCCTTTCTGAAGTAGCAAGCCATTTACTAACGAATCACCGCAACAACTTAGGTGATTGTATTGTAGTCTTCCCTAACCGAAGAGCTGGACTATTTCTCAAAAAATACTTGTCTCAGAAGGTTGACAAACCTGTTTGGTCACCAAGAACTTTAAGTCTCGAAGATTTTCTCTTCTCATATTCAAATACAAAGAAGACTGATCCGCTAACCTTGATTTTTGAATTGTTTGAATCCTTCAAGACACATCAAAGTCAATCAGAAGGGTTTGAATCTTTTTACTTCTGGGGCGAAATGCTACTGAGAGATTTTGAAGAGGTAGATCACTACCTGGTTAATCCCAAGCAGCTTTTCACATATGTTAAAGATGATAGACAACTAGCAGAGGATTTCTACTTTTTGGATGAGGAGCAAGAGGCAATAATTAAGAAATTCTGGCAGGAGTTTCTCCCAGCAGCAACCAAAACGCAGGAACAATTTGTAGAAACCTGGAGAATACTAATGCCTGTTTATGAAACGTTTAAGCAGCGGATTAAAGAGCAGAGGATAGGATACACTTCTCATGTGTATCGTGAGTTAGTTGAAAATATTGAAAGCATTAGACACAATGCAAATAAGCCCATTGTATTTGCTGGTTTCAATGCGCTTACCCCTGCAGAGGAGGTGCTAATGAAGCACTTCGTTTCGAATTACAACGCGGAGATACTTTGGGATATCGATGCATATTATATTAATGATTCTAATCAGGAAGCCGGAGATTTTCTAAGGAAGTATTCAAAGGATCCAATACTAGGTAATAGCTTTCCGAACCCGCTTCCCGAAAAGGTTAAAAGCCCGAAAGAGGTAGATGTTACTGGTGTTTCTTTAGAAGTAGGTCAAGCAAAATTGATAGGGGAGGAGGTAGATAGACTTCTGGATAATGGGGCGACAAAAGAAGAAATTGTAATCGTCCTGCCGCAGGATTACATGCTATTCCCAATTCTCAATGCGATTCCTGAAAAGGTTGATAAGCTAAATGTAACAATGGGATATCCGCTAAAGGATACACCGCTTTATGGATTGCTTGAAGCCGCAATTGAGCTACAAGAGCATGCAAGCCTATCACCTGAGAATGGATTGTCATTTTATCACAAGCCAACCATTGATATTTTAAGCCATCCGTACTTATATAAAGAGGATAAGAACCCTCTGGATAAGCTCATCAGCGAGATAAAGAAGAAAAATCAAATCCGGGTTTTTCAAAAAGAAATTCTAAATATCCAGTCCACTGTTCTAAATACTATTTTCAGACAAGTAGGAGAACACGAAAGCCTGACCGAATATTTAAAATCTATCATTCTCATTCTTGGAGAACAAGTAGTCGAGCGATTTGGGCTAGAAAGGGAGTACCTCTATCATTTTCAACAATTGTTATCTCGCTTAAGTGAAATCCTGGATAAGCAGTCTGCTGTTATTGATATTAAGACGTACAAGAGCCTATTTAGAAAAACTACACGATCAGTCAAGATTCCATTTACGGGGGAACCGGTTGAGGGATTACAGGTAATGGGAGTTTTAGAAACGCGTAATCTGGACTTCAAGCATGTCTTGATGTTGAATATGAATGAAGATATATTTCCGGCATCGCAACGCGCTGGTTCTTTCATTCCTTATCGGATACGCAAAGCATTTGAATTACCAACTTTTGAGACGCAAGACGCAATCTATGCTTACTTATTCTATCGACTGTTTCATAACGCCGAGAAGCTATACTTCTATTTCAACATGTTCGCCGATTTTGGACTAAGTGGGGAGGTGAGTAGATTCATTCGCCAAGTGGAGTTGGAAAGTGGATTGGATGTTAATCGTAAAAAGCTGAGCAATTCGGTTCAAGTAAATGAAATACGACCAATAAGTATCGAGACGACAGATGAAGTATTAAATAAGTTGGCGATTTATACTGACGATGTTCCGGATCTTGATCAACGCCGCTTGTCTGCCTCCGCATTGAATATTTACCTTGATTGTAAGCTGAAATTCTATTTCAGATATGTACTACGATTGTTTTCAGGTGATGAAATGAGCGATGACCTCAATGCCCGACATTTTGGAAATGCACTTCATAGAACACTAGAATACCTCTACCTCGACACAATGAGGGAGAAAGGGGGAAGAGTTATTGATGAAAGCGACTTCTTTCGAATGGAAAGCTCTATTGATGGTGCGATGGAGAAAGCATTCAAAGAAGAATTTGGGATGAAGACAAAGAAACGTTTTGAGTTTAAAGATCGAAACGTGGTAATGGCGGAGATTATCAGAAAGTTTGTGAAGCAGGTAATCGAAATGGATAAAAAGTATGTACCCTTCGAAGTAGTGAGTCTGGAAGCTGAAGATAAGTATGAGCGCTTTTTTGAAATTTCACCAAATGATAAGAAAGTACGCGTTAAGCTTGGAGCTGATATTGATAGAGTTGATAAAAAGGATGGTACTGTAAGAGTGCTTGATTATAAGACCGGTCGAGATGAAACAGAGATTGGTCAATTTGAAAACATCTTCAATCCAGAGGTATTCTACAAATTCCAAGCTGGTAGGAAAGCTGGATATCAGACATTCTTCTATGCTTGGTTATATGCTTCCAAATATGGTCAGGATAGTCCAATTGTTCCGGGGCTTATAAACATCAAGCAGTTTTTCAAATCTGACTTTGACTTTCGATTAAAAACCAAAGGCAATCCTATTGCTGATGCTAGAGGCTTTCTTCCAGCATTTGAAGAACGTATGAAAGCATTATTAGAAGAAATTTACAGCAAAGAGGTCCCTTTTTCTCAAACGGAGGATCTTAGAAAGTGCAGTTTCTGTGATTTCAAAGGCATTTGCGAGCGATAGCCTCACGCTTTTACATCTTTAACATTTTTTAAGAATTGCTGGCACCCTTATTGACCTTAATCTATCGTTTTAAAAATGATTTTGATATTGTCTAAAAGCCAAATGATTTAGGTTGGTGATTAGGTAGCTTAGGTAGAGTGGTTAGCCCCATCTTTTTGATGGGGCTTTTTTATTTCTCTAAATCAATTAACGAAATAAAAATTCGTATTATGGATTTATTATTAAATAAAGGGGGGTATTTATTTGGTAATAATCGAATTATTAAGAATTTGTAAATAATCAAACCCTCACTGCAACTTTTCGTATGCCATGTTGATCTTTGTATTGTAATCACACTTTAAAACTTCTCCACCGCCATGGAATTATCTAAATCGTCTTCGATGAAAATCCGAATAGGGATGCTAATCCTAGTAGGAATGTTTGTTTTTCGCGCATACGCGGAGATACTATTATAAGATATTGTTCCAAGCAGTGCTTGGATATAAGAGCCTCTTCATACTTACGACTAAATCCTCACTATTAAGTGAGGGTTTTTTATTTATTGATATTGAGAACTGATCTTATCAAAATTCTCTATCTTGGAATTGTACCATCAGCTATGAAATATGGATTTGAAACTTAGAGGTTGGCTTCTCAAAGATTATAATATTCCAAAATCGGAAGGCACTCAACTTATTACTATTACTATTCTAACCGTTTTGATAGGATGCCTAGCAATAGGGGAATATTTAGTAGACCTTCGAGCCACTTCTCTTAGTTTGATATTGCCACTTTTTGGTGCGAATTTCATTTTACTAGTGTGGGCAAAGTATTATGGTAATTCCAAGCTAATTGGCCATGCCCAATTACTGATACTGTACATCATGTTTCAGGTAAGCATTTATATGCTTCCTAATACCTTTCATGTTTTTGTCTATTGGATGCCAGCGATCCCGCTATTGGCATTTATATTCGGAAACCTTCGTTCTTCATATATATGGTTGTTGGTTACATTGACCACCATTTGGATGGATGTTATTTATGGAAATTCGGTTAATGGAGGAGCATATATAGCTGAGATACCATATTTACCTTATGCCTTTGCGGGTACAATATTCAATATTACTGTTGTTTTTTGTTTTGCCTCATTGTACTCCCTTTTAGGAAGAGCCTACAGTAAACTAAGATCTAAAAATCGTGAGGTTGTCGAGTTGATTAGTCAATTGAAGGAAATGAATGGCTCGCTAGAAGGAATTGTCGAGCAACGAACTAAGGATATAGAAGAAAGAAATGAAAAACTTGAAAAGTTTGCATTCATGAATTCACATTTAGTGAGGGCCCCATTGGCTAATATTTTAGGTGCGGTAAATCACCTTACAGATGAAAGAGACGCTAATAAAACCAAGGAGTTAATGGATATATTGAAAGTATCTGCAGTAAATCTTGATGACGTAATCAAAGAAGTAGGAAAGTCACTTTCTCAAAAACATTAGATGCGTTTCACTTTGATAAGACCTTAAAAAAATGTAAATTAATTGTGGGTTTAGTTTCAATGCTAAGTCCATAAGGAGGTTAGATTGGACCTGATAGCTATACGCTGTTTAGGCCACACCAACCCAAAGGCGAGAAACCCTCGCCTTTGGATTTTAATAGACTGCCATTCAACATTATTTTTTTACCGATCTCCATTCCATTGTAACTATTAGGGGGTACTTAGGTACTTATTTATAGAAGATGCAACTTTTTTTGAGTAGCTGCATCTATAATACAAACACCTGATAAAAAACGGATATGGAAATCTCAGAATCATTATCGACTAAACTAAGAATTGCAATGTTGCTCTTTTTTGGCATTTTTATGCTAAGGGCCTTTGCGCAGAACACTGTCTCTGCTTCAGATATTATGGAAGACATAAGAGAAGGTAAGAGCATCTCGTACGAGAATAAGACCATCGTCGGGGATCTGGATTTTACTTATATGGAAGATAAAATGCCAGATCTACCTAAAAAATCAAAATGGTGGAACAATGGAGGTAATACTGTTGAAGAATCTATCGATGTAAGTATCTCATTTGTCAACTGCACATTCCAGGATGATGTACTTGCTTACATTCATGATGATCCATCTGGGTACACCTTTACTGCAGATTTTGACAGGGATGTCATATTTAAAAATTGTGAATTTAAGCGGAATGCGATGTTTAAATACTCAGATTTTGACGGAGATGTAGATTTTTCAGGAGCAAAATTCCAAAGGAAGACAACATTTAAGTATGCAGAATTTGACGAGCCTGCAGATTTTTCAAATACCTATTTTGATGATGATGCAACATTCAAGTATGCGCAATTTGATGAAGGTGCAAGCTTTAAAGATGCTGTGTTTGAAGAATCATGGAACATCAAATACATGAAGGCTCGAGGGGATTTCGATATCGCAGGTCTTAATGTCAGAGATGATATCGATGCTAAGTACACAAAAATTAATGGAAGAAGCTTTACAAACTATCTTATAGAGACCAGAAATTAATCTCTCTTCATATATATACACGAATACCAACTCGTGACTCTACTAAGCCTCATTCAGAAAGTTGATTGAGGCTTTTTAACTTCGCTCATTTCGCTTCCAAATGATGCCCTCTGTAGTTGTTTCACTTCCTACAATTTTCGCTTCTTTCAATGAATAGAGGACGCCGTCTAGCATTTTATTGCTAACCCAGCCATTGATAGACCATTCGGTAGCATGATACCAGCGTGCAGCATCTTTTTTATTTAAGCCAAATTTTTCAATAACCAATTCAACAGCATTATCAAGCTCCATGAAATACTGACTGGCCTTGTAGATAATCTTTAATAAGCGACTTACAACTTCTGGCTTAGAATCAATTATCTGATTAGTAGCAGCAATCATGAAGCAAGGCCATGGCGATATAAATTCATCCACTTTCTTGAGTTTTCCCTTTTCTAAATAAGGTTTAGTAGTATATTTTTCCCAATAAAAGATATCAGCCAAATTATCATTTAGCGCACGGATGCCTCCATTGATGTCTTTTACTTCTACAAACTGATTTTCATTTATAGTCTGATCTTTCATCATAGCATTTACTATTGGCATAAGATGCGATCCTGACCCAAATCGACTAATTGCAATTCGTTTATCAAATATTGAAGTGTGGCTTTCTGCGCGATTAATACTAGTGTGTATACCCCATGTCAATGAAGTTTTTACATACCCACTCACGATTTTTGACGGATTGCCTTTTAGTATATCCGTAACAATTCCCTCCGTTAGCAAAATACACATGTCGGCTACTCCATTTCTAAGTGCCTCTTTCATGTCTCCCGATCCGCCAGGAAAGTCCATCCATTCAACTTGAATAGCTTCTTGTTCAAACCATCCTTTTTTAATAGCAAGATGTATAGGGAGATTGAAGTGTTCGGGAACACCACCGATGCGAATTTTGTCCATTAAAAACCTTGAATTTTATCGGAGGTGAATTTAAGGCATTAAATTGCCCCAGCATTAAAGAATAATTAGAAACGTCTCAAAAATTACCTATGAAAGCCTATAGACTTAGAAAGACAGGAAAGGCCAAAGTGCTGAAGATGGAAGAAATTCAAGAGCCTTCACCTAGCCAAGGTCAAGTAAAAGTTAAAATAGCCACTATTGGAATCAACTATGCGGAAATTCTTTCTAGAAAAGGACAGTATAGTTGGGCACCAAAAAAGCCGTATGTAATGGGTATGGAATGCTACGGTGAAGTTGTTGAGGTAGGCGCAGGCGTAAAAGCACTTAAAGTAGGAGATAAGGTGATAGTTGGGCAGCAATACGGATCGTATGCTGAGTACGTGTGTGCGCCGGAGCATCTTTGTTTTCCTGCGTTCGAATCATTCACACCGGAGGAAAACGCGGCATACCTGGTCAATTTTATGACAGCATGGGTAGCATTAAAAAAGCTTTGTAGGGTAGAGGCAGGTGAACGTGTGCTTATTCAAGCTGCAGCAGGTGGGGTTGGTACTGCAGCTGTACAAGTAGGTCATTCTCTTGGATGTAAAGTCTACGGAACAGCAAGTAAAGATGAGAAGCTCGAACTGATTAAAAAGCTTGGTGGAATACCTGTAAACTATAGAACCCAAGATTTTTATTCAGTAATTATGAATGATGGAGGAAAAGTTAATTGTGTATTAGAAACAGTAGGCGGCGAAGTGTTTAAGAAGAGTATGAAATTACTGGACTCCTTCGGTCGATTGGTGGTGATTGGATTTGCTAGTATGAATCTGAAAATCTGGAATCCTATTTCTTGGGTTAAGACATATTTGGATGCTCCGAAAGTCAATATGATGAAAATGGCAACGGAGAGTAAAGGTATTTTTGCATCACATATTGGCTATTTGACAGAGAACGAAGGATTGACTTCAGATATCTGGGATGAGCTATACAAATTCACAAAGGATAATAATTTGAAGCCGATTGTAGGTAAAGTCTTTGATTTTTCAGACTTACCTGATGCACATACCTACATGGAATCTCGTGATTCAGTCGGTAAAATAGTTATTAAGCTGTGATTTAGTATACAATTTATTTTTATCTCCAATACCGCTTTGGTATTATCATTTGATAAAAAAAATTCTAAAATCTTTTGTTTACGAGCTAAAAGCTTATAAATTCGAGTATAGATAGTGAGTATCTATTTTCCATAGCTGGTTCTTAATGATGAAGGGTTACCAACAAGTAACCCTTCTTTTTTTGTCTTCCAAACTTTTTATTAAATTTATCACATGATAAATGATCGTATTTATAAGCTTATTAGGGTTTTAGATATGAACCCAACGTCTTTCTCGGACAGTTTAGAGGTAAGTGTAACGGTTATTTTTAATATCATAAAAGGGCGTCGAAGCAAGCCTAGCTTTGATCTCATACTTAATATTCTTAATACTTATGACAAGCTAAACGCTGAGTGGTTGATCAAAGGTGAGGGCTCAATGTGGAATGACGATATTGTTACTTCTGCAGAAATTGCACCTTCCCACGTTAATCTTCAAGCACGAATAAAAGAGTTGTTTGTTAAGATGAGAGTTGAACGTCCTGATTCACATGAAGTAGTTGAATTAGAAGAGCTAATAAACTACATGATGGAAGAAACAGCTGAGCAAAAGAACAAGTTGATCCTACTGCACGAACGTCAGGAGGGAATGTTGAATGTTCTTAAAGAAAAGCTTAAGCTGAAAGTTTAATCTACAACTTTCAAATTGATTAAGTCCTGAATGATGCTCTTTCTGAGCTGTACTTTCTGGTACCAGTTATAACCTACTGTTAATAGTAGAAGGAATAAGAGCGATCCCGATATCATTTTAGAATAGAACAAAATATTTGAGATTCTTTCTTGTTTTGCTACTTCATCAAAATAGCGCTTGGTGATGAGATCCATGTTGTACTGGCGATCTATTGCTTGCAAATCTTGTTGTGATTCTAGAAAGTCATCTACAGCTTTAGAGTATAGGTTGCTATAATCTCTAGCTTTTTCGGGATTGTCAGTCTCGTACTTCAATTGCGAAATCGATCTATATAGCTCAAAAGACAAAGATTCATCTTTAACTGCATCAATCAGTTTTTCAGCTGAATTATATGCGATTTCGGTAGCTGATAGATCACCCATACTAAACAAATACTCACCTAATGTCTTGTAAGAAATGAAAAGACTTCTTTCGTCAACATCTGAGATTTTTTCTTTGATACTTATTGATCGACTTATTAAGTCAATAGCTTTTTCTGGATTGTTTGAGTCATATTCCATCCTGCCAAGGTTGTGGAGAGCTTTAGCTGAATAGATGAGATACTTGTCTTCGACATTTTGAAGTTGTAAAAAGTATGCTTTTGCATTCTCGAAATCTCCCGTGTTTTTAAAGATCAAACCAAGTTCATTGATTACTCTATATCTTCTTTTGGTAGAAGAAACATCGAGTAACTCTTTAAATAAAGCAATTGCCTCTTCGTTGTAATCAGCTTGTTTATATGTAAGTGCTAAATTGAACTTTAAACTATTGATTTTCTTTCTATCATCTAGCCAGTCAGCAATTTCAATGCCTTCTTTGTAATATTTAATTGCTAGATCGTTGGCTTTAAATTTCCGATAAAGATTAGCTAGGTTTTGTCTGATGTCGATTGCATCTTTTTGTACATTATCGTAGTCTGCTTCATCTACATAGCGAATTGCTTCTAAGTAATGTAGTACTGACTTGCCAATGTTACCTTCTCTGCTTTGATAATAGCCCAATAAATAATTGAGCTTTACCAAGCCATAATACTCATCCTGTGAGTCATATTTTTTGAGAAGCTCATATGAAAGAGTGTAGGCAGAATCAAGATTGTTCTTTGTGAGCGAATAGACTTGATCTAGCTCAACTTGTGTTGTTGATGAGCTGGCCAAATAAGATGTAGTAATAAATAAGATAAGCAGTATATGCCTCACCATTCCTAATAACTGTTCGCTCCAACAATAATAAAAAAAAACGCTGAGTTTTTTCAGCGTTTTTAGGATTCTTTCGGTGAAACCGAGGCTTAGGTGATATTAACCTTAGTTTCCGCCCGTTGGGATATTATCTCCGTCTCCACTATCATCATCATCGTCTCCTTCGCCATTGTCTGCCATAGCGTTTAGTTCAGTATCCTGTAATAGTTCTTCCATAGCTGCGTCTTCTTGACATGCGGTGAGTGATATTGCTCCCAATACCACAAGTACTGTAAATAGTTTTCTTTTCATAACTCAATAAGGTATTTAATGATGCTTCAAATATAGTGAAAATAAATTTATATTACACATAACTAAAGTGTTTTTTTATTTTTTTATGTTTGTAACAATAAACACTTGATTACAAGACAGTTATGTGTAAAATAAAATTTTATTGAATGGAAAATTATTACGATAAAATGCACTCATTTATCTTCGTAAAAAACAACTAAAAATTATGCGCTATTTATTACTCATTTTGGTCGCTTTCGCATGCACCGTACCTGCTGAAAAATTTGGATCTCATGGTGATGAAATCACCCCAAAAAGTGCGATATCAATAGATGAATTTCTTGCTCAAGTGAGCGAAGAAGAGAATTCGTTTAAAGTAAGAGGGACAATTGAAGAGGTATGCCAAATGAAAGGCTGCTGGATGACATTAAGAAATGATCAAGGTGCCAACGTACGTGTCACTTTCAAAGATTACGGATTTTTTGTACCAAAAGACATAAGTGGTAGCGAGGTAATTATTGAAGGTATTGCCAGCGAAGAGGTTCTTGATGAGGATGTTGCTAGGCATTATGCGGAAGATGGTGGCAAGGAATATGATGAGTCTATGCGAAATACCATCACATTCGTTGCCAAAGGAGTACTTGTAAAAGAAAGCTAATTTTAGCTATATAAGCTTCGATTTTTTTGTTTAACAAACAATTGACGGAAGGTCGTGCCGGTGAGAGAAGCAAATCCGCCGGCAAGCCCACCAATTAAACCTGTAGCAAAAACGAGGAGAATTGGGTCGCCTACCTGCATGATTTCAGCAACGGTATTACTGAAAGTAGATGAATTTTGAACATCTATATTCCATGCATGGCCCATCCAAACAAGACCTACACCTAAAAATCCAGCTACAAAAGCATTCAAGCCGGATGATGGTGAAGCATAACATACTCCAAATGCAATTACCATTGCTGCCCACCATGTGGTATATGGAGACACAAAATACGTAAGCGCTCCAATTACTATAAGTCTTATAATCAGTTTCATTTACTTTTCTTTAATGTAATACTGTGCTTAATGTCTTCGTCAGTTGCACTTATTGATGGTCTAAAAAGCATTTTGTAATATTCGCCTGTAGCCCAATCATCAATCATATGTCCGTATTTAGGGTTGCCCGGATTTCCTGATTGACTTCCGGGATAAACACCCCATGCATTAACTTCTCCATCTCCAAGTTCTACTATCATTCGCCAGGAAGGCCCATGAGAACTGGAAGCGGCATTTACTATCGATCTGTATCCGCCAATTTTCACGGTACTTTTACTAAATGGGTTTATTCGTAGTAAATGGCGGATGGTTGTGTTTTTGTACTCAAACCACATCAATGAGTTACCTTCTTTAGAGAGATACTCTTCTAAAGCATTGATAGTCTCTTTAAAAGTCAGCCTAAATAGATCACCAGCTGATTCAATCACATCAGTGGATTGGTTATCTATCATAAAGAAATCTGGACTTGTCTTTAAAATGAACACAGTATTGTACCAGTTTGGTCGATAAACCCTTACATCGCTGCTATCAATTTCGTCCCAGAGTTTTGCATTTAATCTTCTCCACCAGGATTCGTAGATTGACGGTGCATCAATATCTGGCTTGGCAAAATAATCCCAGCCTTTGAGTTTATTATAGTACTTCCACTCTAGATCTGTAAATGACGCTGAGTCCAAACTATCCAACATCATTGGTAGAGCTTCCGAGGCATTATAATTAAAGTTGTCGTGTTGAAGATCCATCATATCCTGGACTTCTATATTGTCAAGTACTCTAAGTCTATCATTTATCCTTCTACCACGATAGTGCTCATAGTTGTAGTCATATTGGTAATAAGGATATAAGCTATCTGCTGCATGCTGATTAGCTGAACTGACGAAATTCTGGGGTGGATTTTTAACGTGAAGGTTGTGAGAGGAAGGCATGTATGTTTTCCAATCATGATCGATATTACTACCATCCATTAAAAATTTGCCTTGTTCTTCCCACTTAACAGGGAATTTACCATTGATCCATAAAGCAATATCTCCGTTAGTAGAAGCAAAAGAATAGTTCTGTGGTGGTCCACTGAAGTAGGTAAAGGCTTCGACAAATTCGTCATAGTTTTTTGCTTTGTTACCCAGATATAGCGCCTTTATTTCTTTACTGCCTTCATGTGCCGTCCACTTCATTGCCAGATTAGTAATCTCGCTCCTGCTACTATTGAAATTTCTGTCGTAGACCACGGGTCCGTGGTGTGTGTAAATAATGGTGTCATAATAGCTAAAAGAACCTCGGGCTTTTATTTCTTCAACCACTTTCTTAGTTGGTACCCAATTGCCATTGTATAGATATTCTTCTCTGCTTTCATCTTTGAATTGAATGTAGTACCAATCAACTAAGTCTCTTTTTGCGTTGGTATTTCCCCAAGCGATTGAGTCATTATATCCAATGATGACACCAGGTCCTCCAGGAAGTGTGGCACCCATTACATTAATACCTGGTGCATTCAATTGCATTACATACCAAATGCTTGGAAGGTTTAAACTTAAATCTGGCTCGTTAGCTAATATGACTTTTCCATTTGCTGTCTTATTGCCATTTACAACAAAGCTGTTACTTCCATTGTCTGGGTTAGGTGCATCTATAATTGGATCTGTGAATTCCAAAGGAAAATCTACTTCTGGCATTTCAACAATTATCGGCTCAAAGTCATAAGATGTGCCGCTTGGGATAACAGGATCAACTTTGTCCGGTCTTTCTGGATATAGTATTTCGAAAGTTTCGCGTCCCCATTTTTTTAGCGCATTGGTATGTTCAAGATCTTTCTCTCCTCTAGAAAGCATGTTGTTCATATTTGAGATAAGTAGAAAGCACTTGAGTGTAGTCCATGGCTCAGGTTTGTAATCGAGAAGCTTATACTCGATTGGTAAATCAGCATATGAAAGACTTTCTATGTAAGCATTAACACCGTTGGTGTAGGCTTCAATCATAGCGTAGATTTCTGGTTCTTCTTTTTTGAATAGCTCTTCCGACTTTTGAGCACCATGTTTTAATCCAATTCTTCTCATTTGCCGGTCTATATCAACAATACTTGTATTGCCAACTTGAGGGCCTAGTAGTTCTGCTAGTCTACCCGCTGCGGAGTATAGTTGAAATTCCATTTGCCAAAGGCGATGGTATGCAGTGATATATCCCTGAGTAAAAAAAAGGTCGGTTTCGTTGCTTGCAAATACGTGTGGAATCAAAAGATCATCAAAATGAACATTTACACTATCAATTAAATCATTTTCAATTGATGATGAAGTGATATCAATAGCTTCATTTTCAGCATTTTGCCAGAATCCATGAAAGGGACTTAAGAACTTTCCCAAAGGAGGGATAGCCCCAATTTTTGTGTTTAATGCAATACCAAGTGCTAAGGTTATAGAAAGCGAGAGGACAAAACGAAAAGTTTTCATATTTCGAAGATAGCCATTGCAGGCAATTTCAATGCTGATTGATTTATGAACTAATTTCAGGTTGAAAAATATCAAATAAATAGGGTAATGCCTATTTTTAGCTCGATGGTAAGAGGTAAAATTTATGTTGGGGCGATAAAGCCATTTTTTGATATTCTCTTGGCGGTATTTCTCACCCTTTTGTTAGTGCCTTTGGTTCTGTTTTTATTCCTTATCGTTTTTATTGATTTAAGGAGATCTCCGCTATTTACTCAAATAAGGGTAGGAAAAGATGAGAAGCTATTCACGCTCTACAAGTTAAGATCAATGGGAATGGATGGCGATGAGAAAACCGTAAGTACTATTGGTAAGTTACTTCGGGCTACATCGTTGGATGAAGTTCCGCAAATAATTAATGTATTGAAAGGAGATATGTCTTTTATCGGGCCGAGACCACTACTCCCTGAGTATTTGCCATATTACAATAAAGATGAGGTAAAAAGGCATTACGTTAAGCCAGGGATAACAGGCTGGGCTCAAGTTCAAGGTAGGAATGACATTGATTGGGGGCTGCGTATGTTAAAGGATGTATTCTATGTAGATAACATATCTATAGGACTTGATTTAAAGATATTACTTCTAACTTTTCGGGAACTTTTAAAAGGAGATAAGACTCCCTATAAAAGCGATCCGACAATTAAGTTTTCAGATTACGCTTCAAAAAGGTGAACAAGCAACGCATATATTTATCTCCTCCTAATATATCTGAGGAAGAGAGAGAACTTGTACAAGATGCTTTAGCAAGTGGCTGGATAGCACCAATAGGTCCTTCATTAGAGCAATTCGAAAAGAAGCTGGAAGGGTACTTTGGTGGTAGGTCAGTTTTAGCTGTAAATTCTGGTACTTCAGCACTACATCTAGCTCTAATATTATGCGGAGTAGAAGATGGAGATGGGGTTGTGGTGAGTAGTTTCACGTTTGCTGCATCAGCAAATATTGTATTGTATGAAAGAGCAATTCCGATATTCATTGATAGCGAGGAATTGAGTTGGAACCTGGATCCTGAAATATTAGCCTCATATTTATCAAAAGCCGAAGTACTTCCAAAAGCAATTATTGTAACGCACCTATATGGTATGCCAGCGCAAATTGATCGAATTATTGAGATTGCTGAAGAATACAAGGTGAAGGTTATTGAGGATGCTGCGGAGTCTTTAGGCGCGACACTTAATGGTAAGTATGTCGGAGGTTTTGGTGATTATGGTATAATTTCTTTCAATGGAAATAAAATAATTACTACGAGCGCTGGAGGAGCATTAATCTGCGATGATATTGGATGGGAGAGAGGACGGTATTTAGCAACTCAAGCTAACTCTGGTACATCTAGCTATGAGCATAAAGAGGCAGGTTATAATTATCGCATGAGCAATATATTAGCTGGAATCGGTTTGGCTCAAAGCGCAAAACTTGATCTTTTCATTGAAAAGAAAAGAGCTATCTACAAATTATATAAAGAAGCGCTTGGTACTTATTTTGAATTCTTAGATGAACCTGCAAATTCTTATTCAAATCGATGGCTTACTTCAGTATTAGTAAAGGATAGAAGTCGATCCTTGAGTGATTTGATAAGTTATTTAGATAGTAATAATATCGAGGCCAGAAGACTATGGAAACCTTTGCATCTGCAGGAAGCCTATGCCGATTCAGTTTTCATTGGAAAAGGAAAATGCGAAGAATTATATGAGAGGGGTATTTGTTTTCCCTCTGGAACAGGATTAACTGAAGAGCAACAGCATCACGTAATTAAAACTATTCAGGATTGGTTTCTTCAGTAGGCTGAAGGTTTTTTGATAACGGCCTTGTTCTTTCGGCTAAAAAGATTGGGTGGGATAAAAAGCTCCGCTCTTAAAGTTATTTGCAAAAAGCTGTCATTATTATCTGGATTTCCTCTGCGGGTTCCAGGCTGGATTTGATCATAAAAATCTGGATTTACCACTCCCACTTCTTCTTTGCGATCACTTAGTAACCTGGAAGTAGCATTTGCGAATTCCGTAGCATATGTAGTGGAGACATCGTCGATATGGTCTGTAAATGTGAAGTGATATGAAAATTCGAGATTTACGTTAAGAAATTCGTTTGCCTTGAATTTTGCTCCTATTCCAACGGGTATGGTAGTTACCCAAGTTTTATATTCTATGCCTTCGGTCAATGCTTCTCTTAATGAGTAGGTTTCTCCACCAAGTTCTGCTGTTGGATCGAATTTCATGTAGCCAACCCCAGTGAAAACAAAAGGGTCGAAAGACCATCTTTTGAAATAATCACCTTGATAGGGCCTCAAATAGTAGATGGTATGAAGTTGGAAGTGAAAATTTCTAGAATTGAAAGAAAGGTTCCTTTGACGTTCGAAGGTGCTATCAGCAGCATTTTGATCTGATCCGGAAAGAGTGAAATAGCTGGCATCAATTCTAGCTCCAATTCTATTGAGGAGTCTCGCTTCTATGCCTACATTGATTTGAGATAGGTTGTCGTTGATTGAGTTTTTGCTGTTTAACTCACCAAAGTAGGTGGAGGTACCAGTTCCGACAGAAAAAGAAAAATAGCGATCCTTAAATTGCCATGATAGAAAGTTTTGCGACGTGGCAACTAAACTAGAAAGAAGTAAGAATATCGTGAAGAGTTTTCTCATTTAGGATTCAAAAATATTGCAGAAAAGTTTCCGACCTTATAGATCGGAAAACAATTTCTACAAATAATCACCCTAATCGTTTGCTTTTTCTGGTAAACCATGCTCGTTCTGTTGCTACAAACACGGCTACTAATATCAATGAGAAAATTAATGTCGTCATAACTAATTGTTATACAATACAATATTACGTGAGTGTTGTGCTTGGCTGGGGTAGGGTAAAATCCTAAATGTTATTAAGTAAAATGCTTAGATTGTTGAGATTCCAAATAGGAATTGAATACGAAGTTGGTTGTGGTTCAACTAAATTTAAGTTTATATGACGTTCCTATGTCAGAAATAAAGAAAATCAAGTTTCATAAAGGAGAAGATACTCGATCATTTTTTGACCTAGTTTCTTTAGTTGACATTCAAAATTTAAATCCCACCGATCACAATCAATTTGAAAATCATAGGTTAACCTTCTTTGCATTGTTTTTTATCATAGAAGGGAATGGTAAGCATAGTATTAATTTTCAAGACCGCTCATATACGCGGGGTACAGTATTCGCTATTGGCCCTGATAGCATTCATAAGTTTTATAAAAGTGACGCCTCTGGATATCTTCTCGTATTTACGGAAGACTTTATCCTGCAATATTTGAATGCTGAAAATGCGAACAGGATCTTCCAACTATTTAATGAGCAATTGATTTCACCTAAACTACAATTGACTGAAACTCAGATAGCTCGGTTTTTAGATTATATCGATTCAATAAAATTGGAGTTTCAAAGCATTCAAGATGGCTTTTCGTCAGAATTAATCCGCAGTCTGCTTCATGTTATTATCACTCATCTTCTCAGGATTAAGTCATCCACAAATCAAATACTTAAGCACTCTAAGTATCTCGATCAATTTCTGGAATTTCAAAAGTTAGTGAAGGCAAATGCCAGTACCAATAAGAGTGTTTCTTTCTATGCCGATTGTCTGAACGTAACACCAAGAACTCTGAATAATATTACACATGCGATTGTTAGTAAATCCGCTAAAACAGTAATAAATGATATTATCATATTGAAAATTAAGCGGTTGTTAATTAGCACTCAATTAAGTGCTTCTCAAATCGCTTATCAATGTGGTTTTGCGGAGCCGTCACATCTATTTAAGTTTTTTAAGAAGTATGCAAACCAATCACCTAAAAATTTCCGAAGGTTGTTTCGTTAGCGCATAGTTTGAATTTTATTCGATTTCCGATTTGTACATTTAATATGCCACTTGTTACACTAAATCAGCATATTGAATTCCTATTTTAGCCTTAATCTCATCATTAGATTGATGAGTTATCAATTAAACAATTTCAAAATTATGAGATCACAACTTATTGTACTTATTTTGGCTATTTCCTTTTTAGTGGGATGTAGTCCAAAGAAAACTTCTAATGAATCTCAATCTCCTGATGTTCGCGAGGAGGTTGAAAATGATCAAGGAGATGAAACGCTATCCATAGCAATGGACTTTATGGATGCTATGGGAAAAGGAGATATGGAACGAATGATCAGTCTTATGCATGATGACATGGTGTGGCATAACGAAGGTGATGCGAGTATGCCTTGGATAGGGCCTTGGAAAGGAAAGCAAGCAATTTTAGAAGAATTTATGCCCCTGTTTGGTAAAAATTTTAAGACTACAAAGTGGAATACTGAAGACGCATTCGCCAGTGGAGATACTGCGGCGTTTTTCGGTCGGATGGTTGGTTTGCTTACCAGTTCAAATCAGGAAACCAAGGAATTTACTTTTGCGCTACGCGTAAAAGTGAAAGATGGAAAGATCATTCTTTGGAATTGGTTTGAAGATAGTTATGAAGTCTCCAATAAATATCATGGAGTATAACCATAGTAAATCAGCATAAGCTCCTTAGTAAGGAGCTTTTTTATTGTCTAATTAACCCAATATTGAAATGAACAATTTTGAAGTAATAAGAAATGGCGAAGGCGATGACTATGATTACTCACAAGATCATTGCTACGTGAAGCTCTCCTCAAATAATACAAATGGTGAGCTAAGTTTTGTTGAAGATTCTTTAAAGCCAGGTTTCTTTTTAGCACGACATCATCATAAAATTATGACTGAGATCTTCTACATTCTTGAAGGTGAAATTGATCTTATTTTCGACAATGAAACCATCACTGCAAAAGCAGGGGATACAATAACAGTTCCTCCCAATGTTTGGCATGCTGCTAGTTGTAAGTCAGGAGGGAAGATGCTTACCATATTCAAGGATGGACAATTTGATCTTTATTTAGAAAAATTGTCACAACTATCAGATAGTGATTTTGCAGATCTAGAACTCATGAAATCCATTTCGGCTGAATTTGATATTTACGAAGAATGATATCTAGGTGAGTCTAAAAACAAAAACCGACCATTTGGTCGGTTTTTTTATTGAGGCGCTAAGCGGGTTGCTCATACACGCATGCATGCCGCACATCCCCTCGCGAAGCTCCTGTTAGTCGCTTTCGAACCTGCGGTTCTAATCCGCACATAAAATAAAAAACCCTGACATTACTGTCAGGGTAGTATGAGGCGCTAAGCGGATTCGAACCGCTGTAAAAGGTTTTGCAGACCTCTGCCTAGCCGCTCGGCCATAGCGCCAGAGTATATTAATTGCAAAAGTATGAAAAACGAGTCACCTAACATTAGCAGGTGACTCGATATAATTGAATTACTCTTCTTCTTTTTTAGCTTTTGCTTTAGTCGCTTTCTTAGCAGACTCCTTACCTGCATCTTCCATTTTGTCTTTCAATGCAGAAAGTGCATCAAGGTCACCCAGTGTAGACTTCTCAACTTCTTTGTTGATCTTATCTAGTGTGTTTCCTTTCTTGCCTCCGCTAGACTTCTTGGCAGCTGCTTTTGGTTGCTCTGCATCTTTATCCCAAATAGAAGTGTGAGAAAGTACGATTCTCTTATCATCCTTTGAGAACTCAAGAACTTTAAACTCAAGCGTCTCGCCCTCTGCAGCATTAGTTCCATCTTCTTTCTTCAAGTTCTTAGGAAGAACTTGTCCTTCAAGACCGTAAGGAAGCTCAACTGTAGCAGACTTGTCAGTTACGCTAGTAATTGTACACTTGTGCGTAGATCCTTTAGTAAATACTGTTTCGAACGTATCCCAAGGGTTTTCTTCAAGATGCTTGTGGCTAAGAGCTAGTCTCCTGTTTTCAATATCAAGCTCCATTACTTTCACTTCAAGCTCATCACCCACTTTCACGAATTCTGACGGGTGCTTGATTTTCTTAGTCCAAGACAAATCAGAAACGTGAACTAGACCATCGATTCCTTCTTCAAGCTCGATAAATAGACCGAAGTTGGTAAGGTTTCGAACAGTTCCTTTGTGCTCGGTACCAATAGCATAGTTTGTAAGAACATCTTGCTTAGTCCATGGATCTTCAGTAAGCTGCTTGATACCAACAGACATTTTTCTTTCTTCTCTATCAATAGTTAATACTACTGCTTCGATCTCATCTCCAACATTGATGAAGTCTGAAGGATTTCTCAAATGCTGAGACCAAGACATCTCAGAAACGTGGATAAGTCCTTCAACGCCAGGGATGATTTCAAGGAATGCTCCGTAATCTGCTACGTTTACGATCTTACCTTTAACCTTAGATCCAACATCAATATCCTTATCAAGAGAGTCCCAAGGATGATCAGTAAGTTGCTTCATTCCTAGAGAAATTCTCTGCTTATTGTCATCGAAATCAAGAACTACAACGTTCACTTTTTCATCCAAAGAAAGTACTTCTTCTGGGTGATTGATTCGTCCCCAACTGATGTCAGTGATGTGAAGTAGTCCGTCAACACCTCCAAGATCGATGAATACACCGAAATTGGTCATGTTCTTAATAACTCCTTCAAGTACTTGACCTTTCTCAAGGTTGTTAAGGATTTCAGCTTTTTGTTGCTCTAGATCTTTCTCGATTAGTACTTTGTGAGAAACAACAACGTTATCATTAGTGTAGTTGATTTTAACAACTTTAACTTCCATAGACTTACCTACGAAAATGTCAAAATCTCTAATTGGTTTAACGTCAATTTGTGATCCTGGAAGGAATGCTTCTACTCCGTAAACATCTACGATCAAACCACCTTTGGTTCTTCTCTTCACAAATCCTTCAATAATCTCATCGTTATCAAGTGCTCCTTGGATAGATTCCCAAGCCTTAACGATTTTAGCTTTTCTTCTAGAAAGAACAAGTTGCCCGTTCGCATTTTCTTGCTCCTCAATATATACCTGAACTTCATCACCAGGTTTTAAGTCTGGCATATCTCTGAATTCAGAAAGCGATACTAGTCCATCTGATTTGAAGCCAATGTTTACAATAACTTCTCTGTCAGTAATACCTACTACTGTACCGCTAATAAGTTCTTTCTCAGTGATTTCAGTAAGCGTATCTTCATAAAGCTTTTCCATTGCTTTACGATCTGCTTCAGAATACTCATCATCGAAACCATCATCATCGAAATCGAAATCGCCAGCTGGCTCGATTTCTGGCTCTGCTACTTTTGCAGGCTTTTCAGCTTTAGCCTCTTTCTTCTCTTTTTTCTCAGCTTTTGGCTCTTCAACTGCTACTTCTTCTGCTTTAGCAACTACTTCTTCTTTCACTTCTTCCTTCTCAGTCTTCTTAGTTTCTGCTTTTACAGTTTCTTTCTTCTCAGCCTTTTCCTTGGTTTCTTTCTTAGCTGTTGTTTTGGTAGCGGCTTTCGTTTCTTTCACTTCTTTTTCGTCCGCTTTTTTTGTTGCTGCTTTTTTCGTCGTAGTCTTCTTAGCAGCAGTTGCCTTCTCTGTAGATTTTTCTTCAGTCTTAGGCGTTTCTTCTTTCTTTGCCATAATAAAAATTGACTCCCTTTAATACACTTTGTCAGTTGGAGTCAGGCACTGACAAGCATTTTTGTTAAACATAATCTGATATAAACCAGAACGCTCCGTTTTGGAACGGAGCGCAAAGGTAGATTATTTCTTTAAAAAAGAAGGAGTATACGTCGTATTATTCTCCAAAAAATACTGGAGCAATAGCATCTGCTGTTTTCAGCTTTTTAAGTTGCTTTTCAATAGCACGTGTATCTGATTCTCTACTGTAGTAAGTTAATCGATCGTACACACGATCAATTTGCTTTAGGATTACATACCGTGATTTGAAATCATTTTCCGGATATGATTCAAGTTTTGATTGACTGTCTTTAATAAGAACTTGCCCTGCTTTATAAATCTTTGGTTTTACTGCAGTTCTTTGAAAAGTAGTAGCTCCACTGTATTCATTAATTATCTGCTTCTGAATAAAATACTTTTCTTCTACTTTTTTTGCTCGGTTTTCAACCTTCTTAGCAATTGCTCTATAATCATCCATAGTGATGGATAAGCCATCTGGAGATGTGGTTTCCACTTGTCCAGGCGAATTTGACGTCTGTGGTTCTTCAGTTTGTGCTGTCACCGCATGAACCAATAGGATGGAAAAAAAACAAAATAGGGTCCGCTTCATTTGTGATAATTTACTTTTGACTTATAATGTTAGTCGCGAATATAAAATTGTTATGAAAAGATACCTTACCGTTTATATAATCATTTTTCAGATTCTTGTGAGTTGTGCGCCAAACGACACTCCAACATTGGAAGCGGATAGCATTTACTTCAATGGAAATATCTACACCATGGATGATTCAAATCCCAAGGTGGAGGCGGTAGCAGTTAAAGCTGATACATTTCTTTATGTTGGAACCAAGATAGATGTTGATGCATTTAAGGGAGATAGTACACATATAATTGATCTCAACGGTAAAACAATGATTCCGGGGCTAACGGAAGGTCATGCCCATATTATGGGAGTTGGGTATAACTTGTTAAATGTTGATCTAAGAGAGGCTAAAAGCTATGAGGAGGTTGTTGAAATGGTTGCAGCGCGCGCAGCGAATACTCCGGAAGGAACTTGGATTCTAGGACGAGGGTGGCATCAGGATAAGTGGGTCGAAAAGCCTGAGATGACGAAAGGTTTTCCTACTCACGATTTACTAAGTCAAGCAGTTCCTAATCACCCAGTATGGTTAAAACATGCGAGTGGACATGCTGCACTAGGTAATGCCAAAGCGATGGAAGTTGCTGGAATAGATGGCCAATCGGATCAGCCGGATGGTGGCGAAATTTTCATGAGCCTTGGTGGAAATCCAACAGGCATTTTCAACGAAACTGCGCAAGGACTTGTAACAAAGGTTATCCCTGAGCAAACCAAAGAAAGTGATGTGCAAGCACTCAAACTAGCATTGAATCAATGTTTTAAGTATGGAATCACGGGCTTTCATCAAGCAGGTTCAGGACCGGATCATATCAATCTATACAAGGAGTTTGCTGAAAGAGGAGAACTCAAATTAAGATTGTATGTCATGCTCAACGGACGAGATCCAGAACTTTTGGAAGAATATTTCAGGAATGGTATTGAAGAAGATATATATGAGAATCAATTAACTGTTCGATCAGTGAAACTCTATGCGGACGGTGCTCTTGGATCAAGAGGTGCATGGTTACTCGAAGAATACTCTGACGCACCTGGTGTGCATGGACATAATGTTATGCCAATGGAGGATATTGAGGAAATTACTGCTAATGCATACAAAGCAGGCTTTCAGGTATGCGTTCATGCGATAGGCGATAGAGCGAATAGAGAGGTTTTGGACATCTATGAGCGAACATTCGAACTATATCCAGAAGGTGCGCCTAAGGAGCCGCGCTTTAGAATTGAACACGCCCAACATTTTCATCCAGATGATATTCCTCGTTTTGCAGAGATGGGTGTAATCCCAGCAATGCAGGCTGTTCATATGTCTTCAGACCGTCCATGGGCGATTAATCGCTTGGGGACTAAGCGTATTAGAGGTGGTGCTTACATGTGGCAGTCTTTACTTCAGTCTGGCGCCCGCATTGTAAATGGAACAGATGCGCCTGTAGAGCCAATTACCCCTTTTGCAAGTTTTTATGCATCTGTGAGTAGAAAAACTTTGAAGGGTAATCCAGAGGGGGGATATGAGCCAGCAGAAAAAATGACCAGGGATCAAGCGTTAAAGTCTTACACGCTAGATGCGGCGTATGCTGCATTTAGAGAAGATAGAAAGGGGAGCATTGAAGTTGGTAAATGGGCCGATTTAACCATTTTTGATAAAGATATCATGACCATCGAGGAAGAAGAAATTTTAAATACTGAAGTAGAAATGACAGTCATTGGTGGTGAAATTGTCTATGAAAAAAAATAGAGGTGTGACCTAATGTTGACCGTTTTCATCAACTCATGTTCGTCAATTGACGTGTGCTAAGTCAGTCAAAAACTCGAATTAGTATGCAAAACGATTTTATTATTGAGTGTCCCGATGGCAAGAGCCTTACGGCAACTCATTTTGGAAAAGTAGGACGTCCTGCTGTAATTGTATCACCAGCTGTTGGTACACAAAGAGGGTATTATTCAAAGTTTGCGCTCTCACTTGTTGAACAGGGTTTCCAAGTGGTAACTTTTGATTATAGGGGGATTGGTCAATCCAAGGTTAGGATGGATGATACATCTGCTACCATGACAAGTTGGGGCGAAGTTGATTTGTCATCGGTAATTAATTGGGTTGAAAAAGCCGAAGATTCTCATGAAGTTTTTTTAGTAGGACATAGTGTTGCAGGACAGCTTTTCCCTTTAGCTCCCAATAGTTCAAAGGTTAAGGCCGCATATTTTGTTGCGAGTCAAACTGCAGCAAGCAATTACTGGTCAGGTCCTCAAAAGCTGACTGTTGATTTATTATGGAATTTTATTCTACCTGCTACCACAACACTCACTGGAAAATTGCCCAGCTGGGCTTATGGTGGAAAGTACGATTTGCCAAAATACGTAGCTGAAGAGTGGGCTTCATGGGGGAAACATAAAAATGGTGTAATTCAGGATAGCGAACATCGAGCAAAGGCTTTTAAAGAGGTAAATATTCCTATGCGGTTCATTAGCATATCAGATGATCGGCTTTTAGCTCCTAGAAAAGCAGTTGAAAGATTATACAATCAATACGGAAGTAGTTTTAAAGATCATCAACATTGGTACCCAGAAGATTTTGGAAAAAAATCGATTGGACATTTCGGTTTCTTTCGGTCATCTAACTCGGAAATGTGGCAGGATGTGCACCTTTGGTTAAAAAGACATGTTTAAAATGTCTCGATCAATTACTTTCGTGTGAAATAGCAATGCATTGATCGTACAATCAAACGTTTCCTTAAAACCTTACAACACCTTTGGTCTCGATGAAAATGCCGGTTTTCTGGCAATTGTGGATTCTTTAGAGGATCTCGATGAGATTTATCAAACCGGCCGTTTTCGTTCCCAGAAAAAGATGATTTTAGGCGGAGGGTCAAATGTGTTGTTTACCCGAGGATTTACCGGTGTGGTTGCTAAGAATGAAATTCGCGGATTGCATATCCAGAATGAAACGGAAGAAGAGGTGTTGGTATCTGTTGGTGCTGGAGAAAATTGGCATCAATTTGTCCTATGGTGTGTTGAAAGAGGATTCGGAGGTGTCGAAAATCTATCTCTAATTCCTGGAACAGTTGGAGCTGCCCCAATGCAAAATATCGGAGCATATGGCGTAGAATTAAAGGAAGTGTTCCATTCACTAGAAGCTTACGAAATTAAGAGTGGAAAGAATGTTTCTTTCTTCAAAGAAGACTGCAAATTTGACTATCGTTATAGCATTTTTAAAGGTGAACTCCGTGATGAATTTGTCATTACCAAGGTGTTTTTCAAACTCTCAAAAAAACCGACATTCAATATCTCTTATGGTGCAATAAAAGATACATTGGAGAAAATGGGGGTGGGAGAGTTGACTCTAAAGAATGTAAGCCAGGCTGTAATAAATATTAGACAGTCTAAACTTCCTGATCCGATTGAGATTGGAAATGCAGGTAGTTTTTTTAAAAATCCAATCATTGAAAAATTACACTTTGAAGCCTTAGAAGCTCAATTTGAAGATATCAAAGTGTATCCAATAGATGATGAAACAGTAAAGGTTCCTGCTGGTTGGTTGATTGAAAAAGCAGGATGGAAAGGCTATAAGGATGGAGAAATTGGTGTCCATTCAGAACAGGCTCTTGTGCTTGTAAATCATGGAAATGGAAGGGGTAAAGACATATTCAAGCTGTCCAATGAAATAAAAAAATCTATCCAAAGCAAATTTGGAATTGAGCTTGAACGTGAAGTCAACATCATTTAAGAGCCAATTAATAATCGCTAAATCCGATCTTGATAGTCAATCCCTATTTACAGTTTACCTATAATTTAGTGAAATGACAGCGAATCCAATTTTTATTCTGACTGTATTGTTTGGTTTAATTTTCGCTAGCGAGTGGCTGTGTAAACATACTTTTCTGAAATATATCAGCAGCTCATTGTTAGTGATCGTTTTAGGAGCGATAGTTGCGAATCTTAACTTGATTCCTTCAGCATCTGACTCTAGTCCTGTTTATGATACAATATTCAAATACGTTGCTCCAGCTAGTATTTTCTTCTTACTGCTTGGAGTAAACCTTAAGCAATTAAGGAAGGCAGGATTGCCTATGCTGATAGCTTTTATTTTAGGATCTGTTGGTACTATGCTAGGTGTAATTATCGCACTGAATGCAATTGACTATCAAGCTGTCTTTGGTGATCAATTTGCAGCAATCGCAGGGATGATGACGGGGACTTACACAGGGGGAAGTGCCAATTTTAATGCGATTGCATTGCATTATGACGTTTTTCGGGAAGGAGTTGTTTTTACAGGTGTTATAGTTGCTGACAATATTGTCACAGCTATTTGGATGGTAGTTAGTTTATCTATTCCAGTATTTATGCAAAAACTTAGGCCTCACCCTCAAGTGGTTTCAGGTTTAAATGGTGATGAACATATGGAAAGAGAGAATGAGCAAATAGAGCCAATGGGTTTAGCCTTGATGTTAGGGATATTTTCTATTGCGATTTTGTTTTCGGATGTGGTTGCACATTCACTGTCATCTGTAGGTTGGAATATTCCTTCCATTCTCATACTTACAACAATAGCACTGATATTGGCACAGTCAACAAGAATACAGAATCTGGCTGGAGCAAAAATGCTAGGGATGTTTTCTGTGTATCTCTTCTTAGCTGTAGTTGGAGCTTACTGCGAGATTGGAGCACTCATAGATGTTGGATCAAACGCCCTTGACATTTTACTTTTTACAACCTTAATAGTTCTTATCCATTCAGTCTTCTTAATCGGGGTTTCTCTTTTGATTAAAGCTGATTGGTCAATAGTAGCAATTGCATCACAGGCAAACATTGGAGGTGCAAGTACTGCATTGGCATTAGCAAAAAGCTTCAAGAGGAGTGATTTGATTCTGCCGGCGATTCTGGCAGGATCGTTAGGTTCAGGGTTGGGGACATATTTGGGCTTTATTGTCGCAGCTTTATTGGGAAGCTAAAAATAAAGCCGGGCCAACAGGCCCGGCTTGGTCTAGGTTAGCGATGAGACGTCACTTATCCATCTGAACGGTAGTTTCCATAGAGTCACGATTTTTTACGTGCTCATCCAGCCATTGGTTTTGTTCCCATAATACATGAAGAATACTTTCTTTAGCTCGATATCCGTGACTTTCTTTTGGCAACATTACTAATCTTGCCGGACCTCCGAGTCCTTTAAGCGCGTTAAAATATCGTTCGCTTTGCATTGGGTAAGTTCCAGAATTGTTATCGGCTTCTCCATGCACGAGCAAAAGGGGTTTTTTCATTTTATCTGCATGCATAAATGGAGACATGGTATTATAGACTTCTGGTGCTTCCCAGTAAGATCTTTCTTCACGCTGAAAGCCGAAAGGAGTAAGCGTTCTATTGTAAGCCCCACTTCTTGCGATTCCTGCGGCAAACAAATTAGAGTGGCTAAGAAGATTGGCAACCATGAATGCACCATAAGAGTGACCGCCTACTGCAACTCTATTTCTATCGATATATCCCATCTCGTCTACAGCATCAATTCCTGCCTTAGCGTTGGCGACAAGTTGTTTTCTAAACGTGTCATTTGGTTGTTCGTCTCCTTCTCCGATAATTGGGAATGCCGCATCATCTAGCACTACATAGCCTCTTGTTACCCAAAAGACTGGCGATCCATACCATGGATAAATGAATGCATTAGGATTGGTTGTATTTTGTCCGGCGCTTGCTTTGTCTTTGTATTCAACTGGGTATGCCCACATAATCATTGGCATTTTCTCCATTTTTTTCTTGTCGTATCCAACAGGTAAATAAAGAGTTCCAGTTAGTTCTACACCGTCGTCCCGTTTATAAGTTATTACCTGCTTCTCTACATCTTGCATCGCTTTGAATGGATTTTCAAATTGGGTAATTGGTTTTAGCGCTACCTTCTTCTTTATATTTCTAACATAGTAATTAGGATACTCTGTTGGAGATTCTAATCGAATCAGAATTTCTCCTTTGCCCATGTTTAGCGCATATACCAAATCTTCAACTTTGTCTGTGTAGTTTGACTGATAAAGTCTACTTGTTTTACCACTCGCAATATTCATTTGATCTACAAAAGGAAATTGACCTTCTTTCGTAAATCCTTCTCCCATTAAGTATGCATTACCATTATCTACAGATAAGACATACCTATTTAACTTGTTTTTGGAGGTAACAAAATTCCCTGGATCGCTATACGCATCTTGATAATTACGATCGAAAATTATTCTAGCTTCTTGTTTATTATCCGAAGGGTTGAATACATACGTTTTTGTATTTCTATTGTCAAACCAATAGTCATAAGCTATTGCCATATTGTCCGAACCCCAGGTGATTCCGGAGAAACGATTTTTGGTTTTTACAACAGATCTTTCTGACCCATCAAATGGAGCCGTTAATTCAAAAACTTCATCCCTATATTCCATTTCGATTGCAGGATCTCCTTTGTCCAATGCCAACGCCCAAATAATAGAAGCTGGTTTATCACTTCTCCAACTAAAGTTCCTTGGTTGATCGGTTGTAGACATAAATCCTTTAGGTCTAACCTCATCAACAGATCTATCTAATAATACTTTTACTTGCTTCCCATTGCTATCAAAGATTGCTGTCTGTGATGCAAACCTGTAATAAGGTACTAAGTATGAAAATGGTCTTTTAACAGTGGTTAAAAGAACATATTTCCCATCAGGTGAAAATGACATTCCTCTATGCATGCCTGCTTCCATCCATTTTGAAGTGGTCCCATCTATATCAACTTTGAATATTTCTGATCTGGCTAGCTGTTCAAAATTCTTTTCGTCAACAGGATTTTTGAGAAGGTCCTGATAGGTTCTGTTTTGGGCTTTTTCTCCTGAACTTACACTAACCGTCGGTCCTGTCGGTACAGCTGTTTGTGTGTTTATCAAAGGTTCTCGATCATTTGGTAACATCTTAACAAGCATTGCCTTGCTATCTGCAAACCATGTCATAGGTCTTCCAAGATTGGCATTTGCTCCAGCATTAGTAAGTTTTTTTGCTGATCCTTTATTGATATCTAAAACCCAGACCTCAACACCTGTGTTGGTCGTGTGGGTGAAGGCCATCATCGATTCATCAGGTGACCAAGCGAAATATGAGAACCTCGGATTTTCTGGTAGACCTGTTACTTGTCTAGCGTCCTTATCAAAGGCTTTTTTAACCTTGATGTTGTTGTAAAATGTGGTTCTGCTTCCAATGTTAGTGACAGGATTAATCCTTAATCCCCCCAGTCTTAGTTCTTCCTCTGATAGTTCAGCAATTGTCTTGTATGCATTTCTATACAATAGAATAACATTCTCACCTTTATCATCGATGCGTACAGAGGGTGCAAGTGGAGCATCAACCAGATCTTTAATTTCTTTAGGTGGCTCCTGATATCCTAAACTTCCTTGTGCAAAGGAGCCAAATGAAGTAAGGATGATTAATGTGTAAAAAATGATTTTTTTCATAGTCCTAGCTGTTAGTAATAGTTGATCCTCAAGTTAGAAAATATAGCTATGTGTTTTCTGCCGTTTGTGTAAGAGTTGTGCAAAACATTGTTTCATCTTCGCAAAATTGGCTGCCTTTTGACGTAATGAAGACTTAAATTATAATTTTAATATACCGCTGAGATGTTTTTAAACACATTCGTGTTTAACAGATAAATGAGCAACCTATGATTCACACCCACATAGATGAAAAGACAAATGGAAGTATTCAATTTGTGTATGAAGAGCCTGACTATACAAGCGCATTGAAAGAGCACAATCAAAGTACGCTCACTATAGTCTGGAACAGAGGAAGGGATCAAAAGTTAATTGTTGATGGTGAAGCGCTCGTTCTCAGTCAGAAGCAGATTATTGTTTTTACAGCGAATCAGAAGGTTGAATTTGAACATCCAAAAGCAATAGTTGCATGGCATTTCAATCGTGATTTTTACTGCATTATCGATCATGATCATGAGGTATCATGTGCTGGGCTATTGTTTTATGGTAAAAAGGGACTTCCAATAATTGATCTTTCTGATGATGGTCAAGCTAAATTGGAATTGCTGTTTCAAGTTTTTCTTGATGAATTTGATGAGGAGGATGATAACCTCAAGACTGAGATGTTGAGGATAATATTGAAACGTTTGATTGTCAAGCTTACCAGATGGTACAAATTACAGCATGCATTAGTTGATGTCTCCGATAAAGACATTGATGTTGTTAGAGAATTCAACTTACTCGTTGAACAACACTTCCGCAAGTATCATCAAGTACAAGATTATGCAGATCTCATTCATAAGTCTTCGAAGACTATCTCAAATCTTTTTTCAAAATACAGTGACAAGTCACCGCTTCAGACTATTCATGAACGAATACTTCTAGAGGCAAAGCGACTACTGATTTATACAGATAAAACGACGAAGGAAATCGCATATGAAATAGGGTTTCAAGATATTCCTGGATTTAGTCGTTTTTTCAAAAAACATACCCAATTTGCTCCTTCGAAATACAGGCAAGAGCAACTAAATCCTCTAGTTGGGAAAAATTGATAAGTCTTAGGGAAGAATAGACACTACCCTAAGCTCACATACCTGCGTTCTTTGAACCATAATCTTTTAAACAAAAATTAAAATTTAAAATAATTAGAATTATGGCAACGATCAACGTACCAACCAGAGACGAAGTATCAGCAAACAACCAAGAGATCTTCGACAACCTTAACAGCAAGTTAGGTTTTGTTCCAAACCTTTACGCAACATTCGCGCACAGTGAAACTGCTCTTGGTGACTATCTAACTTTCCAAAACAGAAAATCATCTTTAAAAGCGAAAGAAAGAGAAGTAATCAATCTAGTAGTAAGTCAAATTAACGAATGTGATTACTGCCTTGCTGCTCATACTGCTATAGCTAAAATGAATGGATTTACTGATGAGCAGATCCTTGAGCTAAGAACAGGTGAAGCTACTTTCGATGCCAAGCTTGATGCTTTAGCAAACTTCACAAGAGACATCACAATTAATAGGAGTAAGCCAAGTACAGAGTCAGTAAATAGACTTTTTGAAGCAGGTTACACTAAGGAGAATTTGATTGATATCAATATCGTAATAGGAGACAAGATTGTTAGCAACTTCATCCACGGTGCTGGACAGTTTGAAGTTGACTTCCCGGCAGCTCCTCAATTAGAAGGTGCATTAGCTTAATAAAATAACTAGAAATAAAGAATTAGAACAATGAAAAAAGCAAGCGTTTTATATCTATTGGCGTTGACTGTGTTAATGACTTTAGCATACTCTCAAGAGCCACAGAAAATTAACTTAGTTCAAACTGAAGGAAAGTTCGATCAAACAGAATTGAAACTGCAAGCTGGCAAATCTTATGTTTTTGAAGTTGAAAATGACGGTGTAGATCATCTATTAGGATTTGTAATTGCTCCAAAAGGAAAAACTGATAAGAAGAATCATGTGCAAACTGCCTATCTAAGCAAGACTATTGCCGATGGAGAGAAAGCAAGTTCACAAGAAGTAGTGTTGGAGAAAGGCGAATACGTTTACTTCTGCCCTTTGAATCCAACTCCTCAGTACAAGATTACAGTAGAATAGTAGTAGGTTAAGTGTTTTTGGATCAAGAGCCGCTCAATAGAGCGGCTTTTTTATTTATAACTAATCTTGTGTTGCTGGAGCTTTTTCCCCTCTTTGCCATAGTATTGAAGTGTTAGCTGAGGAACTTTTGATTTCCATCTTATTGACAAGGAGGCAAAATTAGTTTCATAGATTTTTTCCTTGATCATGTGCTCATTCTCCTCTTTTTCAATGCTTGATGGACTTGTTAGGCTACTAGATGTAAACTCGTATAGCGGGTACTTGTAATTATCCAGCTCAATCTTAGAAACTTCTGAGAGATGTCGATCACCAGATAGTAATATTATTGGCGCATCTACTGATTCAAGTGTAGTAAATAGTTTTTCTCTTGCCGATGGAAAATTCGCCCACTTTTCCCATCTATGCTGACTTGGAATAACTTGGATTCCTGATGCGACAATAAATAGGTCTATGCTTTCGTCAGTGAGTTGGTTTTGAAACCAGCTCCATTGATCTTCGCCTAGTATATCTCCAGATGGATTTACGATTGAAACTTTATCTCTGGTGCCTGGATTTTGCCAGTTAAGTTCATCTCGAAAATACCTTACGTCCAAAAGAATCACTTTCACATTGCCATCAGATCCCTTGTAAGTATAGGATTGATATGCTCCCTTTCTTGTCTGTGCTGGATGATTTTGATCGATGTCTAGAAAATTAAACAGTGCTTTTTTACTATCGTCTTTAGCTGGAAATTCTTTGCCTCCATCATTGACCCCAAAATCATGGTCGTCCCAAATCCCAATAATCTCCGTATCCTCGATAAGTAATTGGTAGTCTGGATGAGACTTTTGAAGATCATACTTTTGATTTAGGACGTTTACATCCTCACTATCACCATATATGTTGTCTCCAAGCCATATCCAAAGGTTCGGATTTGTGTCAATGACTTCTTTCCAAAGTTGATCGTCTGGTTGGTTTTGCTTGCTACATGATCCAAAGGCAATTCTGTTGATTTCTTTTTCAACGGTAACATCTGCTTGCTGCGCTAAAGCAACAAGTGGAAAGTATAAGATTAGTGTGAGTATTCTATTCATATCTGCAAACTAACGTAGCCAATATTAAGCAACTGCTAAGAATGGTTGAAGTTTAGTCAAACCAACTCGCTTACATTATCCAGTGATCCTTGATATTGCTCCACTTCAACTCCAAATTTTTTCAGAAAGTCTACGCCTTCATCGGATGCAATTCCTTTGTACTCAGCATATGATTTTAAATATATGACCTTATGGATTTTCGTTGTGTAGATGATCCTTGCACATGCTATGCATGGCGAAAGGGTCACATAGAGGGTGGCACCCTCAACGTCGGTTTTGTTTTTTACTGCATATAGAATCGCGTTTTGTTCCGCATGTAATGCGAGTGAACAGCTTCCTTTCGAATCTCTTGGACATCCTTCTTCAGGCCATTCTAAATCACAATTGTGTGTGCCAGCAGGTGGACCATTATACCCGATGGAAATAATACGAGTGTCTTTAGTAAGAACAGCGCCCACATGTCTTTTGATACAGTGGGATCGTTTGGCCAAGTTTACGGCCAATTCCATGAAAATATCGTCAAACTCTGGTCGATCCATATAGCGAAATTAAGAATGTATTGGGAATGTCAATTGAATAAAATTGAATGTGATTGGATAAACTAGATATTCCAACGATTCGTATACTTGCCAAAACATTCCTCAACTAATGAGAAAATTCACATTCGTATTTCTTCTAATATCATTCATTTCTTATTCCCAGGAAAGTTCTGAACCAGAAATGGGATTTGAGGAATACAATCCCACGTCGACTTTAGTGGTCCCAGAAAACCCTGTGACAAGTGCAAAGTTTCCGTTTATAGATATACATAGTCATCAATGGAATTTGACAAAAGAACGAATTGCAAGTCTTGTGAAAGAGATGGATGACTTGAATATGGGTGCGATGATTAACCTAAGTGGTAGAGGGTTTAACAGAGAAGCCAGAGATATTGGATCTCAAGAATATTTGGCAGGAATGGTGAGAAGGGTAGAAGGAGAAGCCCCAAAACGTATCATTGTATTTACCAATGTGTCATTTAAGAATATTGGTGAAGATGGTTGGACGGAAAATGCTGTTAAAGAATTAGAAGAAGATGTGAAGGCTGGCGCCCAAGGACTGAAGATATACAAAAGCCTTGGACTTAGTTATAAGGATTTAGATGGAAATCGTGTTGCCGTAGATGATCCACGAATAGATCCAATATGGGCTAAATGTGGAGAATTAGGTATTCCAGTTCTTATACATTCTGCAGATCCAGCTCCTTTTTGGCAACCTATGGATTCAGACAATGAGAGGTGGCTTGAATTGAAATTACGCCCAGGTAGAAAAAGGGGAGCGGATAATCCTGCCCCTTTTGAGCAAATCATAGCTGAGCAGCATAACGTCTTTAAAAAGCATCCAAAAACCACTTTTATAAATGCGCATATGGGATGGATGGGGAACAACCTGGATAAAGCAGGAGCCCACCTTGATATGTATCCAAATGTGTTGTTTGGAATAGGTGCTGTGATTGCTGAATTCGGAAGACAGCCAAAGCGAGCGAATGCCTTCTTTGAGAAATATCAAGATCGACTGGTCTTTGGAAAGGATGCGTATAATCCTGAAGAATTTTATACCTACTTCAGAGTACTTGAAACAGAGGATGAGTACTTTCCTTACTACAAGAAGTACCATGCATTTTGGAGAATGTATGGACTAGGGCTCTCAGATGAGGTTCTGAAGAAGCTTTACTACAAAAATGCTTGTAGAATTATTCCAGGATTGAATGAGAGTCATTTTGAGTAAATGACACTCTTAGGATCGATCTAGTTTCCCGCAGTACTTTTTCTGTAATATTCCATTGCCTTAGGCATATTCGCATTAAGGTCAGAAATCCGAGTATCATGTGAAGGGTGAGTGGATACAAATTCTGGTGGTGCTTCGCCGCCACTCATGGATGCCATTCTTTCCCAAAACTTTGGAGCTTCTTTAGGATTGTAACCTGCCATAGCCATGAAGTAGAGGCCAAGCTTATCAGCTTCGGATTCATGCTTACGAGAAAAGGCAAGTATACCTAGAGATGTTGCTGCGCCCGCTCCTTGCATGATTAGTTCTGATGGTACAGATGGACCCGAACCTCCGCCAGTAAGCAGGATACTTACTGCAGATAATCCAAATTGAGCAGCGTATCCTTGACTGATTCGCTCTCTACCATGATTGGCTATTGCATGAGCAATTTCATGACCCATCACCACAGCAACTCCCAATTCATCCTTACATATAGGCATTATCCCTGTGTAGAATGCTACTTTTCCGCCAGGCATACACCACGCATTGACAGTGCTGTCATTTTTTATCAAATTGAATTCCCATTGATAGTCTGAGAGATAGTTAGCTTCGCCTCGATCTGCAAAATATTGTTCGACTGCTCGCTGAATTCTTGTGCCAGTTCGCTTTACCATTCTGGCTTGATCAGTTCCTTTAATAATCTTACTTTCCTGCTTTACCTGCTCATATTGCTGAAAGCTCATTGGAAAGATTTTGTTGTTATCGATCAATGCTAATTGTGACCTTCCGCTCAAAGGAACACTGGAGCATTGTACTAGAAAAAGCGCTATCAGAATGAAAGAAACAGAAACTAGCTTTCGCATAAGCTTGAAATTTTAATGATAAAGTCAGATACGATTTCAAAGATAGAACGTCAGATATTTTAATTGCCATATATCGAGAAACAAATGAAATTACATTATTCCAAAACATTCTATTTTTAGCGAATGAAGAAGATTAATTGGCTAGATCATATTGCCAACCTACTTGTCGTCATTCTTGGTATAAGCATTGCCTTTTATCTGGAGAGTTATAAGGAAACTGATAATAATCGGAAGCAAGAAAGAAAATATTTGGAGAGTCTGGTTTCAGACTTGGAAGCAGATATTCAATACTTAGATACGTTAGGATTTAGAAATGAGCAGATATCTAGCGCATTAGTAAAGCTTTGTGATGCAAGTCTCGGAAGACCATATGAATCTGACACAGCGTTGATGAATTATATGTTCGCAATTCAATACAATCCTCCATTTACACCTCAGCGAACTACTTACGAGACATTGAAAGCTTCAGGTAAAATGGACTTAATTGGGTCTTTTGAAATTAGAAATGAAATAGTTGATTTATATGAGCAATATTATCGGGCCACCGGTGAATATGATGCCTCGATCAATCAACACTTACGGGATTTCATTAAGCCGTATTATATGAAGAATATCAAATTCAATTCAGGTCAGTCAATTAATCCTGACTTCCTTTTCAAGAATGAATTTAGAAACATGATCTTCGGCTACAGGTATGTATTTATCGCGAAGGATAATTTTTATGATGAGGTCAATTCTAGGGCTGAAAGTGTGAAAAAGCAGCTTGAAGAATACATTGAGACAATGTAGATCAAACATGTCGATATGAAATATATTCGATTGGTATGTTGCGTTCTCGAGCAAATAGCTCTACTTCTTCAATTATTTCCTGTTTATTCAAAGCTTCATAATTGATGGAGTACGAGAAGTCGAATTCCTTAGTCATCACTGTAAGATTTTCAGGCTTAAATTGAATGAGTTTGATGTCTTCGATTTTGAAATTCATGGCACCCTGAAAAAATCCTTTCTTGAGCGTGATAGCATCTTCGCTCAAAGAGATTCTTGGAGCAAATGTGGAGTTCGGCTTAACAAATGATTGGGCTAAAAAAATGTAGAATATTCCTAATAAAATTTGAAGGATTCCTAGGACTAAATCAAAAGTGTTATTGATGTCAGATAAATTCAATATTCCTTGACTTACAAACAAGACAGCAAGTAGAATATTGATTGCTTTCAGATTTTGTGGCTGCTTAAGATGTAGTGTTTTCATTGATAACTTGTTACGCTAATTCTTCCCACTTCTCCATGAGTTTTTGCAACTCCGTTTGCTCTTCTTTATACCTTGAATTTACTTTTTCGTATTCTTCTGCATTCTCATAGATTTTGGGATCAGCAAGTTGCTCCTCAAGGGATTTTATGCTGTTTTCAATCTCTTCAATCTTAACCTCAACATTTTTGAGTTCTTTAGCTGCTTTTTGCTCATCTGCATTATTTCGAACTTTGGTATTTTCCTTTTTCTTGGATGGATTAACCTCTTTATCAGATGATTTTTCTCCTTTATTGTTTTTCTCCCACCACCAAGAGAATTCTTGATAGGTACCCGGATATTCCTTTATTTCCTGACCTTCAATCCACCAAATTTTATTGGCTACTTGTGTGATAAAATGTCGGTCGTGAGAAACCAATAGTAATGTGCCTTCATACTGCTGAAGAGCTTGAACAAGTATGCTTACCGACATCATATCCAAGTGGTTAGTCGGCTCATCTAATAATAGGAAATTGGCTTCCGATATAAGTGTTTTTGCTAAGGCAACTCTAGATTTCTCACCTCCAGAAAGCACTTTGATTTTTTTGAAAACCTCATCATTGGAAAAGAGGAAGCAACCCAATACACTTCGAAGTTCTTGTTCTGTCTTACCGGTTCCTGCTTGCTTCAATTCTTCTAATAGGTCGTTCTGTACGGAGAGTGATTCTAGCTGATGCTGGGCATAAAAGGAGTTTATCACATTATGACCTGTTTGCACTTTTCCTTCGTGTGGTTCTGTTCCAGCTACTATTCGAAGCAAAGTGGATTTCCCTTTTCCATTTGCTCCAATCAATGCGATCTTATCTCCTCGTTCAATACCAATTGAGGAATTATCAAGAATGTTTAGGTCTCCATAGGACTTGGATATGTCTTCCAATCTTTTAACATGCCTACCGGATTTAGTTTTGAAGTTAAACCTGAAGTTGACTTTCATGTTTTCATCAACAACTTCTTCCACACGCTCCATTTTTTCAAGCATCTTCATTTTAGATTGTGCTTGACTGGCCTTTGTCGCTTTAGCTTTAAATCTTTCTATGAACCTTTCGGCTTCTCGTATTTTCTTTTGCTGGTTTTCATACGCATTTTGTTGAAGCTCATTTCTCAAAGACTTTTCTTCTTCATAAAAGTCGTAGTTTCCTGAATATACATGGAGGTCCGCTTGTGTTACTTCCACTATTTTATTGACGGAGCGATTGAGAAATTCTCTATCATGTGAAACTATGATGTAAGCTCCTTCATACGATTGAAGGTAATTCTCAATCCATTGAATAGAAGGAAGGTCTAAGTGGTTAGTAGGCTCATCTAGCATCAGCAAGCTGGGCTTTTCGAGAAGCAATTTTGCCAACATCACTCTCATTCTCCATCCACCAGAAAATTCACTTAGTGGTCGTGAAAGGTCGGCAGTTTTAAATCCGATACCCTCTAAAATTTCTTCCGCTTTGGATTGAAGGGTGTAACCTTCTTGTGCTTCAAACCTTTCCTGGAGTTTGGCTAATTTATCAACCAGCTCATCGCGGTAGTTTTCCTCCATTTCCTTTATCACCTTATCTATCTCTTTTTGGATAGCCATGGTGGAGGCGAAGGCAGTCATAGCCACAGTCAAAATAGAGTCTTGCGTTTGAAATGATAGCAAGTCCTGATTCAAGAATCCAATGGTAGTGTCTTTGCTCATGGAGATTTTCCCGCCAGATGGCTGTACATCACCAACCATCATCTTTAGTAGTGTAGACTTACCAGTACCATTGAGGCCAATTAGACCTATTTTATCTTTTGGTCCAATGAATAAAGACGCCTCGTCATACAGAGGTCGATCTCCTAAGAAGTAGGATAGATTCGTGATATCAATCATGGCGCAAAAGTAGCGGCATTACTCTTTTTAAAATCTGCGAATGCAAAAACTATTTTTTAGCCAATGGAATTGAAACTGTGAAAGTAGCTCCTTCACCTTTTTCACTTTGAAGATCTATTATGCCACCTAATTTGTCTACCAATGTTTTTACAATAGAAAGTCCAAGTCCTGCTGAACTTTCCCCATCAGTAGGTCTAGTTGATAATCGCTGGAATTTTTGGAAGGCCTTTGTTTTATCCTTTTCATTGAATCCTTGTCCGTTGTCCGCAACAGTAAGAACCAAAATTTCATTTTTATTAGAAAGTTTGAAATCCACAGTACCACCTTTCGGTGTGAATTTCAATGCATTGGAAAGTAGATTGTCTGTTATTCTGCCAAGTACATTTGGGTCAGTCAATATTTCTTTCTTCTCCATATCCAGCAATGGAGTAAAGGAAATGTTTTTCTTTTCAGCTAATTCTTGATAGCAGATCTTCTTTTGGTCGTAAAAATCTGATAGGCTAATGGAGGATTTACTTAATTCAAAATCTTCTCGTTCATACACCTTCAGGTCAGTCAGATTTTCAATCATCTCTCGTCCATCTACTGTCACCTTATGAATCATCTCATTGAATTCTGCGGTTTGTCCTTTAAGGTCCGATTTCATAAGATTGCTGATGCCTTGGATGCTTGATAATGGCGCTTTGAGGTCATGAGCTACCACAGCCATTAAGTGATCTTTTTCTTCCAAAGCGCTTTTAAGTTCAGCATTTTTTAATTCAATGATCTCATTCTTGTCTTTCAAGGCTTTGGTTCTTCTATCAACTATTTCTTCGAGTTCCTTATTCACTTTTTCAAGATGGGCGGACAATTGTTCTTTTCCTTCTAGCGCAAATAAGTAACGACCAATCACCATGAACATCAATTGAAGGATATAAAACGCAATTCCCACGTGCATGAGATTGAATGAATATCCAGGAATTACATAATTACTTGCCAAAATATCATGTAATACAGCGAGGAATGCTGCCAGATAGCCTACCAATAGAAATCGGGCTCCAAATTTATGAGCAATAGCTGCCCTTACAAGGCTGACAAACAGATAAATACCAATAAGGACATTACAGGCATGATAATATGGAATAATGGAATATGTAATTCTTGGTGATGCGATCACGATGAATAATGAAAGCGCTACTCCCAAGATCCCAATGGAATTAGTGATTTGTTTGTGGAAGAATCTGGGGAAATTCATTCTTAAAAACAAAGCATTGGCGGGGCCAATCATGACTATGGATAAATACATGGTCTTCTTGAGCACAGACCAACTAGCTGATGGAAACAGGTCCATAAATGGCAGGTCTCCTCTTGTAAGAAGAAGCATTGCCAAGGATAAACAAACTAAGAAGAAGTAAATTGATGATCTTTCACTCGATCTCCTTATGAAAGTTGATAATTGAAATAGTGCACCTATAAGAATGCATCCGATTACAATAAGCTTAAATGCACCATTAAGCTCAACTTTCTCGAATAGCTCTTTCTCGTAATTCAGTTTGGGGGCATACCATAAACCTCCGCTTTTGTTGCTAAAGTTGCTAATGTGAAATCTTAAGGTGACGGTATCTCCTGGATTTGCTTCAAAAGCGAATACTTTATAGTCAATTTTAGGTCGGGTTTCAGTTTCATTTTCTCCGGGTACACCTACCTGACCGATTAAGGTTTCATTAGCGTATACTTTGTATGCGATACTTACTTCCGGTACTTCAATAGCAAAGTTCGTAGATGTTGCGTTTTTAGAAACTACTACTGATTTGAAATAGGTGCCGTAGCCAAACGCACCTACCTTATTTCCATGCCATGAGATCTCATTCCATGTTCCAGGTACATCAATGGCAACGTAGTCCTGAGTTTGAATCGATTCTGAATAGGAAAGGAACTTGTTCATTGTTAAATTCCAACCTCCACTTATTGCAATTTCCTTCCCTTCAAAAACAGTTAAATTTTCTTGAGCGCCAGATTTAAAACTTCCAATTAGAAATGGAAGGATGATAAGTAATCTTAAAATCAAAAAGCAGTATTACTAGGTTTTAAACTTTTCAATTTACTATGGTCATCTTAATGACTCATGGATTATTCTATTTAACCTTTAAATCCTTCGATCGATTTCTCGTATATATTTGTCCAGCTTATCATTTAACTTGAAACCAAAAAAATATTATGATCCGATTTGCATCCTTTTTTCTAGTGATTCTATTGGTTAATTGTTCTTCAAGTACTCCAGAAAATACTGAAGTTGAGGAGATTGAAGAGGAGATTGAACTTCTTTCCTATGAAGGATTAAATCTTGATAAAATTAAATTGCCGGATGGCTTTAAAATTGATGTATTCGCACGAGTGAATAATGCACGATCAATGGTGCTGAGCGAAAATGGAACTCTGTTTGTTAGTAATAGAGGAGGGGATAAGGTGTATGCAATTAAGGACACGGATGGAGACTGGAAGGCGGATGAGAGATACGTTATTGCTGAAGGTATGAGAATGCCTAACGGTATTGCATTGAAGGATGGGGCTCTTTTTGTTGCTGAAGTCTCAAGTTTGTGGAGATTTGATGATATAGAAGCTAACCTTTCGAATCCACCAGAACCTGTTAAGATTTATGATGACTATCCTACCGATGGCCATCATGGATGGAAGTATATCGCTTTTGGTCCTGATGGTAAGCTCTATGTGCCTGTTGGTGCACCGTGCAATATTTGTGAAAGTAAAAATGAGCTTTATGCGAGTATTACACGAATGAATCCTGATGGATCCGACAGAGAAGTCTACGTGCATGGGGTTAGAAATACGGTTGGATTTACTTGGCATCCTGAAACAGGCGAGCTATGGTTTACAGACAATGGAAGAGATTGGTTGGGTAATGAAAGCCCATCATGTGAGTTAAATCGTGCTTCAGACCAAGGTCAACATTTTGGATATCCATATTGCCATGCTGGTGAAATCAAGGATCCTGAATTTGGTCACAAGTTTCCTTGCTCAGACTTTGTAAAACCTGCACAAAATCTCGGTCCGCATGTAGCCCCACTTGGGTTGAAGTTTTGCACGAGCACTGCATTTCCAGCTGAGTATAAGAATAAGATATTCATTGCTGAGCATGGGTCTTGGAATAGAGATGCAGATGTTGGCCACACCGGCCACAAGATTACCATGGTGACAGAGCAAGATGGTGTTGGTGTTGCCTATGAGGATTTTGCTGAAGGGTTTTTAAATAAAGAAACCAATACTGCTTGGGCAAGACCTGTAGATATAGTGTTTGCCAATGATGGCTCAATGTTGGTTTCAGATGATTTGGCAGGGACGATATTTAGAATTACTTATTCTGAATAGTAGTTCTTAATCATCTTTATTTTTCTTACGCTTCTTGCGACTTTCATTGTAGTGAAGATAAAGCGTGTTTATGAAGGTTAGGATGATGCCTACACCTGCTATGATGTATATGTGAAGATCTTACCTGCATCAGTTTGCGGCGCAAAATCTCCAAAACCAATAGTTGTGAGCGTGATAAAAGAGAAGTAGAAAGCATCCAGGTAACTCCATCCTTCAAGTTCATGATAAGTGAATGTTCCGATTATTAGGATAAATACGCTGGTCAAAAGTAGGTCTCGATATTCTTTATCTTCAAGAAATGCTTTTATGGTTCGAAAGAAAATCATGCAATGAAATTACTGATTCTACTTCAGAGTTTTCTTACTTCTCTTTTGGTAAGAAATCCTTTATTACCATTGGCATCGATAATGCGAACATAGTTGTGATTTACGGCTGCAATTTTCAAGGTACTACCAATTGAAAGGGTGTCGGAAATACCGGCCGATCTTTTCATCTCATTCTTCAATAAGAGTTCATGCGCTAAACGAAACTCCTTACCAAGCAGTGCAGTATCAGGCTGCAATTTTTCTGGGCGCTGATACTCTTCTACTATAAATGAGTAAGGATCAATTGGTCCGTTATTGTAGATTCCAAAATGTAAATGAGGAGGAGTGTATCTGGCGTTTCCCGTATTGCCAACTGTTCCTATTGTATCGCCAGGACTTACTTTTTGATATCTTTTTACATTTTGATCCTGAAGGTGAGCGAAGTATAAGTGGTTTCCAGTTTTTCTGTCATGGAGCCAAACTACTTTGCCACCAATCCCTCTGGTACCTACAAATCTCACATCTGCTGCGACCGGAGCAATAATTGGTGTATGTCGCTTTGCGAAAATATCTACACCATGATGGTCTCGGCGACCGCCATCCCTGGGATCACCAAAAAAGCTTTGTATGGCTCGCTTATTCTTTCCAGCAACGGGAAAAGCTAAAGTTGGCACATTCTCTATGGTAATGGAATATTGACCTCCTCGTAAAAGTTCAGGTTGTAATCTCAATAAGTAGGAAGCGTCTTTTCTTGGGGAAAATGCCAGATCCAGAAGACTGTCGGCCGATGCGACATGTCTAAACTTATTTAATGAGTCATTTTCTACTCTAAATAAATCTACAAAAACACGCGTTGAGTCATCGGTGATTAAGTCGATGTTTACCAAAATCTTCTGTCCTCTTTTTACGTCAAATCGATATCCTAGTGCATCAGGTTTTAAATCTGATATTTCGAAGGCTTCTTGATATGGAAGGTTAACCCTGATTTGTTCATTGAAAGGACGTTCTGAGGCATCCATCCAATCTTTGCCTAAAGCTGAATTCAGAAGGTTAGCTTGCTTAAGTGAATACCAGTAGGCTTCATGATCATTTCTAGGATAAAACCTATCCGGAATAATTTCTTCTTGAGAACATCCTAAAAGTAAAATTGCACCCAGGATGGAGGCGAATAATTTTGATGACATACCTCATTTACGGAAAATAAACCGAGGTGTTAGTTATTTTCTAATTGCTCGCCGTATTTGTAGGTAATCTCTTCTGTTGGAATTCCTTTTTTATCAAAGTACTTCCAAACACCATGGCGTTTATTTCTAACATACATACCTGTATATTCAATCTGGCCATTTTTATGATAAGCTGTATATGCTCCTTGTAGTTTGTTGAGTTCGTAGTTTGCATCAACCTTTACATCGCCAGATGGATAGTATTCTTTAAATGGACCATATTTATTTCCAAATCGGTATTCTGTTTCAGTGCTAATCTTCCCTTTGAGGTATGTCACCTGGATGCCGTGCAATTTTCCTTTTTCGAACCTCTTAATGTCAATGGGGTTTCCTTTTTCATCCCACGATTTCCATGTGCCATGAGGTTGTTCATTCTCTAGTTCTTTCTCCGAAATACGCTGTCCTTTATCAGTATATTCTTTTATTGAGGCATTTTGACCCCCATTGGTAAACAGTGACACAAGTCTCGGTTCACCGTTTTTATGATAATCTACACTTTTCCCTACGCGGTATCCATCTTTGTATTTGTATTCACTTTTAGTATCGCCATTATCGAAATAGGCAAGAAAATCACCTTGAAGAGCTCCGTTAGCATAATTGCCTTTAGATCGGAGTTGCCCATTATCATAATACGTTTTTACGGATCCGGATCTGTCACCTTGTTGGTTTTCCACCTCCATTTCAAGATTACCTGATGGATAATAGGTTTTATACATGCCATTTAATAGACCTGATTGATAATTGGCTTCCAACTTCGTTTTTCCATTCTCATAAAACTGCCTGGTTAATCCATTTGGCTTTCCATCTTTATAGTTAACTTCTTCTTTTACATCTCCATTCGAGTAATAGGAAAGAACAGGGCCGTTTGGTTTTCCTTTTTCAAAAGATGTCGATCCCTTTAGGTTTCCATTTTCATCATACAATCGGACATTGCCCACCAAAGTGTCATTGTGGAACGTAGACTCTTGAATCACTTTGCCAGAAGCAGTAAAAACTTGAGTAAGCCCTTCTTTTAGATTTTTCCTGTAAACTGTTTGGCGCTGAACACTTCCATCGGGATAATAATTAAAGAAGATGCCTTCTTTTAGCCCTGATTCGAAATCACCTTTGACAATCACGTTTCCGACAAGATCATACATCTTGTATTCTCCATCAACCATGGCGCTGTCGTTGTTAAGTATTTGATACTCTTCTTTAAGCTGACCTTGATCGTAGTAGGTCTTTATTTGTTGTTGGGAATAGCTTTCTAAAAGCTGAAACAGCAGGATGGTTAGTAAAGTGATTCTCATAATCATAGTAACGATTCTAAGATTTATTTAGTACAAAGTAAATACACGGCGGTAATTTCGTCTTAGGATACATGAAAAATTAGAAAATGAATATACTAATCGTTGGTGTTGGATTAATTGGGGGGTCATTCACTTTATCATTAAAAAAAGAAAAAAGCCTTCGCTTTGGAGGGTTTGATAAAAATCAGGCGGCTATGCTAAAAGCAGAAGAGCTTGGGATTATAGATGAGGTTTTTGATTCAATAGATGATGCAATTAATTGGTCGGATGTAATTATTCTCGCCATCCCGGTTAAAGGAATCAAAATGATTCTTCCAACGATCTTAGATCAATTGAATCCTAATCAACTAATAGTAGATTTTGGCTCAACCAAAAAATCGATTTGCGATGCGGTAACTGGTCATAGAAATAGAAGTCAATTTATAGCTGCTCACCCAATTGCTGGTACGGAACACTCTGGGCCCGAGGCAGCATTAAGTGGATTGTTTAAAGGCAAGAACTTAATCCTTTGCGATACAGAAAAATCAGATGCTGAATTGCTTCGTTCTTTCGAAGATTTAGCTGTTAAGGCTGGGTTTTACCTTACTAAAATGAGTGCTTCGGAACATGATAGACACTTGGCATATATCTCGCATTTAAGTCACGTGACTTCATATGTTTTAAGTCAAACCGTACTTGATAAGGAAAAAAATGGAGAAGTAATATTAGACCTTGCTGGATCTGGATTTGAATCTACTGTTCGGCTAGCTAAAAGTTCGCCATCTATGTGGAGTACAATTTTTATTGAAAACAAAGAGATGGTTCTCAAAGGTATTGAAGCTTATAAAGAAGAACTTGGTAAGCTGGAGAATATGATAAAGTCAGAGTCAGAGTCAGATATTTTTGATTACCTGGAAGAGGGGAGAAGAATACGTAAGATTCTAAAATAAAAAAGCCTGGCATTGCCAGGCTTAATTGAGATTCTAAGAAAGGCGTTTAAACCTTTTCGATAACAATTGCAGAGGCACCACCTCCACCGTTGCAGATTCCTGCTGCACCAATTTTGCCACCTTTTTTATTCATTACGTTACATAGTGTTGTGATGATTCTTGCACCAGACGCACCTAGCGGGTGTCCCATTGCTACAGCACCACCAAATACATTTAACTTATCTGCGTCAAGTCCTAACTCTTGTTGATTTGCAAGTGCTACAGCAGAAAATGCTTCATTCACTTCCCAGAAATCAACGTCTGATTTCTCTACGCCTGCATGTGCCAGCGCTTTAGGTACAGCTAATGATGGAGCTGTCGTAAACCACATCGGATCTTGGGCTGCATCCGCAAAACCTTTGATTTTTGCTAACACAGTAAGACCTAATTCTTCTGCTTTCTCTTTACTTACCAACACAATCGCAGAAGCACCGTCATTGATAGTAGATGCATTTGCTGCAGTAACTGAACCATCTTTGTTGAATACTGGTCTTAGTGCCGGAATCTTGTCATAGTTTACATTTCTAAACTCTTCGTCCTCATCCATCACGATTGGATCCCCTTTTCTTTGAGGTATTTCAACCGGAACAATTTCATCTTTAAAATCACCAGCTTCTGTAGATGCAGCTACCTTTTTGTAAGAGTTAATAGCAAATTCATCTTGAGACTCTCGTGAGATATTCATTTCTTTCGCAGTGTTGTCTGCACAACTTCCCATTGGGAATTCATTGTATGCCTCCCAAAGACCATCATGCATTAGACCATCGATTAGTTGTCCATGTCCATACTTATATCCAAATCGAGCTTTTGGAACATAAAATGGAACATTTGACATACTTTCCATTCCACCTGCTACTACAACGTCATTTATTCCTAGCATCATTGACTGTGCCCCCAGCATCACAGATTTCATTCCTGATGAGCAAACTTTATTAACTGTTGTGCACGGAACGTTGTGACCTATACCAGCACCAATTGCAGCTTGTCTTGCAGGTGCCTGACCAAGATTGGCTGAAAGCACATTTCCCATGTAGACTTCATTTACCTGATCTGCGGATACACCAGATTTTTCTAAAGCTCCTTTGATTGCGATTGTGCCTAGTTGGGTGGCTGAAAATCCTGCTAGCTTTCCACCAAAACTTCCAATTGGGGTGCGAACTGCTGATGCTATGTAAACTTCTTGCATGTTATTAAAATGGGTTTAATGGGTTTTGTGATATAATCAAAAAAAAGTCCCGAAGGTTCATTTCGGGACGCAAAGATCGTAAAATCATGTGTGAAAAGATAATGTTCGAAAGAAATCAATTTTACCAGTCTGGCTTACCGCTAGGTGGCCTCTTGGTCGGTTTTCTTCTTTGATGTTGCAAGTACTTAATCTCACTCTGTCTCATTGCCTCTAAAAGCTGCCTGGCCTTTTCTTCGCTGATACCCATCTCTTCGAGCTTTTCTTGGGTCATTTGTTCTTGAGACTTTTCTTGGTCTTCCTGGTTTTCTTGATCTTGATTTTGTTGTTCTTGGTTCTGCTCTTGTTCTTGCTGCTCCTGATCGTCTTGCTTTTTATCGTCCTGCTCTCCTTGACTATTGGACTGATTGTTTTCTTTGTCCTGTTCTTGTTCTTCTTCAGAAAGTAAAGCTTCTTTCAGCCTCTCTAGATTTGGATCGTTGGGATGTTTAATTAGTCCATCATCTAATGTTGACAGTGCTTTTTCCTTGGATCCATCGATATATTGATTAGCAGCTTTATTAAAGTAATCAACAGGTCTTTGGGCTGACGTCAGTAATGGCGTTACTAATAAAATTACGATTAGAAGTCTCATGTTCCTCACGATATAATCTTTTTTAATTTCTCGATATATTTCTCATAAGCTTTTACGGTTCTATCATTAGAATATGCTTCAATCATAGTATCATAAGCATCTTTGAATTTTCCCTGATATCTAAGTTCATCCGCTCGCTTTTTCATTGCTTTAGCATATTCAGATGGAATAATATCTTCTTCATTTTCAGAATCTCCATCTTGATTTTGTTGATCTTGGTTGTCTTGTTGTCTTTGATTTTCCAGTAATTTTTTTACTACCTCATAATTATATCTTGCATCATTATTATTATTATCTGCTTTTATGGAGGACTTGAGTAGTTGTAGGGATTCTTCCAATTTTCCAGCCTCTTTACTGATTATTCCCATTTGTTGCATTGCTATGGACTTAAGTTCTTTATTCTCTGAATTCGAAAGTTTTCCGTAGTTTATAACAGCTCCCGCGGTATCACCTAAATGATAATGAGCATGGGCAAGGTTTAACTTCACAGCTGGATCTTCGATACCTAAAGAATCACTTAAAAGAGTGTACTTGGAAATTGCTAGCTCATAATCTTTGGCTAAAAAAGCAGTTTCTGCTTCTTTTTTTAGCGCATTGATTTTTGCAATCTCTTTAGGATCGTTTATTAGAAGTGCTAATATGACAACCAGGAATGTTCTCATAGTTTAATCAGTTTAACGCTGAACAATACATCTATAACCATCAAAAATAATGCGAGACCTAGAAAGTAGTAATACCTGTTTTGGGTTGCATCTACTTGCTTTGAATCTCTCATTTCTCCCTCTACTCGATTGATGGCACTAATCAAACGTGATACGTCGTTTCTGGATTCATTGATCTCAAAATATTCTCCGCCGGTATTTTCTGCCAGATCCTCCAGTGACCTTGAATTGAGCTGAGAAATAACATCATTTCCGCTCCTATCCGTTTTAAATCCGTTTCTCGTTGGAATTTTACTTCCTTGCTTTGTGCCAACGCCCAGTGTAAATAAAGTTATTCCTTCAGATTCAAGCTCTTCTGCGATTTCATCCGTATTCTCTCCAAAATCTTCGCCATCACTTATAAGTATGGTGATTTTTGATTTTGATTGAGTGATCACCGTGTCATCAACAATTAACTTTTCAGTTGCCATCTCAAGAGGTGGTCCAAAATCCGTACCGTAGTTTGGGACCATATCTGTATTTAGCGTCTGGATGAAAAGGTTCAGGGCATTGTTATCGTAAGTAAGCGGACACTGCATGTATGCCTCGCTGCTAAACATAATTAGTCCAATGCGATCTGAATTAAACGCTTCAACGATATTTCTTAATTCAAATTTGACTTTGGCCAATCTTGAGGGTTGAACATCCACCGCATTCATAGACTGACTTAGATCGATGCATATAAAAATGTCCTTACCTACAGTTTTAACTTCTCTGGACGCATCTCCAAAACTTGGACCTAATAAAGCTGTAACAATAAGTCCGAAATAGACTGTTCGCAACACGGTCTTTATTACAACTCTGACGGCTGGAAGATCCAGTCTTCGTGTAGTAACAATCACTCGCCAAACATAGGCTATGTAGAGAAGGAGGAAAGCTCCTGCTATTATTATCTCAAAAGTGCCTATTGTATTGACCCATTTCATGCATGCAGCATTTTTAATTTATCAGTCGGCAAATCTAACAGAAGGAATGGATCAGGGAAGATAGATTTCTATGGATTAACATTTTTTAGGAAGAACGGCACTTCTTTAAGGGGAATGACGTATGCCTTCATCTGCGATTAGTAAAGCCGTGTCTTCATTATTATGGTATTGCCCTGCTTGCTGTCACACTCACATATGATGTCCTGATACTTCAAATAGCTTGGAGTATAGAGATTCAGATCCACGACATAAGTGGCGTCCTCTTTTGTAAGCAGCTTTACATCCGGGTGTAAGGGATCGAAGAAATTGTCCTCAATGAGCTTGCCTATATAAAACTTTGATTCTTTGCATTCTTCTGAAGTCGACAAGCTGAAAGAGTTGCGAAGTTTTGTAGCGATAATCTTATTTTCAGGCTTTTGAGTGCCATCTTTTAAAAATTCTTTTGAGCCGATACCAGGTTTGCCATATCCGTACATAATCTCGGCCTTAAGTTGTCCGGAAGTATAGTAGATCTGCCTTGGTCCGTGGAGCACATCATTTTTATAGGTGGTTGCAGCGTACAATTTCCCATTTTGGTAATACTTCTTAGATACTCCTTCACGCTTCCCTTGATTGTATGGCATTGCCAATAAGACCGTCTTGCCATCATTATGGTAGAGGTAGGAGGTGCCATGCTTAATGCCATTGTCATAATTGACAACCGTTTTTAGACGCTTATCCTTTGTGTATTGTTTGATCTCTCCATGTCGCAACTTTCTCTCTTTTGTGACTGGCTGATCATCTTGACTCCAAATTTTATGAACGTCTAGATATGTACTTATTACGCCGAAGATGCTAAGTATTACTAGAGCGATTAGGATTTGTGTTTTGTTCATGTTGATGAATGTTGGTGAGGAAGTTACAAGTATTTGTAGTGATTTCTTATTTCAACTTTACCAAAGGTTGTTGATATATATGTTTTTTTAAAAAGTAATAACCCAATACACATACAATTTCAACTAGTATTAGTAATAGTGGTATTCCAATTATTGTTGATGATAAAAATTGTTTTTTAAGTAGCAACCATTCTTCAAGCAAAAACCCTGCGAAGATTATGACAAAAGCAAATGGGATTATAAAGTAGAGAAGAAATATGAGGATTCTCTTTGGACTCTTAATTGAGCAATAGGCCGTATAAAGTGGTGGAATTGTGAAGAGCCAAATTGCAAGATTAGTGACCCAAAAGGAAAGAGTGTTTTCATTTCCGAAAAGAATAGAAGCAGCGTATTGTTCGTCATTCATTCCCATCAAAGCAAATAGTATTCTGTTGACGGGGAAGTTTGCAAATATCAGTGCAAAACCTAGCTGTTTGGATTGAATGCTCTCTTGCTTCAATTGATATCTGCCAATCCATAAAAGTAGGAAAGTGAAGAGTGGTCCTATATATGTTGGGACAAGCCAGTATGGATTGGATTCGCATCCAGCACATAGCTGAAACGAATTAAAGGTCTTGAATCCAAAACAGCCACAGACAATAGCTCCTGAAAAGTGATGTGCAAATTCGTGAGTGGTACCACATAGAATAGTAAGACAAGTAAAAGGGACTAAGTATTTTGTTATTTGGAGAGCTCTCATAAGTTCAAACATTTAATTGAGCCATTCGACAAGAGCTTAAAAAGTAAGGTTGCATGCTGACCTTACTGTCGGTGGATATTTGGGTTGCTGAGAGGTTAAATCATAGCCTTTGAAAATTTGAATTATAATTTCTGATTTAGCTTGTCAGATTTTCAAACTAAATTTTATATTTGCGTTCCTTTTTCAGGAAGCCCGGAGAGGTGGGTGAGTGGCTGAAACCACATGTTTGCTAAACATGCGTGCGAGAAATCGTACCGGGGGTTCGAATCCCCCTCTCTCCGCACAATGAAATTTGGTTGCATAGCTCAACTGGATAGAGCAGCTGCCTTCTAAGCAGCAGGTTCGGGGTTCGAGTCCCTGTGCAATCACGATCTAAACCCGCTTTATCGCGGGTTTTTTCGTTTCTGATTATCAGTAATCTAAGCCAAAGAAATAACTAAGCCTTCTAAGCAGCAGGTTCGGGCCGGGCGGACGTTTCCGTTCGAGTCCCTGTGCAATCACGATCTAAACCCGCTTTATCGCGGGTTTTTTCGTTTCTGATTATCAGTAATCTAAGCCAAAGAAATAACTAAGCCTTCTAAGCAGCAGGTTCGGGCCGGGCGGACGTTTCCGTTCGAGTCCCTGTGCAATCACGATCTAAACCCGCTTTATCGCGGGTTTTTTCGTTTCTGATTATCAGTAATCTAAGCCAAAGAAATAACTAAGCCTTCTAAGCAGCAGGTTCGGGCCGGGCGGACGTTTCCGTTCGAGTCCCTGTGCAATCACGATCTAAACCCGCTTTATCGCGGGTTTTTTCGTTTCAGAGTGTCAGTAATCTAAGCATAAGAGAAACTAGGCCTTCTAATCAGCAGGTTCGGGCCGGGCGGACGTTTCCGTTCGAGTCCCTGTGCAATCACGATCTAAACCCGCTTTTTAGCGGGTTTTTTAGTTTCTGACTATCAGTAATGTAAGCATAAGAGAAAACTAGGCCTTCTAATCAGCAGGTTCGGGCCGGGCGGACGTTTCCGTTCGAGTCCCTGTGCAATCACGATCTAAACCCGCTTTATCGCGGGTTTTTTCGTTTCAGAGTGTCAGTAATCTAAGCATATGAGAAACTAGGCCTTCTAATCAGCAGGTTCGGGCCGGGCGGACGTTTCCGTTCGAGTCCCTGTGCAATCACTTTTATACAATTCAGTCTTAGGTGTAATTGCTGTATTTATTGGTTAATTCAATGCGATGATCTAGGCCATTATAGCCACCATTGATCCTTTTGGTAAGTTTTTTAATGGTTTCTTCAGTTAGATCAGTGCAAATCGAAAACAAATTGTTGACGTTGAAAAAGTGGATTGCACTTTCAAATGCATAATCTGTTTCGACAAGATCAGGATTAGAGATAAAGTCAACGTTCTGGTTCTCTGCTAACTTTTCATAATTGTTTTTTCCTGTCAATTGAATGGCCCCTCGTCCTTTATACTTCCAGCCATCTCCACTTTGTTCATCACCATTGCCCATTCGATTGGCGTAGACTCTATTTGCTATTTTTTCAGGATTTCTGGCATACTCGGTTACATTTCCTTCATTGAAATATTTACCAAATACCTTTAGCAAACCATCAGCTGAATAATTCAGGTTTTCTTTAAACACCTTAAATCCTGCTGTTTCATGAGAACATTGTGCAAAAAAATGCACAGCTTCAATATCTGAAATATTTAAATATTCCCTTCCTTTTCTAAAGGTCATAGGACCAAAATCCCCATCTGGGCTGGTGCCAATTTTCTTTTGAAATGTTTCAAGCGGATTCATAGATTTTAAGATTAGTGAGTATAGGTAAGTTAACAATAAGTTATTTGCCATTAAATAAATCATGAATCATAGCTGGAATACTTTTGGCTTTACCTCTTAATTCTTAAAGCTCTTCTCTTTGTCAAACTCTTCAATGGTTGGAATGACCTCTTCAGTAGATTCACCTTTTCCGGTAAGACTTGTAGTGTACTTCCATTGATCGCCATAAATAGATTCATATATGATGTCTATTCTAATTTGATCTGAATTTTCATAAAAGACCTGAGCCAATTGTAGATTCTCTTTTAGACTCAAGATTCTTAGGTTTTCACCCTGACGAATAATATTCTTACTAATTCTGGAATTGGTTACATAGGTTGGTATACTATCATTCATTTCAAAAGCATCAAACAAATTCCACCAGGTGGTAATCTGTTCATCTTTATAAAGTAATCTCACATCTTTAATAATTGCCGGGCCAACACCTGCATTGGTTACTCTAATCTGATAGTTATTTATACTTTGGTCTTCAACGCTGTGAGATTTACCAACTCCCAATCCAATCCTAGACATACAGAAGCCTTCGCTTGTTCATGCATTAAGGCGCGCTGCTCAGACATGATTGTTGTTTGACGGATCGATACAAAAAGCGCGCAAATACTGATGAGCGCTACACCAAATGCAATGATGTATTCTGGATTTCGAAGTGGATTTTTATTTTGAAGACCTTCCATGTAGATCGTTATTTCGAGCAATGATATTAAAGAATAAAATAAAGAAAATTCGAATTTAGATTGTATTCCAAATCATGATGCTGGCAATTAGGATATTGGCTGCCATTTGAAATTCAAAAAGCTTCTGATTTGGTTTTATTATGAGAATAATTCCAATACTAATATTGATAAAACTAGGTATTTCAAATGTCCATGAATGTTCTGATATAAGTAAGTTCCTTATGGTTATGTCAAGTCCGTAAATAGTTGTCGCGATCATGCAAGGTCTTAAACGTTTCAACATAAATACTTTAAGATCATTCCCTTTCATTTTGGTTGGAAATAACAAAAGCGTAAGTATGTAAAAGACAGCAGGAGCAAGTACAATATATAAAATGAAGGTAGCTGTATTTACGACTCCATTGAAATGCTCCATTGACTGGAATCTGAAATATCTATCAACAACAAGGATGAAGGTGATGATTGTAAATGCACTGTGAGCCCAATAAAGTCTAATGGAATCCCAATTGGAAAACATTCTATACCAACCCGATAGCAATTGAGTGACTATTGCAGCATAGATAATGGATTCAAAGACATGATAGTATTCCTGAGTAGACATAACCTTATGATTTAAAGGATACTCAATTTATTACAGATTTGCCTCCTTTTCCAGAAGCATCAATATATGTGCAGCAGACCATGAAAAATGATTGGCATTTAAACCTTCGCCTGTGGTTGGATGATAATTTTCTCTAATTGGAACTCCTTTTTGTGAGAGACCTTGCGCATTATTAAAAAGTTTTTCCACCAATTCTATGTACTCCTTTTCAAAACCATATTTATCCATTCCATCAAGGGCAAAGTAGGCTTGATCTAACCATACTGGCCCACGCCAATACCCATTCAGAGGATCAAATTTTGGATGATCTGCAGATAAGGTTGGAAATGGAACGAAAGTATTGAAGTGATTGTCATCGGTTATTTTGTTAACAACCAATTTAGCTTGTTCCATTGTGGCTAGTTCTGTCCAAAGTGCTGTCCATGCCTCAGGGCCATAAACATCAATATGCTGCGATTTATCTGTGCTAATGTCAAAGAAATATCCGTGATCACTATCGAAAAAATGATTTTGGATTTTGATTTTTAACGCATCAGCATCTTTAATGAATTGAGACGCTATATCATCATTTTCTAAAGCATATTGTAGGTATGCTATTTGTGTTTTTTCGAAATATAGATATGCGTTTAAGTCAATTGATTCTTGATTCAGAGACCAAGCCGATTGGTTTACTTGAATAATTTTTGCGTCATCAAACCTAACCGCATTATCCATTCCACTTTCCCATCCTGCGGCAACAAGTGAGCCGTCGGTAGAACCATATTCGCAAACTCCATTGTTGTTATGATCCCTGTTTCTGTACCACCAACTATGATATTTCATAAGCTTGGGCAATAGCTGTTCCACAAATGCGGTATCTCGTGTACTATCGAATACTTTACGAATAGCCCATCCAGAAAGAGGAGGTTTTGTATCTCTCCAGTTGTGTTTTTCTAAGAGTGTATCCCTATAAACTACATCTGCGATCATTCCATGCTCATCTTGAAAGTGATACATGGTTCGGATTTGATTTTTGGCTAGTTCGGGTTCAAAATTGACCAACGCGACCGCATGTTTCCAGGAATCCCAGGACCAAAATCCATGAAACCACTCATAGTCATATGAGGGAAATAAACCTTCATAAGCCAATTCGCCAATTGGTGATCTCCAATTATTAACCAGAGTTTGTAGACATTTAGAAGCTAATATTTGTTTTGAAGGTGATAATTGTTTGTACCGATTATGATATTCTGACCACCTTTTATTGTTGTTAGTAAATAGCCTATTTAAGTCTTTTGTATCCGTTTTTATTAAAATCTCATCTTTAAATCTGTGCGAGATATTCACATACAAAGTGGTTTGCGATTCTCCATTTAGATTTATCTCTTTCTGTAAGTTTAAAACGCTTCCGGATAGATCTTTCACGATCAGTTCAGCATTAACCAAATCATAAACCAATACATTTGAGGATATTGAATCTGGAGTTGGAGTGGTCCAATTAAGGGTATAAGTTTTTGATTGTGAACTAAGATTTTTAATCTCCAAGGCTAAATATGCATTTTGATGGTCTGCAAAAATTGATTTGAATATGATTTGCGATTCATCGGAGTTTAACTCTTGGACAAGGCTTCCCGGATAATAGTGATTTATCGGTTTCACTTCCTTGCCATTTATTAAAATTGTTCCTGTTAGTACTTTGTCGCGAAAGTCATATCCATTGCTGTCTGATAGGATACGTGGTGCAGATAACCCCCAGCTATTTTCATTTAATGATATTCCAAACCATGCTCCCTTGTCAAAAAGAAAATCGGTTAAAGTACTATCCTGAGATTGTAGAATAGCTGATGGTTTTAACAGAGACTGGCTATTGGCATTTTCATCTATGCAGCCGGTATTCAACACACATATAAGAAGTAGTAAGTAGGGGGTACGCATCGATTCAACTTACTAGATAAACTTTAGCATCTTCCTCATTATCAAATAGTTTCATTTTACCTCCAATCATAACATTATAGGCATTGATGACAACTCGCTTGGAAGTAGGTACTCCTACAATGGCAACTTTTGAAGGTATGTGTCCTATTTCTTTACCTATCTGACGCATTTGTGTTCTAAACCTTGCGGATGCATTGGTACCAGAAACATTTACAAGTCTGAGGTGAGGTTTATTTAAGGCAAGCACTTTTTCTCTCATTTGATTAATTGTATCAATCATCTCATCATCTCCAAGATTTCGATAATCGATATAAAGAATTTCTTTGCCTTGGTGGTTAATAGTAGCTATCATACTTAAAAATAACTACTTGATGGATTTTATAAATAACTGAATAATGATAATGTTATAAAACGTTACTTTTAAACTCAATCAAAGAGAGAAATACTATGAACACTTATCAAATAATTGCTCTGTTTCTAGTTTCTTCACTGGCTCTGTACATATATGCCAGAACAGCTATTCGTGGTTTGAAAGGAAAACTATGAATCCGATAGAAGCTTAATCTATCAATAGAATTTTCTCGCGGACTTCCGAATTTCCCCATTGTATTTGAAGAAAGTAAATGCCTGCATCAAAATTAGCCGTTTGAATTTCGAGGCTATTTCCATGCATTCCACTTGCAAGAATTTGTCCACTACTATTAATCAATCTCACTTCTTTAATGTCAAATATTGATTGTATTCGAATGGGGCCGGACTTATCATGCTTATAAGAAAATTGATATAAGTCTGCTCCAAGCGATTGCTCAACTCGTATTGTCGAATGATACTCAGAAGAGCCATCAAAATCTACTTGGAGTAATCTGTAGTAGCCCTCTTTCCAAGGATTTTGATCGACGAATTCATAATTTTTTATACTGTTGGTGGTACCATGACCAACTACTCGTCCGATGGTTGTGAAATTGACACCATCCCAGCTTCTTTGAATATCAAAATATTGATTGTTTATCTCTGTGGCTGTTGACCATTCTAATGTAACGTTTGAGGCTGTTGCTTTGCCAGTAAAGCTTATTAAATCTACAGGGAGCAGTCCTCCATCATCAGTATATGTACCACCACCGGATGTATTTATGTAATCACCGATGACTCCAGATTCAGGTGAAGATGTTGTGCTCACAATAGAACCACCGGTAATATTTATTTCTGTTGTACCTGTGGCACCAGCAGGAGTAGAGGTACATACTCTTAATATGCCACTACCACTTGTGTTATCAAGAGACCCACCGCTCATATTGATTGAGCCACCTGCGCACAGATTTAGATCATCACCAGTTGCATTGGATCCACTTTGAATATTTAAAGATGAATTATTTCGAATGATATAATCATCTGTAAGACTTAAGTCTGCTTGTAATGTTAAGGATGCTCCATCTTGGATAAATACATCTGTAGGTGAAAAGGATGAATTTACGGTAATTATTGGTGCATTGGTATATAGATCTCCGTCTATAGTTATTGCTCCTCCAGTGGGTAACGTATTGCCGGACCAATTATTTGGATTTTCCCAGTTAGAATCAACATCTCCTTCCCATACTGCTCCTGAAGAACCCTGGTTACAGCTCTCACATTGCGCAGCACTCGCTAAACTGATAAATATTAATATGCCGGCGGAAACATATTTCATATTCATTTTGTGTGCTAATAGGTATTATCAAAGATCAATAGATTCTAGGAATAATACAAATAGCAGCCTTTAGGCTGATGGAACGTTGCTGTATTAGTGCTTTTGCCTAGTGAACTATTGGTATACTTACACAATCCCGTTTCTAATAAGTTGGTCACCTTTGTTTAGTCTTGTGTATTAAGATTTATCGACTATCTTTTTATTTTAAAACCTTAGTATAAATGCTGTCGCCATTACAAAAACAAAAAATATCGCACTATTTCCATGTTGTTCTTGATCAAGATCGAAACGGCGTATTAGAAGCAAATGACTTTATGGAAATTGGGGAATCATTATGTCTTCTATGGACGTACAAACCGGGCACTGAGGAGTATAAAAAGGTGATTCACAGGAGTGTGCAGAGTTGGAAGATGTTTCAAAAATATTTCGAGCGGCAAGGTGGTGTCGCGAATGAGGAACATTTTCTAGAATTCATGGACAATATGCTTAGAAAGGGGAATGAGCAAATTTATAAGAGCTGGGTTATCCATATGATAAGCTCAATCTTCGATTCATTTGATGTAAATAATGATGGAGTTATTTCAGTAAATGAATACTCGGATATGTTCATGTGTTATCACATTCCGATCAAACATTCTGCAAAGGCATTTATAAAATTGGATCGCGATGGTGACGATTATATCACTAAGAAAGAACTCATGCATGCCGTAGATGAGTTTTTCAGGTCAAATAATGAAAAGTCACCTGGTAATTGGCTTTTTGGTTTCTGGGCAGATAGAGATTAAAAAACAAAACCCCACCAAATGGCAGGGTTCACGCACCTATTCCTATTTCTAACCTAGTGGCTCACCGCTACGCCACGTTTAGCTGGTTGATATAGGTTTGACACTTTTCTTTAGATCCTATGTAAAGGATCTTTAAATTCTTTTTAACAACCCATTCTCCCGAATCTGTCTTACTGAGTTTAACAGCGTCTTTCTTAGCGAGTAGATTAAATATAAAGCTCATGGTAGTAGTTTGTTGATAATTATGAATCAAATATCTATACAAATACTACCATAATATATTGGGATTGTACCATAAAAAAGGGTAGTTATATTGACTACCCTTTATAAATATTTAACTAATAAATTGTATTATTCATCGATGATTTTGTGGTGTTTATTTGCTCATGTAGTCTAAAGTAAGACCCATCATTGATCTCATTCCTAATTTCATACCACTATCATCAACATAGAAATCTGGCGTATGATGCCCAGCTACTTTAGTATGATCCATCTCTGGAGGACACCCACCGATGAAAAAGTATAAACCTGGGACTTGCTCTTGAAAAAAGGAAAAATCCTCTGCTCCAGTTATTGGTTTGATTATTTGTACATTTTGCTTACCAGCCGCTCTTTGTAAGGTTGGCAGCATTTGATTATAAAGTGAAGTTTCATTGTATGTCACTGGATATCCCTCGTCGATCCATATATCAATATCAGCATTGTTTGATTCTGCTGTTTTTGTTGCTACCTCTCTAATTCTTTGTAGAATTTGTGCTCTCATGTCAGTATCCAATGTTCGGATAGTCCCGAGCATGTACAAGTCTTCTGGTATTATGTTAGATCTCACACCACCATGAATCGCACCAATTGTAATAACTGCTGGAGCTTCGGTAAGCTTCATATTTCTGCTTACTACTGACTGCAAGTTATTGATGATTTGAGCTGCAGTAACAACAGGATCAATACCATCCCAAGGTGCAGATCCATGAGCTTGCTTTCCTTTAATATCAATTCTCATTGAATTAACAGCAGCCATTATACCCTCTGGTCTAACCTTAAGTTTGCCTACTGGGGTTTGCGCATTAATATGAAGTCCAAAGATCGCATCTACATCTGGATTCTTTAAAACACCTTCTTTTACCATTAATTTAGCTCCGCCTTCTTCACCTTGAGGCGCTCCTTCTTCAGCTGGTTGGAAAATAAATTTCACAGTTCCAGGAACTTCATCCTTTATTTCCCAAAGCATTTTTGCTACACCCAACAGAATGCTAGTATGAGTATCATGTCCACACGCATGCATGACTGGAACCATTTCGCCATTATACTCTCCCATTTGCTCAGAAGCCCATGGCAGTTCTACACGCTCTTTTACTGGAAGTCCATCAATATCTGCACGGAGCCCAACGACCGGGCCGGGTTTTCCTCCTTTCAATACTGCTACAACACCCGTTTTAGCGACTCCTGTTTGCGGTTCATATCCGATTTCTTTTAGGATTTGAGCTATTCGTTTAGATGTCTCGAATTCACGATTACTCAGTTCGGCGTTTTTATGAAACCAATGACGCCATTCTATTACGTCTTTTTCCGTTTTTGCTACTAATTTGTCAATTTGACTATCAAATTTTTGAGCTATTGTAACTGTTGAAAAACCAGCTAGAAGTATGCTTAAAAGTATTTTTTTCATTTTTTTAATGGTCTATTCTTCAAAAATGATATCGTTCGTTTCTAGCTTTAATTTAGAGAAAAAACTTTTGGGAGAATATCCAGTGATTCTTTTACACTCTTTTGAAAAATGAGATTGATCATAAAATCCGAACGATAAAGCCTCTATCAATTTATTTGCATCGCTTTTTTTCAGATGCGATGTAGTACTTTCGAATCGAACGACATTCCATAGCTCTTTAGGTGAAAGTCTGAATTTCGTTTTTGTAAATCTCTCTAAGGTTTTGCTCGACATGTTCATATGGTCCGCTAGCTTAGCAACCTTAAATTCACTGTTTAATTGATTTTCAATAAAATCTAATAATTTAAGAATTTCAAGATTTGAGGTAGCGTTTGAAAGACTATTGGCAAGAACTGAATCTATAAGTTTTGAATCGAATGAAGGTTTATTGATATCTACTGAATTAATTATCAACTGTTGATCTGATTCAGCGATGAGTTCATTAATAGTTCGAGCTTGCCATTGAGTTAAAAGGTTTTCGAACAAAGAGAGAGAAAGGATCTTTAGATTGAGCTTGATATTTAAACAAACTAATCTGTTAGGAATTTTGATTAAAGTAACCTTATTGCCAGCTGGCAAGAATCCACTTTGACCACTTGGTTGAAATAAGTTGGTGTTTTCTTCAAACCGCTGGAAACTACCCTCCATATTCAGGTAACACTCCATTTTCCCATTTGGAATGGTCTTCAAAAAGGCTGACTCATCTATGATAAATAGTTGATAGCGATCGATATAAGTCGAAACCAATGCTTCTCTTGGATGATCTTCAATAAGAATCAAAATGTCTGATTTTTACAATGAATTAATCTGTCTTGCAAAATAGGTTTGTACTAAAATTAAAAGGTTAATATGAAAAGACTCGGACTACTAATTATTGCGATTTGCTTTTTTTGCATTGCAAATGCACAAACCACCCTGGAAATTAATGGGGCAACAGGCAAAAGTTATACGCTCAAAACAGAGGAAGGAAACATCTATTATGAGGTATTTGGTGAAGGGGAGCCATTACTGATACTTCATGGAAATGGAGGATCTACTGTGGGGAAACATCACCTCGTACCTGCACTAATGAAGGATTATCAAGTTATATTAATGGATAGCAGGTGTCATGGAAATAGCTTTTGCCCAGACACTGAATTAGACTATTATGATATGGCTGAAGATGTCTTTCTTCTGATGGATAAGTTGGGCCATGAGAAATACTCTTTGTGGGGGCATAGCGATGGAGGAATATTAAGTTTGATTCTTGGATTTAAGCATACTGAAAAGATTGATCGAATCGTAGTTTCTGGAGCTAATGCAAGATTGTCAGGCCTGAAGCCAGAACTTATCAAATTGATGGAGAATTACAATGAACTCCCAGATCCAATGCTTCGAAGGCATGTAGGATTAATGATGAATCAAAAGGAAATAGCTATTGATGATTTAAAGAAAATTGATGTGCCTGTTTTATTGATTGTTGGAGACAGAGATGCTGTTTTACTTGAGCATACATTAGAAATGTTTCAAGCGTTGCCACAATCTAACTTGTGTGTCTTGCCAGGAGCATCACATTTTGTTGATCATGAGCAGCCTGATCAAATCATATATCGAATTAAAAATTTCAAGAAGCCATTTAAAGCACCTTCGACAATAAAAATCGCAGAGCAAATGGCTAAACAATTCTATTCTGATAATTAATTACAGTTCATCCTAGAAATACTACAGTTCGGTAGAACGAATTAGATAGAAGGTGTCCTCATGATCACTTTTGGCTTATGATAAAAGTCAAAAGCATGAGGATATTTCTATTATTAACACTATCGGTGGTGCTGTTTAGGACTAATGCACAGCATACCATCTCTGGAACTATCAAGGAGAAAACGGGTGAGCCACTTCTTGGTGTAAATGTCTATTTGAAAGGTACATATGATGGGGCTACAACGGATGTTGAAGGTAAATTCTCCTTTGAAACATATGAAACAGATAGCTTAGTTCTCGTTGCTTCCTTTATAGGATTTCGAGATGTCAACCTTCCTTTAGAACCCAAAAGTCAAGAACTCAGCATAAGCTTAAAGGAGGAGATAAGCGTATTAAATGCAGTGGTAATTACTGCTGGCTCTTTCAATGCTTCAGATGAGAGCAAGAGAGAGGTTATGAAACCACTTGATATCGTAACCACAGCAGGAGCTACTGCAGATATTCCAGGAGCTTTAAACACTTTGCCAGGTACACAAACGGTAGGGGAGACAGGACGCCTTTTTGTTCGCGGTGGTGATGGGCGAGAGACCAAGACATTTATTGATGGTATGTTGGTTCACAGCGAATACGGACCCTCTGCACCAAATACTCCTAGCAGAAGTAGATTCTCTCCATTCATGTTTAAAGGGATGAGCTTTTCAACGGGGGGATACTCTGCCGAATATGGCCAAGCCCTTTCCTCAGCATTAATCTTACAATCTAAAGATGTAGCTGAAAACAACCGAACAGATATTTCAATTATGTCGGTAGGAGGCGATGTATCTACCACTCGTTCTTTCGAGAATAGTTCTTTTGCTGGCAAGATTCAATACACCAATCTTCGTCCGTATTTTGAGCTTGCTCCTCAAAATTTAAGCTGGGATAAAGCACCTGAAGGTCTGGATGGAAATTTTGCGTATCGTGCTAAGACCAGTAAAACCGGACTACTTAAACTATATGCCAACCTAAGTACGTCGAAAATGGAACTGTTTGAGTCTGAAGTTGGAAATTCAGACATATTGCTTCCTGTTTCAGTAACTAACGATTATATACATCTCAATTCATCCTACCGTGAATTAATCAGCGAAAAATGGGGAATTAGAGGTGGGACTTCTTTCACCCAGAGTAATGATTTTGCGTCTCTTGGCGAGAGAAGTAGGTCTCGTGACTTGCAAGGCGGACACATAAAATTTGTTACGGATTACCAGCATTCTGACCGACTATCAGTACTTATAGGTAGCGAATTGATTCAAAGAAATGTTGACCAAGAGTTAGTAGATGAGCTTGGCGACTTGACACAGTCGTTCGACGAAACCTTATCGGCAACATTTCTGGAAACTGAAATATTCGCTTCTTCGGCACTTGCATTTAAAGGCGGAGTTCGAATGGAAAGCAACAGCTTAAATGATGAGCTGACAGTGGTTCCTCGATTTTCGGCAGCTTATAAAACAGGAGAGTTTAGTCAGGTGTCATTAGCCTATGGCCAATTCAATCAGTTGGCTCAAACTCAGGTGATTCTAACTAATCAAAACGTTAATTCAGAAAAGGCTCAACACTATATAGCTAATTACCAATGGATTAAGGATGGGCAAAGCTTTAGAATAGAAACCTACAATAAGCAGTACGATGATTTGATCACCTATTCTAATCCGCTAGATGGTGCTTCTTTTGAGAGTGATGGGAATGGCTTTGCCAGAGGTTTTGACCTTTTCTGGAGAGATAACAAAACCTTCGAGAATATGGATTACTGGGTGAGCTATTCGTTCCTTAAAACCGAGCGTGAGTATATAGATTTTCCAGGATCTTTTACTCCGTCTTTTGCTTCAACCCACAACTTCTCATTTGTCATGAAGAAATTCATCAATGACATTAAGAGTCAAGTCGGAGTAACATATTCATTTGCTTCCGGAAGAACTTACAATGATTTAAATAGTGATGAATTCTTAAGCGGAAGAACTCCTGCATATCACGATCTAAGCTTCAACATTAGCTACTTATATAGTAACCAAGTCATTGTCCATGCCATGGTCAACAATGTGCTGGGTATAAATAATATCTATGGTTATGAATTTTCGGAGCAGCCAAACGACGCTGGGGTATATGCAAGACGAGCTATTACACCGCCTGCTAAACGATTCATTTTCCTGGGTGTGTTCATAACACTCTCTAAAAACAAAGGCATTAATCAATTACCAAATCTTTAATTCAAAAACTATATCAATTATGAAAAAGAATCTAATACTAATGATCGGTGTATTTCTAGCAACTGTAGCGCTAGCCAATGGACAATTTGAAAAGGCCATGGGCAAGAACATTCCTGCAATGTTTTCTGCTAAAACACCAGAGGAAATGCAGGACGTACTGAATCAATTAAATCGAATAGGTGAGGCGGAAGGAGACCGATGGGAACCATATTACTACGTAGCTTTTGGTTACTTGCGCATGAGTGAGATGTTTGAGACTGCTGAAGACAAAGACAAATACCTGGATCTAGCACTTGCTGCAGTAGCAAAAGGAGAAGAAATTAAGCCCAATGATTCAGAACTTGAAGCAATGCGAGGATATGTAAATATGATAAAGTTAACGGTTGATCCTGCGAGCAGAGGCATGACTTACAGTGGACTAGCGTTTCAATCATTTCAAAAGGCCATTGCTTTAGATCCAAATAACCCTAGAGCTCAATTCTTATTAGGAAGAATGCAGTATGGTACGGCTCAGTTTATGGGGAGTGGTACAGATGAGGCTTGCGGAAGCTTGTTCAAAGCATTGATACTTTTTGATAAAGAAGAAAAATCGGATAATCCGTTTGCACCAACTTGGGGTAAGGGAGCAACTGAAGAAGCAATAAAACAACTTTGCGAAAAGGATAATTAAGAAATCAAAAGCGGCTAAGGCCGCTTTTTTTATTCTTCCTCAAATTCTAAGCTGAACGTAGTTAATTCGTTGAGTAATTGCATTTCATCTTTAATCCCCTTTCGAATAGAGTAGATTAAAATAATTGCAATAAGTACATAGGAGCTATCCATTAGTATTACCTGATTCAAGGTTAGATGTTCACTGAACTCGGGAGTTAAAATATAAAATCCGATAGTGTATACGATTAAAATCGAGATTGTAATTGGCCCGTGGATCTTCTTTCGGTATGCATAAAATTTCACTGTTTCAAGATTTGTCTTGGCAGCTGTTTCACTAAGATCTATCTTCTTTGATTTAAAAACGCTGAAGCATTCTATCGTGATCCGAATCAAAAGACCACCAATCATCATTGCAACTCCAATTTGACTTAGTAGCTGTTTGAATGGTGTTATGTAGTAAAAGAATGATGAGATCATAATCACCGTAAGTGTTAAGATAAGAATGTTGGCATAGTGGGAATAAACAACACTTTTCATCTTCTTATTCGCTGAGGCTATTATTTCGGAGGTATTTAATTCCATTGGTTCAGAGCTAGTTTTAGCCTTATCCCACTGGCCTTTAAGTTCATTTATTGGATCGCTCATTTTTCTAATATTTTCTTAAGTTGTTTTTTTATTCGATGAATTTTCACTCGGAGATTTCCTTCGTTAATCCCTATTACTTTCGCTATCTCCTCATATTCTAGTTCATCTAGTACCATCATAATAATCAGACGATCAAGTTCTCCTAGTTGACCTATTGCTAAATAGAGTTCTTGGTTGGTATCCGATCTATCTTCTTCCACTGGAAGTTGTGGTTGAGTATCGATATCTACTTGGTGTTTCTGTCTGTTATCTCGGATGTATTTCAAACATGTGTTTACTGTAATTCTATAAATCCATGTTTTATAGCTTGAAGCTCCCTTGAATTTATCCAGCGATCTCCATGCATTGATAAAAGATTCTTGAGTCAAGTCGTTTGCTAAATCAACATCACCCTTCATAAACCCCATACACATCTGATTTACCATTGAGTGGTAATCAGTGTGTAGGGATTCAAATAGCTGGGTGTTATTGTGCATTCTTTTTTAAGTAAGAATTGATTTGAGCATAAAGCCACTCTGGTTGATCAAACATGATAAAATGTTTACTGCCGTCAGCAAGCTCAATGGTTTTGTTGGCCAAGTTTACATACTGTTTTTCAAATGTTTGCTGAGACATTTCTCGACTCGGAAAAGTAGCACCGAGGATCAATGTTTTTGTAGTAATATCCTTCAGCATTGGTCTTTGATCAAGTTTTAAAAGATCTGTATAGCCGTAAACATAGGTTTCTCTATCCGCTTCTATGGACCAACTGGCTAATAGCTCAATTTTATCTTCTTGATTCGTCATATTGCGGGCCATTGTAAGCGCAACATTTCTAAAAGCGTCTGCAGGCATTTTCAGCATTTGGTTGTTATACGGACTGTCGTACTGTAGTGAACTCGCTGGCACACCAGGCATCATCAGGTCTCTCATACATGGCAAAGATTCTACTAATATTAAACCAGATAATTCATTGGTAAATTCGATCGCAAGGTCGGTGGCCAAGTTGCCACCCATACTATGACCAATGATGGTAAGGTTCGTCATATTTTCTTTTCTGATGTAGTCTATGAGTTCTTCTTTAATCGGAGCATACCACGGAGTGCCAATTGGATCTATTCCATTAAATCCCGCATATGAAATAGCATGTGTTTCGTAAGATCCTTCAAGATTTTTGATGGTTTGATCCCACACGGAACCAGGAGTAGTAAAGCCTGGGAGAAGAATTATGGGATTGCCCTGACCACTCTTTTCAACTGTGAATGCAGACTGGGCGTTTGTATGTTTTACAATTACTAAAATGCTTAGAAGGAGTAATATCTTTTTCATGATCTGTGTGTTAAAATTTCTCCTTTGATCCAGACGTATGGGATTTGTTACACACAGACTAAAAAATATTTTTCAAATCATTTTATGGATTTCTTCTCATAAACCAAAGTGTATATTCTCCCGACTCCTCCCAGATGTGATAGCATTCAAATCCAAATCGCTCATAGACCAGTTTGTTTCGCTCTACGGAAGTTTCTATTAGAATTGGTAGATTTTTATGTTTAGAGAGACTGAAAATACCTTCCTTAAGGTTGAATACACTGCCAGTTCTTTTCTTTTTTGGATCTACTCCTAGAAACCAAAAATTTAGGTGAGGTATGTTTGGTCGATGTTTTTTTAAATACGCTTCTCTTTCAAGTACTTTGAAGGTTCTGGAAAAGCCTATTGCTTTTCTTATAAGCTGAAACTGATTCCAATAGCTCTTTAATCCTTCTTTTATTGGCTCTTGCATACATATTGCAGCAGCCGTTTTGTCATCAGATAAGAAAACACCATCATTTTGAACACCTGTTTTCACGGCGTATTCAACCAAGGCTTGTAGTCTATAATCTATTTTGCCATCCTTCTTTATTACCCAAAGAGCACTTGGGTTTGTCTTAAATGAATCTGTTAGAATTCTGGTTGCTATTGCTGAGGTAAGTGCAGTTGCTTTTTTCAAATTGAATTCTTTATCAAGTCAAGACAAATCTCCATGAAATTATTCAATTGTACATTAGGGTACACTTCAACAAATTACATTCATATTCATCTCAAAGGGTAAAAAAAATTTATAGATTGTTAGAGCAATTTAAAAGCCAGTAGAAGTAATGAGAAAACAATTCATCATTGTATCCATAATCGTTATCACGGGGATATTCGCGATTTCGTATTTTGAGCCAACGGCACTTTGGGCATTTGTAATCGTCGGGCCACTTTTTATAACAGGTCTTTATGATATCCTTCAAAAGAAACATGCGATAAGAAGGAATTTTCCATTGTTAGGAAATTTAAGGTACATCCTCGAAGGAATAAGACCAGAGATAAGCCAATATTTCATAGAAACCAATTCAAGTGGTGTTCCCTTTTCGCGAAACTCAAGATCTCTTGTATATCAAAGGGCTAAAAGCCAGCTATCTACAATGCCATTTGGTACGCAAAAAGATGTTTATGATGTTGGATATGAATGGGTGAATCACTCATTGAGTCCTACTGAAGTAGATCCAAAAAGCTTAAGGGTGGTTATTGGTGGCCCTGATTGCAAGCAACCTTATGATGCGAGTATTTTGAATATCTCAGCTATGAGCTACGGCTCACTTAGCAAAAACGCAGTTCAAGCGTTGAATAAAGGTGCTCAGATGGGCGGGTTCGCGCACAATACTGGAGAGGGTGGTCTCACAGAATATCATCTTGAAAATGGAGGTGATGTTATTTGGCAAATAGGTACTGGGTATTTTGGTGCTCGCACACATGATGGTGATTTTGATCCAGAGTTGTTCAAAGAAAAGTCCAATCATGACAATGTGAAAATGATTGAAATAAAGCTTTCTCAGGGAGCCAAACCTGGTCACGGAGGCATTTTACCTGGAGAAAAAGTAAATGCTGAGATAGCTAAGATCCGTAATGTACCCATAGGAAAAACCGTTGCTTCGCCTCCTGGGCATACTGCATTTAATACTCCTCTTGAGATGATGAGCTTTATCAAACAACTAAGAGATCTGTCAGGAGGGAAGCCTATTGGTATCAAGTTGTGCATCGGGAAACGAAGGGAGTTTATCGCGATATGTAAGGCAATGGTTGAATCGGGTATAAGTCCCGATTATGTGGATATCGATGGAAGTGAAGGTGGAACTGGTGCTGCACCTGTGGAATATTCAGATCGCATAGGAACACCATTGGTTGAAGCACTATCCTTTGCCCATAATACGCTGGTTGGCTACAATTTGCGTGATAAGGTTAAAGTGCTTTGTAGTGGTAAAATCATTACTGCATTTGACGTGATCAAAAACATTGCAATAGGTGCTGATGTATGCTATTCAGCTCGAGGTATGATGATGGCGATTGGTTGTATTCAAGCGTTACGCTGTAATTCAAATAATTGCCCAACAGGGGTGGCAACACAGGATCCAAAGTTGGTAAAAGGATTAGATGTAAAGGATAAAGCAAAACGTACGGCTGAATATCATGATGCAACTATGCATGGAGTTGCTGAGATGCTGGGGTCGATGGGACTTCATTCCACAAACGAATTGAGACCTTGGCATAGAATGCGACGAACCGATTTTACAGAGATTAAGCACTATGGAGAAATTTATCCTGCCTTACAGCCTGGAGATTTGCTCAGTCAAAGTGTACCTAAAGGATGGGAAAGAGCAGTTGTTGCTGCCTCAGCAGATACATTTAGCAATATTGTAGGAGACGACTCATAGTATTGAGATTTAATCACTACACGTTTTATATTCGCAGACATGCGGCAAATCCTATTTATTGACAGAGATGGTACCATCATTCAGGAGACGGATGATGAGAAAATTGAAACCATTGAAAAATTAGATTTCTTACCTGAAGCACTCTTCTATTTGAAGAAGTTAAAACAAGAAACCAATTATTTGTTTGTCATGGTAACTAATCAGGATGGGTTGGGTACTGAGGCTTTTCCAGACCATGAATTTTGGCCTGTACATAACTTTATCATGAGGCTATTAGAAACAGAGGGAATAACATTTGATGCGGTTCATATTGATGAACATTTTGAGAAAGACAATCATCCAAATAGAAAGCCAGGTATAGGAATGCTTACAGACTACATGAATGGTGATTATGATTTGGAAAACTCCTACGTACTGGGTGATCGAGCAACGGATGTTCAGCTTGCAAGAAACCTGGGATGCAAAGCAATCTATCTTACCTCTGCTTATTCAGATAATTCAACTGAAGCAGAATTGAAGCCAAAAAGCTGGAAAGAGATTTACGAATTTCTCGCTTAGATTCTATTCCAAGGAATACCCAAAATCATAAGCACTAATGCCATTCCGAAGAAAATAGACTGGAATCTAAATTTGACTTGAGCATCTTGTGTCTTTTTACTTATGGAACGCCCGACTTGAGCAGCCACAACAGCGAATAACATTAAAGCAAGGTGCTCAACTGACCAGAATCTTGAAACCTTATCACTCATATTATAGGTGATGAAAGGGCTGTAGATGAAATACAGTATGAGTCCGGTTAGCAACTGAAGGTGCATCATTCCCACTAGTGCAACCGCTACAATTTTATCAAATTTCGAGTACTCAGTTCCTGCAAAAAGACCTATTAGAGATTTAAGCACCGCAATAACGATTGCTACTAGGATTAACCACCTAAGGCCAGAATGAAATTGTAGAATGAAATTGTACATAAGTGAGATATTTTACTTCAAATATAAGTCGAGTTCCTGATTGTACTTTCAATTTATTTATCGATTGTCATCAAGGCGCTCATTAGCTTTATTCCATACCAGAGGTTTCCAATTCTCATATTCTCATCTGCTGCATGTTGGTTGTTGTCATGATTCGCAATCGGCAGTATGATTGCCGGCTTATTTAGTTCGTCAGTAAAAAGATAGAGAGGTAATGATCCACCCAATGTTGGAAGTAAGATAAGATCTTCGCCCGCCACATCTTTTGCACGACCAATGACAGACTGAATAATGGGTAAATCCATTGATGTTCTAGCAGCTGGATACCCACTTGATCTGGTCACCTTGGCGATTTTGGAGTATTTCAGCCTGGTTTCATTATCTGGATCTTCTCTCACGATGTGAAAACCTTGTTTTCTGATGTGTGCTTCCACTAGATCTTTTTGTTTTTCTGGATCACATCCTTTTACCAGACGCATACCTATTGCTGCTGTAGCGGTCGATGGAACAACATTTCTAGCAAGTTTCCCAGTGTTTCCACTGCTCAGCCCTCGAATGGTAAGCGAAGGTTTGAGCAACCTTTCATTGTAGGACTCAGTTCCTTCGGGGTTGTTAATCCCAAGTTCCTTCTTTAAATCTTCGTCTATTCTCGGGATGTTTTTCATTGCTTGTATTTCTGTATCGCTGAGCGGTTCTACATCATCGTAGAATCCATCGATGATTACATCACCTTCATCATCTTTCATACTTGCGATTAATTCCGACAACAATTGACCAGGTACTGGAGCCCAGTTACCATAATGTCCACTATGCAATGGTCGATTCGGTCCATAGGTTGTGATTTCCATACCTGTGACGCCGCGAACTCCAAATACTAACTGTGGACGTCTTGATTGATGAACAGGACCATCGCAGAACAGCCATAAGTCAATTTCGTCCACCAGTTCTCTATTATCATTTAGGTATTGTTGAAGCTGCTTTGAACCAGCCTCTTCCTGTCCTTCAAAAAAGAAAATCAAGTTGGACGTTGGCTTGATTTTATTGGCTTGCAATAGATTTAATGCAGTTAAAATAGTGATAATAGGAGCTTTATCGTCACCAGTTGATCGCGCATAAATTCGATGTTCCTCATCTATTTCATCAAAGGAAGTGGGAAAAGATAATGGTGTGCCACCTTCGTAAATGGCTCTCGAATAATATGTTGGTTCCCATGGGTCATTTGTCCAAGTCGATTTATCTACAGGCTGTCCATCATAATGAACGTAGAATGCAATAGTCCTTTTTGCTCCCTTTATCGGATAGCTACCATATATGATTGGGGGAGTTCCAACCATTCTCAGCAACTTAGTTTCAACACCTCTTTTGTTTAGTTCTCCAATAATGTAATCTGCATTCTTGTTAATGTTAGGCAGGTCAAAAGCAACATTAGGAATGGATAACAGTGTTTTGTATTCCTGAATTATTTGCACACCATTTTCCTCTATGTGTTTTTCGGAGAGTTTCTTGATGTTTTGAGCATTTAAAAAAGTGGATAAGAACAGGAGTATTATTGCAATGAATCTCATGATTTTTAAATTTGGGTGTGGCCAAGATTATAAAAATACCTTCTGTATTTGTTTATGACACTAAAGTTGTTGGTGTATCTAAAGATAATTCAGATGGTTCATCGCGTCAGGAAATTATAAGACAAGAGGTTGCTGAAGATGATAAACTGAGTCTTGAGGCCGAACCTGATAATGCTTTTGATCCGAATGCGGTCAAAGTACTCTCTAAAAATCATAATCAAATAGGATACCTTAATAAGGAAATGGCAGCTACTATTTTGCCGGCCTTAATTAATGAAACCGAGATCCATGTGACAGCCAAATGGGTGAACGGTGAGAAAATAAAAGGGGTAGGACTTAGAATAGAATTGGTTAGCTAGCAATTTTAATAATCTTCTTGCCAGTCTTTGGGGTATTTGTTCTTATATCAGTTATTTAAAATATAGCTTGAAAGACATAACCTATATCGTTTATCTACAGTTAAGTAATAAATAACGAATTGTTATATAAATTCAGTTATATGTAGATTATATTGTGTTACTATTTTTTTTGCATAAACCACCATGCGGATACTCACTAACATTAAGAACCTGTCGCTTAAGTTCAAGCTTGGCTTGATTCCGTCTTTTTTCGCACTGCTTTTTTTAGCAAGCTTTATCATTATTTTCAATTCACAGATCAATCAAAAGGCTGATGCTGAGATAGTTAATGTAGCTGGTAGGCAAAGAATGTTGTCACAGAAAATAGCTTATATAGCCGAAAGAATAGTTAGGGGTGAAGAAGGTTTAAAAGATGAATTTTTAAATACCATAGCGCTGTGTGATAAATCTCTGGAGGTTTTAGAAAAAGGAGGCGTTGCACCCAGTATGAATGGAATAACTATTCCAGCAATCAATGATACACTAATGAAAGAGCTTGTTGCAGCTAAATCATTATGGGTGGATTATAAAGCCAATAGTGAAAGTCTGGTCCAAGGTGCTCACACGAATATTTTGTTTATTGAACAAAATTCTGGACTGATGCTGGCAACATTTAATGATTTGGTACAGTCCTTCGTGAAATTGAATGCGGAAAAGCAAGAGAGTCAAAATTCCCTATTATTGACATTGTTGGTGATTAATTTGGTAATCGCTGGATTAGTGATTTTTGTCGTCAATGATGCTATCACGGTTCCTATAATACGAATTACAAATCAGCTGAAAGAGCTAGCCAAAGGTAAAACAGGGAAAAAGCTTGGAAGTAGATCTCAAGATGAGGTTGGACAAGCAATAACTAATTTGAATGAGCTATCTGGGGCATTACATAAGATATCTCATTTTGCCAAAGAGATTAGCGTCGGCGGCTTAGATACTGAGTATGAGTTGCTTAGTGATGATGATAGAATTGGTAAGTCGCTTATACAAATGCGCAATAATATTAGACAAATCGTACTTGAAACCAATCAAGTACTTCATGATGTCGTGCAGAACGGCGATTTGCAAACTCGCATGCATGCTGAAGATAAGCAAGGCATTTGGCGTGAATTGGGACTCTCAATAAATCAAATGCTCGACACAATTGCTGATCCAGTGGAGCAGATAAAGGGTATTTTCGGAAAAATGGCCGATGGAGACTTATCGGTTACTTATTCGGGTAGAGCAGTAGGTGAAATAGAAGAGCTTACAAGCAATTTGAATAACGCGATAAGTAAATTGTCATTGTTGGTTCGCTCATTGAGTGGTGAAGCATCCAATATAGAATCCACATCTGTTGAAATGTTGCAGGCTGGTGAAGAAATCAGTCGTTCTTCAGATGAGATAGCGACTGCTGTTGGGCAAATTAGCAGTGGTGCGCAGGTTCAGATGAGAGAAATTGATGAATCATCGTCCTTATTAGAAGATATGAGTAGGTCTTTCAAGTCTTCTTCAAACAATGTAAGTGAAATTAAAAGCCTGGCAAGTGACAATAAAGAGCTCAGTGAGAAGGGTTCTGCGGAAATGTCTAAGATTATCTCGCTAAACGAAGAGGTTTTGATGGCATTTGGTCAGAGTAACGCTGCTATAGAGCAATTAAACAACCGAAATGATCAGATCAATCAAATAGTGAGTGTGATTACGGAAATAAGTGCTCAAACAAGCTTACTTGCTTTAAATGCAAGCATTGAAGCTGCACACGCCGGTGATCAAGGTAGGGGATTTGCGGTTGTAGCTGAAGAAATCAAACGTCTGGCGCATGATTCCCAAGTTTCTTCCAAGGAGATCGAAAAGCTTGTTGGAGACATTCAAAGGGATATTAAAGGTACAATGGAGGCATTCAACACAATGAATGATCAAATATCCAATAGTGTAGATGCAGGTAAAGAGGCTTTTAAAGTAATATCGGACATCTCTTCATCTGCCAATAGAACCTTCGACTATTCAGATCAAATATTTGGGATTATGGAGGAACAGACGAAAAGGATTGGGAGTTTACTTTCAAAATCTGAGTCAGTGGTTTCAGTAGCAGAAGAATCTGCTGCTGGCACGGAACAAGTGGCTGCCAGTTCTGAGGAAGTATCCTCAGCCATGAAACTTTATGTAAATAAGTTTGATGAACTGAGCCAGATCGCTTCCAAGTTGAGATCACAAGCTGATCAATTCGTATTAAGAGAATTAGAAGAAGTCTCAGAGGATGAAGACGACAATGAACTAGTATACCAGTCTTAGGCAGGTGAGCATTTAGATACTAGCCTTTTATCTTCTTGATGATCTCGGATTTTCGGATATAAGTTTCATTGAGCTTTCGGGTAAACTTGTCAAGTTCGTCTGACACTGATCGAATGTAGCCACTATACTCTTTCAACTTTTTTGCATCAAGGTTCTCATCGTTTTCAATGACTGATGAAAGTCCAAGCAATGTAGTAACAGGTCTCCTCAACATATGTGAGATGTCAAAGGAGATTTGCTCAATTGTGTTCTCATATTCCACCCGACTTGTGATGTCTTGAAATGTGCCAAACCAAGTGATTACACCATTGCTTTTTTCTGGTTTAGCCATACACAAATGCCACGTCACTTTCCCTTTGATTCGTATACGAAATTCGATGTTTAAATCATTCATTGTGTCGGCAGATTCTCTAAGGCTGTTTACTAGTAAAGGGAAGTCTCGCATGTAGATTAATTTCTGTAAACTGCTCACGTCAGTTTTTAAAGATTCTACATCCATATCCGGATCTATGTTGTAAACACCTTTGCTTAAAAAAGGGAATCTGGCTCCGCCATCTGGAGAGTATTCGAACTGGAAAATTATACCTGGTGCCTGGTCTGTAAGCTGCTTAAGTTTCGCGGCATTATGCTCAATATTTTTTTGCTGTTTTAGAATGGTTTTTCTCCCATTTAAATAGCTCATAATTCCCTCTGCTAAAATCAAAAGTAGACGCTCTTGTCGGTCGTTAAGTTTGTGAGGTTTTGCATCCATGATACACAGAGTTCCGATAGCAAATCCTTTGGGTGAAACCAAGGGTACGCCCGCATAAAATCTCAACTTTGGTCCATCGGTAACAAGCGGATGATTCATGGTGCGTTCGTCTTTAGAAGCATCCTCTACAATGAAGAGTTCATTGGGTTTTTGAATTGCATACTGACAGAGTGATTGCTCAATAGGAAAGGAGTCAGAGTTGACGCCATGTTTCGCTTTGAACCATTGCCTTTTGTCATCAAGTAGTGAGATAAGAGATATCGGAACATCAAAAGATATGGATGCGATTTCGACAATTTCGTCAAGTTGCTTTTCTGCAGCTGTATCCAAAATCTGGTAGGAGTAAAGTTCATTCAAGCGGTCCTGCTCACTCATATAGGTATAGAGTTAGTTTTACAATTTGGTGGTGAGTAGAACAAAGAAATTAGAGTCTTGTATAAGTTACGAAACTAACCTCAGTCTTCAAAGAATTGTTTGGACTAAGAATTAAGTTAAGTGCTTAAATATCTAATTAAGAAAGACCATTTTTGTAGAGGATGCTTTTTATTGATAGCATTTTATGAAGGACAAAATGATGTTTAGTTAAAGTCTATTAATTACGGGTATGGATAGAATAGTTACCTAATGTAGGTATATCTAAGTATCAGAATTACAAGACTTTATATGTTAATATGAAATGTTGCTAATATAATTAGTATTTCAGCCTAATGCGCTCTTGTAAGCTTCTAAGCATCTCTCTCTTGCAACCTTATGATCAACAACTGGATCTGGATAATATTTAGTGTCTAATTCGGGGACCCATTTGTTGATGTAATTGTGTGATTTGTCAAATTTGTCTGTTTGAGAATATGGATTAAAAATCCTGAAGTATGGTTGTGCATCTACTCCAGTTCCGGCGGCCCACTGCCATCCCCCGTTGTTGCTGGCCAGTTCAAAGTCTAATAATTTCTCAGCAAAATATGCTTCTCCCCACCGCCAATCAATTAGCAAGTGTTTGGTAAGGAAACTTGCTACTATCATTCGAACACGGTTATGCATGAAGCCTGTTTTGTTAAGCTCTCTCATCCCAGCATCGACTATTGGATATCCAGTTTTTCCAGTCTTCCATTTTTCAAATTCATCCACATTATTTCTCCATTTCACACCATCATATTTACGATTGAAATTGCTTGAAACAACATCTGGAAAATGCCATAAAATAGCCTGGTAAAAATCTCGCCATATCAATTCATTTAGATACTTCTCATTTAACGTTTTAGATCGTCTTACCAGCTCTCGAATGCTGATGGTTCCAAACCTTAGATGAAGGCTCAATCTGCTCGTTCCCTGGATAGATGGAATGTCCCTTGTTTGGTCATAATTCCCAACTATTTTTTCGTTCATTTTTCTGTCAGGAAATGGTATGCCAGCGGGTTCGAAACCAAGGTCATTTAATGATGGGATTTTGATTGATTTTGCTTTAAGCCAATTAATATTTTCCGTAGATTTTTGACGCTCATAATGTGCTGGCTCAAGACGATTTTTCCAAAGCTTACTGTATGGTGTATACACTACATATGGACTGCCATTGTCTTTTACAATTTCTTCTTTTTCAAAAATTACATGATCCTTTTTGGCTTTGAATTCAATTCTGTTTTCCTTAAGTATTTCATAAATTTCTTTGTCACGTTGACGGGCATATGGCTCATAATCCTTGTTGGCCCAAACGGCTTGAATGTCATAGTCATTGAGAAGGTTCTTCCATATTTTCAATGGCTTTCCAATTCGGATATCCATAGTTCCTTGTTGGCTAGTAACTTCTGTTTGTAACCGCTCAATCTCTTGATGAATGAACTCAACACGAGCATCCTTTTTTGGGAGTTCATTCAGAATGCTAGTGTCAAAAATAAAGACAGGTTGGACTGGATACTCCTCATTGAATGCCTGAAAAAGTCCCGCATTATCTTCAATACGTAGGTCCCTTCGAAACCAAAAAATGGTGACTTGTGGTTTGCTCATCAGTTAGTCTTCTTTATACGATATTAAGTTTTTGGCCATGTTTCTAAATATGAATCCATGAAAGGGTAAAACCATGAACCAATATAATCTCCCCCAGACACCTAATGGTCTGAAAGTAGCAGTTTGCACGAGAACATGCTTGTGCTCCTCTGTTTTAATTTTGAATTCAAGCCAGGCGTCTCCTGGGAGTTTCATTTCTGCAAAAAGAAGCAATCGTCGTTCTTCTTTATTTGCATAGAGCACTCTCCAAAAATCAAGCGCATCGCCACCTTTAAGATCATTAGGACTTCTTCTCCCTCTCCTCAAACCGACACCTCCTACGAGCTTGTCTAGAAATCCACGCATACGCCACAGGAGATTCCCGTAGTACCAACCTTTCTCGCCGCCAATCGTCCATACGTTATCAAACACTTCATTTGGGTTTCTTTCAAAATCATATGTACGAATATCTAGAAAGCACCCAAACTTAGGTGCCTCGAGCTGATGGAGAAAAGTGTAATTGAAATCTCGGTCTGAGAATGAATCTTTCCAGCTTGAAACTACTTGCTTTTGATTTATTCTCAGGAAGGTACGCTCTAGCGATTCTTTATAGCTTAATTTTTTAATAGATACGACTTCATCAATGGTGTTATTTCTTACAATAACCTCGTTTTTCATACTTTCAACAAGGTTTCTTGCTAATCGGTAAGAAGTAGATGTAACAAGGTATAGCCAAAGCGATGAAAGCTTAATAGTGAGAACAGGAACTGTAAGAATGTATCTTTTTAAACCTCTTACCGAAGCAAATGTCATCAACATTTGCTTGTATGTTAGAATGTCCTTTCCTCCGATATCAAATGTGCCATCAAACGAACTTGCATTTCCTAATACTCCAATCAGGTATTCGAGTACATTGTATATTCCAATAGGCTGGCATTTGCTGTTGAGCCATTTTGGGGCAATCATGATAGGAAGTTTTTCTACCAAGTCCCTAATTATCTCAAAAGAAGCTCCGCCTGATCCGATTATTATTGCTGAACGTAATACAGTAAGTTTTGCTTTTGCCTTTTTTAAGATCTCTTCCACATTTTGTCTCGACGAGAGATGTTCTGATAGATCAGCGTCATTTGCGATTCCACCGAGATAGATGATCTGATTTGCTGAAGTTTGATCGATGTAGGAAACGAAATTTTGTGCGGTGGTAGCCTCAAGATGACTAAATTCCTTGCTGTTGGAGGTTAATGAATGGATGAGGTAGTACACCGCGTCTAAGTCTTTCGGAAGTTGGTTGAGACTCTCAGGGTCAAGAAAATCACATTCAACTACCTCTACTGATTTCAGAAAATCTTGATCAAAATCTTCAAAGTCAAATCGACGGGTATCTCTTACAGGACAAACAACATAATGGCCGCCTTGTACCAATTCAGGTAGTAAGCGTCTTCCAATGTAGCCTGTAGATCCTGTAAGAAGTATCTTCATTAAATAGGTCTTGTTGTTGATAATCCTCCATCAATCCCGATTATTTGACCTGTTATCCATCCGGAATTTTCCGATAATAGAAAGTTAGCCAAACTTGCAATTTCTTCTGGTGATCCAATCCTGTTCATTGGGTGCCGTTTGCCTGAAGCTTCTTTTTTCTCATCTGAAGCCAATAACCTGGATGCAAGTGGTGTGTCTGTGACTGAAGGGGCGATACAATTGACCCTCACTTTTGGAGCTAATTCGGCAGCTAACGAACGTGTGATGCCTTCAATGGCGCCCTTACTAGCTGCAACAGACGAGTGAAAAGGCATTCCTTGCTGCACAGCTACTGTACTAAATAGCACAACAGAAGATTGGGAGTTTTTCTTTAGCGTTTTGATTACTGATTGCAATGTTTTGATGGCACCCAGAACATTGACTTCAAAGTCGGTTTGAAAATCATTGAGTTTTAATCCATGAAAAGGCTTAAGGTTTATTGTACCCGGGCAATAGACAAAACCATCCAATGAGTCAACCTCTAAATCTGGTGGGTTTTCAGAGGTTACATCGTAGCAATGATGTTCTACATTGTTTAACTCATTAAGATTTCCAATGCTTCTGGATAGTACAATTACGTTGTTTCCTGCATCAGAAAGCTGTTTTGTTAATTCAAAACCAATACCGGTGCTACCGCCAATGATTACATATTTTTTTCCCATGGTGTATAAACATCGCTGCTTATGGAAGGTTTAAAGAAAGTTTGATTAGGGGGTAGGGTGGTATAACAAGATCTGCGTTTCAAAAGAAATCGACAGACTAATTATGAGAAAATTTACTACCGCCATAGTAATTCTATCCATGATAATAGTATCAGGATGCAGTGAAGACGAACCAGAAATGTTGCCTACAGATGATGACACAAATGAACCTGTCACCACAGAAATACGTGCCTTTATCTTTGGTCATAGCCTGATTGTACATGAGCCACCTCGAATCCCTACACCAAGTGACGAGACTTCTGTACCACATTGGATGGCATCTTTAGCAGACCATGCGGATTTAGGTTATTCAGTTGCGGGACAGTACGGGTTTTTGCAGCAGCATGATGATTTACCTCCAATTGCTCAATGGGGATTCGATATTGTGGAGCCTGCCTGGGATTCTGATAATGAAACTTTTGCCGAAGCAGATTTTAACACCGTTCTACTGACACCAGCTAACTTTATTCAGTATCAGGCTTCGGACGAAAATTATTTCAATGGAGATGTTTCGCCAGTAGGCGCTACTTTGACAATTCATGATTGGGTGAATGACCAAGAAGAGGGAATTACATTCTATATCTATGAAAACTGGCCTGATATGGCACCTTACATCGAAGGTGAATTCCCATTGCAAGAAGAATTGGCACCGTATCATGAAATCACACAAGGAGAGTTTCACGATTGGTGGATTGACTATCATGACCATTTGGTAACAGCTCGGCCGGAGGATGATATTAGAATGATTCCTGTAGGACCGATAATAGCCGAGATTTTAACAGAGACTGATTTAGTAAATATTCCGGTAGAAGAATTATATGAAGATGATGCTCCTCACGGTAGGCCAACCATCTACTTTTTGGCCGGATTAATCACTTATATGGCTATGTATGAAGCGGAATCACCGTCAGATTATCAAATACCAAATACTGTTCATTCACTAGTGTCTGAAAATTATGAAGAAGTAGTAGATCTCATTTGGGATGAATTGAATGCTTTTGATTTTGAAAATGGTGAGAGTAGGGTTTGGTGAAAAGGTCTTATACAGCTAGATGCGTATCTGTAGGGTTGTACAGTCAAGAAAATACTACATAGATAGTGGTCGTCTAGTAGAAAAAGGAGAACAAGTTACGACTGGATGGTAAACTTTAACTTGTTGCACACGGTATGCAAAATGCATGCTGTGTGCTAATCTCCGACTATTTATATGCCTCCTTGAGCTCTAATCGAACAATTGTAATGATGATAAGAACTTCTCCAACGAAATAGATCCAGCCAAGAGTCATCAAGGATTTGTAGTGCAAGTATGCCAATATGCAGGTTAGCATGCAGTATGAAATATTGACATATGCTATGATCTTTAGATAGAAACATGAATTGCTAGGGGAGATGAAATAGCAGCTAATTGAATAGGTTGCAAATAGGGTGGCTAACCCTGCCAAGATGTATAGCACATCTAATGGCATCCCTATATAATCATTTAATGTTGTGAGAACTATACCCAGAAATAGTGCAGAAACCGCTGCTCCAATACCATCAATCAGAAATAAATTTTTAGTGGTGAGTGATTTCAATTTTTTAATATTTCGTAGGTCATTTCTATCATTCCATCCTTAAAGGCCATCACATCAATCAGATGCAAAGTCTTCTCTTTGTTTATCGAATCAAAAAAAAGAATGCCGTCTCCGAGTATAACAGGAGCAACAGTGATCACTATTTCATCGGCAAGATCTTTTTCTATGAATTCTTTTGTTGTAATGGATCCTCCGACCATCCAGATATTTTGATAAAATGGTTTTAGCTGATCTTCAATCAACTCCTTTAAGTCTCCTGAATAGAATTGTACGCTTTCTTTATTGGAGGTAAGATCGCGACTTGTCAGCACAATTACAGGAGTATCTCCGTAAGGCCAGCCAAGATTTAAGGCGTGTTCGTATGTTTTGGATCCCATCACGTAGCAATCAATAGAGCTAAGAAACTCAGCGATATATTCTTCAGTTAGCTCTGTTCCATTCTCAAAAGTATCCTTTGATTGCATCCAAGAAGTGGACTGGTCGGGGCTTGAAATAAAGCCATCCAAACTTGATACCATATGAATAGTGACTTTACTCATCGAAGCGTCCTATTCTTCGTCTTTCTTCCAATCCTTATTATTAATGTATGCAACGCCAACCAGAATGGCTCCTATGAGAAGACCGAAAGCATACTCTTTAAAAGGGTTTCCAAGTAGTGCGCTTATTATACTGAAGAGAATACTAAGCACTCCAATGATCATTACAATTCGATGTGTTTTCTGAATATTGCTCATTAAGATTCCTCTTTCTAATAAAGATAAGCTATTCTTTGCCTTCCAGGTAAGTTACCAGACTTTCTTCAATAAAAATTTGACCATGCTCGTGAGCAAAATTCGAAACAAATGGATACCAACTGGTAGATTTTTTTCTTCTACATTTGTAGAATAAATATTTAATTCTATATTTGTAGAGAACATTCTTAATTTGTAGAAATGAAATTAGCAAAAACTGAGGAGCAATTGATGCAGTATTTATGGAAAATGGAGAAGGCATTTATGAAGGACTTGCTAAGTGCTTATCCAGATCCTAAACCAGCAACTACTACCATAGCCACTTTACTTAAGCGAATGAGTGATAAAGGATTTGTGGGTTATAAAATTTTTGGCAATTCAAGGGAGTACTTTCCACTCATAAAGAAGAAGGATTATTTCGCGAATCATTTCAAGAGTCTCATCAAGGATTTTTTTAATGACAGTCCTTCACAGTTCGCTTCATTTTTTACCTCTAGCACTGACTTAAATAGAGAAGAGTTAGAAGCACTAAAAAAAGAAATTGATAAAAAGCTGAACAGCAAGTAGTATGCAGACTTACCTATTAAATTTTAGTCTATGCCTGGTCATTTTATTGGCTTTTTACAGAGTATTTCTGGAAAATGAAACAATTCATCAATTCAAGCGATGGTTTTTAATTCTAAGCGTCTGCTTGTCATTAACCATTCCATTAATAACATTTAAGACTTATGTCGAAGCAAGCTCCTTTGTGGTTTCGGATTCATTCCAATCTAAAATACTATCGAGTAATGAGGTAGTAGCTTCTCATACCAATTTCAATTATTGGAAATTCATAACATGGTCTCTTTACTGGTTTGGGGTTTTAGTATTCGGTATAAGATTCATTAAGAATTTAATTTCGATGCTGCAGACCATTAGGAAAAATGCCGTAGAGAAGAGATATGGTTTGAGTATTGTACTTCTGAGGTCGAATGTGGTGCCATATACCTTTTTCAGATACCTTTTTTGTAATCAAGAGAAGTATAAGAAAGGAAAGATTCCGAGTGAGGTATTGATTCATGAGGAAGCACATGCTAAACAGTGGCATACGGTAGACCTGATTTGTCTAGAAATTATCCAGATCATGCTGTGGTTTAATCCATTGGTTTGGATCGCCAAGTCGATGATTAGATTGAATCATGAATTTTTGGCTGACCAAGCAGTTCTCTCTAAAGGTGTTTTTCAAGAGAACTACCAAAAAACCCTACTAGTCTTCTCAACGGCCGATCCGCACTTGAGTTTGACTCATTCTTTCAATCATACTTTCATTCAAAAAAGATTTAAAATCATGAAAAAACAATCAAACAAGGTAACCTTGGTTTTGAAAAGGTTATTGGTATTACCATTGGTTCTAGCTGTACTTTTCAGTTTTAGTAATCGATCCATTGAAATCATTAACAGTGACGTTTCTATTGAAGCTTTTGAACCGGAAGAGTATCAAAATCCAGAGGTAGCATACAATGAATTAGCGAAACACTATAATGAATATCCACCCACAGATTTTATCGTAAAAGCAAAAGATATGTGGAGAATGCGCGAGCTCTACGAATCTATTCCAGAGGAAAAGCGGGCATCATTGGAGCCGTATCCTAAATCCACAACTAGCATGACCATTTTTATAGATAACGATGGGAGTTATTACATGGATGATGAATTGGTGACCCTTGAATCTATCAACCAGATATTTAAACAATTGTCTGCTAAAGAAAGGTCTAATGCTTATGTATTTGATGATAAGGCAGATATTTCAAAATACGTTGTGAAAAGAGGAGCACTTAATAAAAGTGACTTCCCTCCAAATGATATTTACATTCATCTCTTCTCGAAAGAGAATACGGAACCTCTTCCAGAGTATTTTCAATCATCGAATCAGGAAATTAAGATGGTGAAATATGCATCAGAGAATAACAAACTTGAAAAGTATGTCTCTGATATACACGCGATGTTTAAGGACAATAATCTTTTAATGGATTATTGATAAGACCTAAAGGGCTTCAAGCTATTTGAGGCCCTCAATTATGTTTTCAGTTGCTTCTACCAGCGTCGTTTCACGTCTCATATATGCCTTTAGGTGCTTGTCAAGTAGGGGATAGTATCTTTTATAGAGCCCATTTCTTACCATATAGGTTTCATCATAGACGATTCCTGATTTTTCAAGAAGCTGTTTTGTGAGTTGGCCGGTAAAGTAGAATAGATAGGAGTGACCTAATTGTCTCGGCATTTTTATGTCCATTGTTTCAACCACATCATTGATAGTACCACCTACAAAGTAATTGCTAGATAGTATCAGATGATGAGCTGATTCATGATATAACAGTTCAAGCCAATTTCCTTTAACGTCATTCTCTCCGATAGCATTCATTACCACATAGGTAGGGAACAGGGAAGTATATGGTCGATTCCGTAAATTCCATTTGGTCACTTTTGCAACATATGTAATGTCTACGGGCAACTTTTCCTCTTGCCAAAATTGCCTTGTCAGCTTAGTGATATCTTGAACAAACGTTTCTTCTGTCTCAATAATCAGTGGTAGGTATTCGTTCAAAACACTCTTGCAAGCCTTTTCATGGATGGGCCAAAACACTTTTTCGTACACACTGCTTACTTCTTGAAGTGCCTTCATGTGCTCGCGAAATTGATCTGGGATCTCATTTAAAACTTTATTTTGATTGGTGATCCAGAATTTAAATGCAGTCATGTAATCACTTGTTCTGAGGTCTTCTTCTATGAGATTCTCAGAATAGTAGGAAATGGCTTTGTCCAGTTTTACCTTTTCTGATTTACTTAGTTTTTGATCAATTATTGTACTGTCTTCATTGACTTGCATAAAAGACTCAAGCCATAAGTAGTGATGAAGATTAAACCAATAATTAACATTAAAAGAATAATACTTGGTGGTGTCTCTTTTGATTTGAGCGTGTATGCAAATACTTAAGAATATGCTCAATAGACTGCAGAGAAGTGTTTTTTTATTCATGAGATCGAATGTTGCCGGTAAAAGTAGTTTTTAAAAACGATTGATTACGACCACACCGTGATTCTGGAATTCATCCATCGCTGGAAGCTCATCAGCTGCTTGTTCTAACGAAATGGTACGTTCAATCAGGTTCTGCGGAGTTAGTTTACCTGCTTGAATCATATTCAACATTTCAGTGTATCTAAATGCTTGCATGCCATGGCTACCAATGATTTCCAATTCATCAGAAAGAACCCGATCCATTGGGACTTTTGGGTGTTGATGTTCATCCGTCATAAGTCCAACTTGAATGTGTTTGCCTCTTTTTCTTAAGTTAGATATTGAGTTGAAGCATGTGGTTTGACTTCCTAAGGCATCCACCGAGACATGTGCCCCGCCATTTGTCAGATCTCTTATTTCATCAACCAGGTGATCCGATTTAGAGGCATTGAATGTATAAGATGCTCCCATAGCTTGTGACAGGTCGAGGGTTTCATCGTTAATGTCGATAGCAATTACTTGTGCTCCCAGAGAGTTGGCAATCATTATCGCTGACAAACCTACACCTCCACACCCATGAATGGCCACCCACTGTCCGGAGGATACTTTGCCTTGATCTACAATTGCTCTAAACGAAGTGATAAATCGGCACCCTAGAATGGCAGCAGTGTTGTCATCGATTTCATCAGGAAGCTTGACTACATTGATATCTGCATAATCCAGAACTACATATTCTGCAAAAGATCCCCAATGAGTGAATCCGGGCTGTCTTTGATTGTCACAAACTTGATGATTTCCAGAATGGCACTCGCTACATTTTCCACAACCGCTTACGAATGGTACGGTAACGCGATCACCGATTTTGAAATTTTTGACTTCTTTGCCAATTGCTTCTATGGTACCTGCTAGTTCATGACCCGGAACGTGTGGTAAATCAATATCAGGATCATGTCCGACCCATCCATGCCAATCGCTTCGGCATAGTCCTGTGGCACTAACTTTTACTACTACACTGTGAGGAGACGGAGTAGGGTCTGGAACATTTTGGACCTGGAGAGGCCCCATAAACTTTTCATAGACGAGGGCTTTCATATTATGCAGATATAGGCTCAATTTAGATTAATTGTAAGTGAACGTATCAATTCACTAACCTATACCTGCATATTAGATATAAATTGTGTTAAAACTTACCTCCATTTACATCATTTACTGGAACCTCCTCAACATTGTCCCAATGTTCAACCACTTTGCCATTTTCTAATCGAAAGATATCGACTTGTGCGTAGTCTTTATCTTCATTACTGTCTTTCCAATTTGCTTTACAAAGTGTAGCTACAAAGTTCCCCTGTCCCACAAGCAGAACAATTTCGTCATAATTTAGTGGTCTATTTGGATTGGTAGCTAATTTTTGAAAATGAGATAGCCCATCAGCGACATCTTTATTATGCTGAATGTATTTTTCTTTGGAAATGTAGTTTGAAAGGTTTTCTGCATTCCCTCCCCTCATCAAACAATCTTCGATCAACTTGCGAACGATTTCTTTGTTTGATTCTGTTTTGTCTAGGTCCGTTATATCTGTACTTCCATCAATAGAAGTATGTCCTGACGGAGTGCTGTTAGCAAATGGTGCAATCACATCCCAGTGTTCAATTATTTTATCATCTGCATTGGTATCAAAAAAATCTGTAGTTACCCATTCCGCCTCTCCATCATTAATATTTTGATATACATGTAAGAAAACGTATTGCCCATCTTCAATACACCTTTTTATCTGAATGTCTCTTGATGGGTTTCTCTCAATGAACGGCTCGAAAAATTCTACAAATCCTTCTACTCCATCTCTTACACCTGTACTATGTTGTGTATACCTTTCACCAGTGTATTTGGTCACAGCAACTCGTGGATTTCCATCACGGATGCCTTCTAAATATAGATTTTTAGCATTTTCTGATTTTCTTCCCATTGTATTAAAATTTGCCGTTCGTGTTTTTCCATTGATCACTTGGTAAAATAGTCTCAACTACATCCCAATGTTCTACAATCTTACCTGCTTCAACTCTAAAAAGGTCGTAGTAGGAGGTATGCTCGTTTGCAAAGGTTCCTTCGCTAACAGTTAACACAAAGTTGCCTTCTCCAAGTACCATGTGATTCTTCGTATATATCATTTGAATATTGTTTTTAGCCATCTCTTCTATTGCAGAACTAAGTCCACTTAGACCATCAGCAATAAATGGATTGTGCTGTAGGTAATTTTCTCCTTCTATGTAGTCGCCCAACTGGTCGTATTGTCCTTGTACCAAGATTGAGCTAACGAAGTTTTTTACTAGTGCCTTGTTAACAGCTGTTTTGTCTAAATCTGATGAATTAGTTGGTCCATCAGTTTGTGATCTTCCACTTGGGTTTGCAGGCGCAACAGGGATAAGGTTATCCCAATGCTCTACAATTAGGCCATTCTCAAATCTGAAGATGTCAAAACCTATTTTAGGTCCAAAGAAATCGTAAATTGTGTGTGTAAATACAAAGTCACCATCTTGAAATGCACGAACAACCTTCGCTTTGAATCCACCTTCAGGAGCATTTTGCATAACCACTCCAAATCCCTCTAGCCCATCTCCAACTGCCAGATTGTGTTGGATGTACTTGTTGGAATTTATATAGCTAATTGGTGTTTGATCTCCAGATTCAAGGCTTTCTAAAAGAGCTACTGCTTTTTGCTTATTTGATAGCTCTACCGTTTTCTTCTCTTCAGTTTTGGTACCCTTTTGTTCTTCTTGAGAACTACAGCTAATACAAGAAGCCATTGCTATTGCGGCTATAATTAAATTAAACTTTCTCATCATCGTTTTTTTAAGCAAAGCAACGAATGGACAGCTTTGGAATAAAGGTTTAAAGTGGTGTAAAGACTGTAGAAATCGGAAAATATGGAATTGATCATGCTAAGCATGATCCGTTCGAAATGATTCTGGGGTTTGATTGGTAAAACGCTTGAAATACTTAAATAGGTTGGTGGGTTCATCAAATCCAGCTGAATATGCAATTTCTTTCACAGATAAGTTTGTATTGATGAGTAAACGCTTGATTTGTAGGATAAGAATGTCATCAATAAACTTTTTTGCTGATTTGCTTACTATCTTATGCGTGATGTTATTAAGTGTTCTCGCAGTAACGTTTAGTTTTTCAGAGTAAAAACTAACTGAGCGATTTGCTAAACAGTTTTGCTCTACTAGATATTGTAAGGTCATAAATAAGGAAGTGTACTTATCTTCCATTTTTTGATCTGCGCTTGGCGTTCTGCTTCTATAAATTTTACTAATGAGTACTTGTAAGTAATTTCTAATGATTCCAGAAGTATGATCATCAGGAGTACGATTAAACTCTTGATTTATTTGATTTATTAGTTGCCATGTTTCTTTTAACTCTCCCTCGGTCATTTTGGAATGTTGAGGGAACAGCAATTCATTAAATAGTGTAGGTATTTTCTGCGCACTCTTTTGCTCCAGATAGCTGAGCATGTATTCTTCCGTAAAGAGTAGCATAAAACCTTTTGCTTCACTTTGATGAAAGTGATGAATTTGATCTTTTCTTATTGTAAGGATTGATCCAGATTCGTACAGGTATTCATTGAAGTCAATCGTGTGCTTGCCAACTCCCTCAGATACTAAAATGAGCACATAGAAATTTACCCGATGAGTATTCATGTGATTATGATCTAGATCTTTTTTATTGAGAATTTGCTCGAGAGGATAAATATCAAAATCGATATCTGGTCGCTTATTGCGATCAAACTGTATGTCTCTTGGTCGATTCAGCATAGTTAGTTGAAGTAAACTTATCTCAGTTGCTTGAATATTTATCTAAAATGAATAAATCATATCATTTTATTGACTAGCAACTCGGACATTAATTTCCACGATTCGGAATATGAAATTCCACCATTGGGAAAAAGTCCTATATCAAATTCTCATTCTAGCTGTTTAACCCTCAAAATCAAAACATTGAACAAAATGAGAAAATTATTTGCTTTGCTTTTTATGCCAGCTTCACTAATTCTGGCTTCTTGCAATGATGACGATGGAGGCGGGACTCCACCGGTTGAAGACCCAAATTTGGTTGAAGCAGCTACCGATGCAGGTTTGACAATATTACTGGATGCCATAACCGCGGTAGATGGTCTTTCGGATGATTTAGCCAGCGCCAATGCCATAACAGTATTCGCTCCAAACGATGCAGCATTTGCTGCTGCACTTGATGCATATGGTGTTACTACCTTAGATCAGTTGGTGGCTGAGTTGGGAGGTATAGATAACCTGGAGACAGTTCTTGGGTTTCATGTTGTAGGTGCAGTTGCTTTTGCTTCTGACTTAGCCGAAGGCGATCAAACTTTAACAACATTGGCTGGACTTGATCTCACTGTCAATAAATCAGGTAATAATGTTACCGTTACAGATGCAAACGGAGCGATAAGTTCTGTTGTAACTGCTGATGTTTCTATCGAAAATGGAGTAGTACATGTAATAGATGGAGTTCTGCTGCCAACTTTGGAACTACCTTCAGTGGTTGATGCTTCAACAGGTGCAGGGTTAACTACGCTTCTTGATGCAGTAACAGCTGCCGAGTTAGGAACCACATTAACTTCCGCTGAATCAATCACAGTTTTTGCACCAACAAATGATGCTTTTGGTGGGCTTTTGGAACGTTATGATGCTGCTGATCTTGATGAATTAGTAAACATAATTGGGTTGGAGGCTGTCTCTGAAGTATTAAAATTTCACATAGTACCAGCAGTAGCATTCTCTCACGATCTTGAAGAAGGAAATCAAACTTTTACCACACTTCAGGGACAAGATCTTACTGTTACTGTTGACGCAGGGAATGTAACTGTAACTGACTATTTAGGCTTCTCTTACTCAGTTTCTGTAGCTGACGTTGCTATTGCAAATGGAGTAGTTCATGTAATTGACGGTGTCGTGCTTCCAGACTTGAGCAATGATCCAAATGTGGTAGAAGCAGCTACTGATGCCGGACTATCTACTTTGATAGATGCTGTAGTTGCTGCGAATCTAGCGGATGCATTAATCCAAGCAACGGCAATTACAGTTTTTGCTCCAACAAACGATGCTTTTGGCGATTTACTTGATGCCCAAGAAGTTGATGATCTTGAGGGATTAATTTCAAAATTAGGAGCTGCTGATGTTGCCAAAGTCCTACAATTTCATGTAGTACCTGCGGTTGCTTTTTCGGAAGATCTAGTTGATGGCGATCAGATGTTTGAGACATTAGCAGGTGAAATGCTTTTGGTAAATAAAACTGATGGAAATGTGACCATTACTGATGCAGCTCAAAATACGTACAGTGTGACTACAGCTAATGTAACAATTGAAAATGGAGTAGTACATGTCATTAATGGAGTCTTACTTCCAACTTTATAAGATCTAGATTGTTAGGTTAATTATGGTTGATAGGGAGCACTCGATTACCGGGTGGCTCCCATTAACTTTTAATAATGTTTAAGCACAAGAATAAATATTGGTACGTACTCGGAATAGTTATTTATTCCTTTCTCAACATAATGGTATTGAATGGTGATAGGTTATATGCTGCCAGATTACCATTTCATTATTTACTATTAGTTATTGGCTTCTTGTGTAGCATGCTATGGTTAGCTAATTATTTAATTGAACAATATCTAATAGTTAGAATACAAGTTGTTCATCAACTTATTTCTCAGTTTATTCTTAGTGTATTTTTAGTCATTTTGATTGCCTCAGTCTCTGTATTAGTAACCTCAAAACTCCTTGGTCAACCTTTCAATTTTATTCAACAAAATATCTTACTAACTGCGGGATTTTTATTTAGAGTCAACTTATTTTTAAATACGGTCAACGCCGTATACTATTTCAATATCCGCTATCGTGAAAAGGAACTTGAGGCTGAGAAATTAAAAACTTCTACGATTTCGGCTCGATTTGAAGCATTGAATAATCAGGTTAACCCTCATTTTCTTTTTAATAGCTTAAATACACTCTCAACACTTATTCATTCTGATGTAGATAAAGCGGATTCTTTCTTACAGAAATTGTCAGAGATCTATAGGTATATGCTAAGAACTAGGTCAGAAGAGCTGGTTCTGCTTGAAGAGGAACTACAGTTTTTAAAACAATACATAGAATTATTGTCTATTCGTTTCGGTAGCTCATTAAATATATATGCGGAGATTTCTGAAGAACATCAATGTAAGTTGGTTCCGCCTACAGTACTACAATTGCTACTAGAAAATGTAGTAAAGCATAACTACTTCACTGAAGCATCCCCAGTAGACGTGTCAATTATTTCGAACGGTGAAGGAATAATTATCAAAAACACCTTGCAAAAGAAAAGGACCAAAGAATCTTCATTTGGTATTGGACTTCAAAACATAACGGAGCGATATGGGTTTTTTGATAGGCAGGTAAAGGTTGAAGAGGATGATGAAATCTTTAAAGTATGTATTCCAGTAATTCCAAATAATTATGAAACTATTGATTCTTGAAGATGAACCTTTGGCCATTAAAGGCGTGATCAAAATCGTTGAAGGTAATTTCAATAATATCGAATCAATAGATCAAGCGCAAAGTATTGAACAAGCGAAGAAATTAATTGATCAAGGCATAACTCATGATTTGATTATCAGTGATATTAGGCTAGCGGATGGACTAAGTTTTGAGCTATTTCGGGAAGTTGATTTAAACATGCCCATCATATTTACTACAGCATATGATGAATATGCACTTGATGCGTTTGATCATAATGGTATTGCATATGTTTTGAAGCCAATTAATGAAACAAAACTTGTGCAAGCGATAAATAAAGCTCTGAACTGGGGTCAAGAAGGTAGAGAAGAAGGCTCGGTAAGTCCGGCTATTATTCGTTCGCTTGAATCAGCTATTAATAGGACTTCTTTCAAAAAGCGATTTCTGAGTAAAGTTGGTAGTAGGGTGGTAATAAAGGCTACTAACGAAATATCTCTCTTCTATACTGAGAATAAGATTGTGTACATGAAAGATATGAATGGCAAACGTTTTATGATTAGCCATAGCCTTGATGAACTTGAAAAGTCGCTGTTGGATCCATTTCAATTTTATAGAATCAATAGATCAGCAATTGTAAATCTGGATGGCTTAATGGAAATGAAAAGCTATGAAAATGGACGTTTAAAACTTGAAATAATGTCCAATACTGATGATAATCTAATCGTATCACGAGATCGTGTACCCAGCTTTCGCGAATGGATAAACCAATAAATTTTAAAGATTCATGAATAAAGTAATTGCTTTAGCAATACTATTCCTTTCTTTCTTTTCCAATTCCATATTGGGACAAGAACCGCCACCACAAAGTTTAGATTCTCTTAAGATGGAGATTTTAAACCTTCAGACCGATGTTCAAAGTATCCAATTGAATATGTCTAAATCAAAAAAAACTTTAAAGCGAGGGATTTTTATTGCAACGATAGGATACACCATCACAATTATTGGTGGTCAACTACTTGGAGTGCGACCTCAGATCGGAGAAGCGCTGCTATATGCTGGTGGTGCTGTTGGAATCGGTGGAACAGCAATACTTGTGAATGGGTTTAATAAAATGGATCAATTTGATCAAAGCAATTTGAACCGAAAAACTATGAGCAAAAAGAAATAATTTGAATGAGTAGTGTATATGATTCAGCTACATTTGATTTTAAATAGAATTTTTTGTCAAAGGGATCTACAAAATAGACTTTGGTACAACACTTCTCAACCAGAGTTGAAATCTTTTGGATCTGCTAGCATATGAATCAGGATTGAAGTCTTTTGTGGTTCGCCAGGCGTTTTCAGATTTTAATTCCTCAATCATGATAATCGAAAGATTAGTTGCGATCGTTGAATCCTGAATAACAGCAATGCATTCGGTATTCAGGTTAGCACTTCTTGGATCTAAGTTGAATGTTCCAATTACTGCAATCTCATTATCAATTGACATGGATTTAGCATGTAATCCAAAGGTTGGAGTGTAATTTATCTTGCGCTGCAATGCGCCAGTCATCACTTCATATCGAATAGCAGCATCCGGTTTGAATTCATAAATTTCAACTCCAATGTCGAGCAGCTTTTCTCTCTCTCTGCGATATCCGCTAAATGCTTCCAAGTTGTCCGTAGATAATAGACTATTGGTTAGAATTTTTATTTCAACTCCACGATTTATTGCTTGTTCAAATAGGTTGTGACTCACCTCTGTTGTCACCAAATAGGGAGATTGAATGTAGATGTTATTTTGGGCTTCGTTGATAAGTTTAATTAATGCATCTGTGCTGGCACCACCACCTGCTAAACCATCTGAACCATCATTTTTGCCTGGCATATCTGAGATGAATGATACGCTATCAACCCAAGCGACCATTCCACTTTCTTCTAGCTGCTTATATAATTGTGGTACTTGTTCAATGTTGCTTCTGACTTCCGGCCAGAAATTATTTGGATTACAAGCATATTGATGCAGGTACTCGTACTTAACATCGGTGTTTTTCTCTTCTTCACTCAGCGAGATAAGATTTGATACAGGGACACTGAGTTCACTATTCCAAAAGGTACTAAATGATGTTTTTACACCTTCTACAGATTCTCCAATAAGTAGAACGTCACGATCTCTGAAGTTGTATTCATGATCATAATCAAAATACTCGTCAGCAATGTTACGACCACCTGTAATCACTACTTTATTGTCTACACTGAAAGTCTTGTTATGCATGCGTTGATTGACACCTCTAAAGTCTGTTGCTAAGTTTTTCACTTTTGATGTGAGGTTCTTACCAATGTTGGCTGTTGGGTTGTAGATCCTGATTTCAAGATTGGGATGATCATCCAAGGCAAGTAAGTCATCAGCATCAGCATCCACCATGATATCGTCAACTAGCAATCGTACTTTTACTCCACGATCTGCTGCTCTGAGTAGATAGTCTATGGCGATTAATCCAATATTGTCACTTGAAAAAATGAAGTATTGAATATCTATACTTTCTTGTGCGGCCTCGCTTAACCAGGCACGAAAAATCATAGAAATATCTCCTTCTTCTAGAACTAAAACTCCGGATTTGGTGGAGTCCACACTGGAGATGTCTTGTAAGTCGGTTAGCTCTTTGGAGGATGATTCAGAAATAGACGCGCAAAAATTCTCAGTTATTGGTTCGTAGTATCGCTTCTCCTCTGAGCAGGCGAAACTTACAATCAATAGGAATATATAGAAGTTATGCAGCTTCATTGACATTCGTCTTCGCTGAAAGTTAAATTATTTGGGCACAATCTAATGATGGTGCCCAAAATTGAAATTGGTATTCTTCTTATTCTTTTGCTACTGCTTGATCGTCCCGAATGTTTTTCTGAACAGCAATTGCTCCATAAAGCGACAATAAAAATGCAAAAGCATAGAAGCCTTTTTCGCTAGGAAGTAGCTCAGCATTCCATAAACCTATCACTAAAAGTAAGATGGAAAGCAGTGTAGAAAACCAACTGATTCCATAGTAGATATCTGTTACTGGAATTCCTTCAAGCCGATCACGAACGGCCTTTTGTAAAGAAACCACCGAATAAAGTCCATACATTAAAATGGTGAAGTAGTAACCTTTCTCGTTGAGTTCCATCTCTGCTCTGAAGAGCCCGATTAGGTATCCTACAATTCCTGTTCCCATGGCCACCCATGAAGCGGCCACAAAAGCATTTGACGTTTTCTGATTCATAACAATTCAATTTTTTAAAATGATAAAATCGATTTAAAACTCAAAAACCAACCATCTCCTAAACAGGGATTCGGAGAAGTTCCGACCGTGAACGGAAAGAGTGAAAGTAAGGTTCGGAAAACGTCTAATGGAGCCTAAAATAGCCGATAATTGTCATTTGTAATCTGCATACAAATGAGACTTTAGATTTCTACAGCTTTGAAGTAAATGAGTGAAAAAGAAATGGTATTGACCAGACCATGAGTTAGGATAGCTATCGTAAGTCTTTTCCCGCTTACGTAGTAGATGGTTGCAAGTAATGCTCCTATAATTCCAGTTTGTAATTGTCCTGCAATTCCTTGATATCCGTGCATAAAACCAAATAGGGTAGAGGTTATTACAATAGCGTATACAACACCAGTTTCATTAGGGATATAGGTGGTTATTCTATTCAATAGAAAACCTCGAAATATGATTTCTTCACTTATTCCACCTACAATCCAGCCGATCGCCAAATAATTCAAGAATAAGTCTAGATTACCTTGAAGGGGCTTAAAAAGACTTGCATCAATGGAGTTATCGGTGAGATACTCAACAAGAGGGGTGATGATAAAGAAGGTAAGAGCAACGATAACGCACGCTAACAGCAACGATTGAAGTAGCGCTAGCATCCAGCTTCCAGGCTTGTTAAAGCCTATGGATTTAAACCTATCCTTATTAGTAATGGCGTATATGATTGAAATTAGTGCTGCGAGTATCACCTTTACAAAGGGCGTTGATAGAAAAAGCATGACACTCAAAATCCCAGCAGTAAATAATAGATCGATAATTGGTTGTCTTTTCATGATAAGGAATAGAAATACCTACACTGCCTGAAACAGTGTAGGTAGAATAAGAAATCATTGTCTTTTATCAATTGCAGGATCTATCACTGCGTTTGCAGGAGGACTCATTCTGGATTCATCGAAAGCAACGTCTAACTCGAAGTTGTAAATCGCATGATCTCCATATTGTGCCGTCATAGCGGCATCATGGCTTGTAAACAGTACTGCAAACTTCAATCCATTCACCTCTGCGAAGTAGTTGTTTTTCCGCAGTACAGGCCCGAATGAATCTTGACCTTTTGGAGCTCCAACTGCATCTAGGATTGGACCATAAGTAAGTGAATATTCATAACCCATTAATAAGTACGTCTCAGAATCAATGTACAGGATGTAGCTATCTCTTTCTGTTTTCCCTACGGTTGGAGCTTTTTTATAACTCATCTCGACTTTATAAACTTTATTGTCGAATGCTTTATGTTCTACGAGTTCCGATTTGCCCAGAATTACATGATCATCTTGTGTGAGAAATGGCATGTTGAGATAATAAAAGAAGACTGACTGCTGATGCGCAGGAGGGTTTGCTACACGCCAATCAACTGACCACACTTTTTCTCCATCGAAGGATAGTTTTGACCCCACCAAAGGCCAATCTTGATACAATCGACGAGATTTCATATCCACTACTTGGTCATGAATCCAAAAACGTAAGACCCCAAGTTGCTGGCTGTGCATGACATTGGAAAAGGACATGGTTTTAATAGATTTCCATTTGTCATACCCTCCATGAGCATCGAGCATTTTTTCAATAATAGATTTCGTTTCTTTCGAAGCATATGTAGGGCCTTTCGCTGCTGAAATGCTCACTAAGCAAAATCCTACAAGCGTTAATAATAGATTTTTCATTGACTTAAAATTTTGTGACAGTTTGTGATGCTTATGCTCAAGCCTCTTCAAGCATGTCGATTTTTTGATTTAGTTGCTTGTGTTACGGACTCAATGGTCCGGTTGGATGATAAAATGCAGCGAACAACAAATAATGCAGCGGATGACAATAAATCGAACCTATGAATCACATATGCGCGTATATTCGTAGCGCATGAGTTTGATCCCAAAACGTATAACATTGGCACTTTCTTGGCCTTATCAGCTGATGGGAATCTTGATAATTTCTCTAATAGTATGGGGCCAGTCTGGTTTTGAATTAGATCAGATCCGCTTGCTTTTTATTGCCATCAATTACCTGTGTTGGTTTACACTACTTCCATGGATCAATGGGGCTACCAGAGCTATGAAATCAACTAGCATGTTTCAAAGCGCATGGCAATTTCTGCTGATTCTTCTGATACATTGGTTTGTGTCGAACGCCTTGTTCTACCCATTGAGGTTCGTTTTTTTAGACTATTCCTTGTTGCCAACACTAAATGAAATCTCTGAGTATTTTGTGCCATCCTTAGTTAGCAGAGCAATTGATTTGGCTTTGTTTGTAGGGTTATTGGCTTGGATTTATCAAAATTATCAATTGCAAGAACGTAAACTTGAAGTTTTTGAAAAATCATCTGAATTGCAGCGCAGTAAGCTACAATCATTGAAAAATCAGTTGAATCCTCACTTTCTATTCAATTCAATGCATAACATAGCCTCGCTCATTGGTCAGGATGATGAAATGGCTCATGATTTGACAATTAAGCTGAGTCATCTCCTAAGAAAGATTATGGAGATCAATGAATTGGAAGAGCATTCATTAAAAGATGAATGGGACTTTGTTCAAGACTATTTGGCAATCGAAACCGAACGTTTTCAAGATAGACTTGAGATAAAAACTGTATATGATGATAAGCTGAATAGCCAGATAATTCCAACACTTATTTTACAGCCGCTAGTTGAAAATGCATTTAAACATGGTATTTCTAATGCTGTCGGACAAACTACATTGGAGATATCTATTGAACCAAAAGGTGATGCAGTTACTATGGAAGTTAAAAATCAGGTTTTTCCTTCATCCAACTCCTATTCTAACGGTATTGGATTAAAAAATTTAGAAGAGCGATTAGAGAGTTACTATGATGGAGCAGCAAGGCTGTCTACTCAGTTTTCATCAGACACTTTCGTTGCAAACATTCAACTACCCATTCTCCAATGATCTATAGTGTACTAATAGCGGATGATGAGTTAAATGCCAGAAATTACCTGAAAAGGTTGATAGAGAGCAATGATAAATTTCAATTTTTAGATGCGTTAGCCAACGGACTGGAAGTTTTGAAATATTGCAAGACAAGAATGCCAGATGTGCTGTTTTTGGATATTGAAATGCCGGGACTGAATGGAATAGAAACTGCACGCAAGATCATGAATCTTGATCCAAAATGCCTAATAATTTTCACCACAGCATTTAATCAATATGCGATTTCCGCCTTTGAAGTTGAAGCAATAGGTTATTTGTTGAAGCCGTTTTCAAGCAAAGATTTCAATAAAATAGCTGAGAAGTCGATTCAACTATTGGAAACTCGTGATAAGGCAACCTTTAATGATCAAATTGAACGTCTGTGGGAGAAGATGAGAGAGCCAAATCCTAGTTATCTAGAAGTCTTTGAAATCAAGAATAGGGGGTTGGTTTCGAAAGTTCATGTAGATGAAATTCACTTTCTGCAATCAGATTCAGAATACATTCAGCTTCATACTCAATCTCAATTTCATCTCATTCGAACCTCTTTGGAAATGCTGATGAAGCAGCTTCCGCCTTACTTTAAGAGGATTCATCGTTCGGCAGCAATTAACATGCATCAAATAGATAAATGGGAATATCTAAACAATAGTACGTACCAATTCAACATGAAAAATGGTAAACCGGTGATTAGTAGCAGGTCATACCAAAAAGAGATAACAGATTGGTTGAGTTAGGCAGTCACTATTTAACCAGACCCATTGCTTCCTCTAAGTTTATAAGTTTAATGTCATCTCTTTTTCTCAATTCTCTTAAAAACCAACCTTTGTGTCCAGCTCCGTAAGTAATTACTATTCGTTTGCTTTGATTGGCATACTCATCCAAAGCTTTTTCAATGTAGCTATAGTGGGCTTTATTAATGTTATCCCATCCGCCAAGGCCTAATTCCTCATTGAATAGGTCATTATAGACACTTAGTGCAACTTCAGCGGCATTATCATATGCATCAGAATTAATCCAATAGGGATCGAATTGTCTTCCTGAAGCTTCTTTGATAGAGTCCGAAAGATACTTTGCATATCCATAAGTCTGCCAGTCATTGTATCGATCTGGATTGTCACGTATTGCCCGCATCTTCGCAAGGCGATCATCAGCCATCTCTTCTGTCCATGCGGCAGTAGGGATTATCTTAAAGTCCATTGTTTTTGTCAGTGGAATGATAACATCTACATACTCCGGAAACCTTGCTACTCGAGATTCATTGACGACTCCCGTTTCTTCGTATGTCTGCATTGCTTTTGGGAATCGATCAGGCGGTATTTCGGCAAGAATAAGATCGGGATCAATGGTGGTAATCATCTCTCTTAATATATCCGTAGAAAACTCTTGTTGAGTAAGATGACCGCCATGGATCAGTCCTAGCACCAAAACTTCATTTCTGTTATCCATTTCGCAAGAAAGAAATGGTACAATGAGCAATAAGAATATCAGTCTTTTCATAGTTGAAGCTAAAAGAAGACAATTTAGACTTATTACTCATCATTTTAGTTGTGAAAGGAGTGTGTTGAAGACACTTCCTACAAAAACTTAATGCTTGGAATATATCGCAACGGCTTATTCTTTTGAATCAGTGAAGTGTTGATCAAAATCATAAGAAAATTATACGCATATGCAGCTATTAAGTAAAACAATCCAGCACCAATTAGTAGTGCCAGTGAAGGCTCAGGGTTGCCAAAAATCATCGATACTGATGTGAATATTAGGCCGAAGAACAGTAAGAAATTCCAAGTGATTTGAAAGTTTATTAGGGCACTTCCCGCCTCATCAAGCTTAGCCATTCGTCCCTTTTTGGAATGCCAGATGATGTAGGGGATGAGCACTCCAAATAATGGGAAGACTAGAAACATTAATGCGGAGAGGTTCATCCTCTTTATAAAAGATATATTTTCCTCAACCTCCCAATCCATAAGTTCCTCTGGTACCGTGTCTAATGCATTTGCAATTTTCTGCAACGAATCACCCATAGGTTCTGTCTCTCCGTTTTCGATACGCTGAATAGTTCTCAAACTAAGTCCAGATTTTTCTGCCAATTCTTCTTGAGAGAACCCTTTTCTTGTGCGTAATTCTTTGATTTTAATTGTTGATCTCATTTCCTTTTTATTTTGAGTTTCGAATACAGAGCAAATGTATTTTGACCCGATTTTGTCTACTACGACAAGTTTGAGACATCCTTACGTCATCCTTGTCACATCCTTCCCAAATAGAGATTATTAGCTGATTTCATTCAAAATTTAAAGACTTAAATGTAGTGCAACTAACTTAAAATTAGTATTTGTTTTGTTTTTAGGAATGAAACCTTTTTGATTTAATTTGGTTTTAGGAAATATATCAAGTTATATTTGATTTGGTTTTAGGAAAATAATATAACAATGAAGATTGGAGCTTTTGAAGAATTGGTATTACTGGCTGTTGGCTCTCTGGGAGAAGAGGCCTATGGTGTGGCAGTGAAAGAAATGCTGGAATCGAAAACTGGAAAAAACCCAAGTATTGGCGCACTGCATTCAGCACTCTACCGACTGGAAGATAAGGGATGCTTGGTATCTCATGAGGGAGGAGCTACATCAGAGCGAGGAGGTAGGAGGAAGAAGTATTATCAGATTACATCTGCTGGTAAGGAAGCAATAATGGAAGCCAATAAGATTCGAATGGAATTTTCCAAAAACATCGAAGGACTAAACCTAGGTTTGGATGAAGCCTAATAAAGAAATACATCCACCAAAATGGGCTGATCTTCTCCTGAAGTGGTTTTGCTCTGAGCGAGTGATCGAAACCTTACAGGGGGATCTCTATGAGCTTTATGAAAAAAGAAGAAGGAAATCCTCAAAGCTTAAAGCGGACTATGGCTTTGTTGGAGATGTGTTTAGCTCATTGCGTCCATTTGCAATGAGAAAATTATGGTCAAAACACACAAATAATAATGCGATGTTAAGAAACAATCTAAAAGTTGCTTGGAGAGGGCTAATCAAGCACAAGATGTACTCGATCATTAAGGTGAGTGGTCTTTCAATAGGGATTACCGCGTGCCTTTTGATCTCTCTATTTGTTATAGATGAACTAGGACATGATACAAGCTATGCAGATTCTGAGCGAATTTATCGTCTGATCAATGTTGAATCCAACCCTCAAGATCCAGGAAATTGGACAGCCCATCAAGCATTGACTGCCGGTCTAATGAAAGAACAGTTTCCTGAGATTGAAATGTCAGGAAGATTGATCCCTTACAAATGGTATGTTGCCGGAGACAATCAGGTGAGAAGATCAGATAGAACCCAGAATACATATGAAGAGGGCTTTGCTTACATGGATCAAGAGCTGCTGGAGATTCTAACTCCTAAAATGGTCTATGGAACATTGGAGGAAGCACTGATTAAACCTAATTCAGTTGTATTGACTCGAGAGAAATCCGAAAAGTATTTTCCGGGTGAGAATCCAATAGGTAAGACGTTGATTCTGGATGAAGATGTGGAAAATCCATGGGTTGTGGGTGCAGTGATTGAGAATAACGATAAAAACAATCACCTTCAGTTCGACTTTCTTTTGACACTGACGGATGAAGAGTTTTGGAGAGGCGAGCAAACAAGTTGGTGCTGTAGCAACTACAATACTTACATCAAACTTCGTGAAGGAGTTAATCCATTAGTTATGGAGCAAAAGATGGCTGCTTTAATGAGAGAACTCTATATCCCATATTTGAAGGAAAGGGGTAATCAGTATTGGGAAGATGTAGAAAAATATCGGGAGTATAACTTGCAGCCTGTTAATGATATCCACCTATACTCCAGAGGTATCAGTGATATTTTAAAGCATGGCGATATAAAAATTGTATGGTTGTTTTCGGCAATAGCAGTATTTGTTTTACTTCTTGCCTGCATCAACTTCGTGAATTTAAGTACTGCCAAATCTGCTAATCGAGCAAAAGAAGTAGGGCTTAGAAAAGTTGTTGGTTCTCTAAGAAGCAACTTAGTAAGTCAATTTTTAACTGAGTCTATTCTAGTGACCTTTATTTCAACAATTATTGGAGTGGTCCTGGCAGGTTTGTTGATTCCGTCATTTAATGCTATCTCAGGCAAGTCTTTGGAAATGCCATTGACAGAGTGGTGGTTGATCCCGTCCATGATCATTTTGGCTTTGGTTGTCGGTACTTTGGCCGGTATTTATCCAGCATTCTATTTATCCGCATTTAAGCCTATTGAAGCAATAAGTGGTAAACTGAGTAGAGGGTCAAAGACCTCAACCCTTAGAGGAGTAATGGTTGTTTTTCAGTTTTCATGCTCTGTTATTCTTATAGTTGGTTCTCTGATCGTATACAAGCAAATGCAATACATGCTCAAAAAGGATTTGGGCTATGATAAAGATCATGTGCTTATGATTCAGGGTGTTAACTCTATAGGTGATAAGCTGGATTTGTTACAAAATGAATTACTTAAAATCCCTGAGGTAAAAAGTGTTACTGCCAGCAATTATTTGCCTGTTTCTGGGACAAAACGAGATCAGAATGAATTCTGGATTGAAGGTAGAAGTAAGATTGACAAAGGGATAGGTGGACAGATGTGGAATGTAGATGATGACTACATAGAAACTTTAGGAATGAACCTGATGGAGGGGAGAGATTTTGATAAGTTCTCTAATCGTGATTCTACTTCCTTAATTATCAATCAAACGATGGTTAGAGAATTAGGATTGGAAGATCCAGTAGGGGCTAGAATACAAAATTGGAGAGGGTATACTGTAATAGGGGTAGTTCAAGACTTCCACTTTGAAAGCATGCGTGATAGCATTGGTCCTTTAGCCCTTCGGTTAGATCGCTACGGATCGGTGGTGCCTGTTAAAATTCAAACTACCGATATGAAGGCTACTTTGACAGCAATTACAAATACATGGGATGAAATCATGCCTAATCAGCCAATCAGGTATTCATTTCTAGATGAGGTATTTGAAAGCATGTATGACGATGTGCAAAGGACTGGAAATGTATTCGCAGGATTTTCGATACTGGCAATCTTCGTGGCATGTCTTGGCTTATTTGGACTGTCAGCGTTCATGGTGGAGCAAAGGAGCAAGGAGATAAGCATACGAAAAGTATTAGGAGCTTCAATTAAAGTAATATTTAAGCTGCTCACTTTCAATTTCATGAAATTGATCGGTATATCACTTCTCATCGCGATACCAATAAGCTTTTATTTGATGCAGGAATGGCTATCAGATTTCGAATTCAAGGTTAATATTGGATGGATGGTGTTTGTTATCGCCAGCCTATTAATAACCCTGATATCTATTCTTACTATAAGTTATGAATCGTTGAAAGCGGCAATTATTAACCCAGTCACTGGATTAAGATCTGAGTAAAATCAAATATGATTTGATTAAATAAAATCATAACGGTAGCCACTCAAATCCAACTATTTCACCATTTTTGGTTTATGGATAAGTGGCTATCGTTTCCATGGTTTGAGACTTTCTCGATGAGCTTGATTGTATTGGGCGGGCTCTTAGGGCTTATTCTGATGCTAAATAAGTATCAGTCTGGACGATGGCTTGGAATATTGACCGTTACTTATTTGCTGGTATTCGGGAGTGTCGTATTTCAACAGACATATTTAACTCCGGTATTTATTGTATCCACCGCTGTTGCGCTTTTCTTATATACTCATTCGTTCTTTTTCCAAAGAAAGCGCCTCAAATTGTGGCATATGCTTCCAATCTTGGGTATTACTGCAATTTTGTTCGCATTCTTCAATGTCACACTTCTTTGGGCAGCTGCCGGTGCGACCACTGTAGCCTATTTGTTTAACACTTTCAAACTCATGTTAGAAGAGAGTAAGTCCAGAGGATTTTCTTTCTTTATTAGCCCAGGTACACGTATTAGGTGGTTTAGGAATTTTATTGGTTTCAATGTGATCTTTTTAGGTGCTTATTTCTTAGGAGTTGCAGAACAGATTTATTCCATCTTTTACTTGTTTTTTCTCGCACAGATACTCTATCAAATTTTAAATGAGTCTTCCTTTTTTGAGCCAATACCGGTGGCAAATAAGTATAAAAAGTCTACACTCAATCCTTCTATAAAGGCCGCTATTTTAGAAAAGCTAGAGACCATTATGGATGAAGGGAAGTTTTATCAAAGAGATGATGCTTCACTTTCGAAATTAGCTGACGAACTAGGTGCTACCAATCATCATTTATCACAAGTCTTAAACGAGTCTTTACAAATTAGCTTTCAAGACTTATTGGCTCGCTATCGAATTAGGGAGGCTGCTAAAATGTTGCGGGAGGAAAAGTATGAAAAAGTGAAAATCGAAAATGTAGCTACAATGGTAGGCTACAATTCGAAATCAGCTTTTAATACTGCATTTAAGAAGCGTACAGGCCTTACACCATCAGATTATCGGGATGCAAAGTACGTTCGGACTTATGGGGAAGAACGTCTAACCGAACGGAAAGCACCATCGAATGATGGACATAATTTTAGTTTGAATCATGTTTTTAACCTCAAAATAGAACGTGGCATGATTCAGAACTTTTTAAAAATCTTTATTAGAAATGTAAGGAGAAATGGACTATTCTCCTTTCTTAACATCCTTGGTTTAAGCGTTGGCTTTACATGCGGGATATTCATTTACTTATTCATTCAGCATGAGCTTTCTTATGATAAAACACTCTCAGACTCTGATCGTGTTTATCGAATCGCCTGGATGAATGATAACCCTCAGACTCGAACACCTCATCCACTTGCGCAAGCAATGGCCGATGATTTCCCAGAGGTAGAGGAGGCGGTATCGATTTCTCCCTGGTATGGACCTGGATTGAGTAAGGATAAAATTCGAGTTAAAAATATTGAAGCAAACATCTTGTTCGAAGAACCTGATTTTTACTTTGCTGATTCTACGTTTCTTGATATTTTCCAATTGAAAGTACTTGAAGGAGATGAAGATGCACTAAGCAAACCTTGGTCCCTTGTAATCTCCGAACCTTTGGCTAAAAAATACTTTGGAGATTCAAGTGCAATAGGAAAAGAGCTGTCTATGAACGGAATGCTGACAGCCGTTTCAGCTGTTGTTGAGCCAATGCCAGAAAATTCTCACTTTCATTTCAATGCTGTCATCCCTTACGTAACACTAAAGCAAATTAATCCTGAAAGTAACTGGATGACATGGGCAGATTTTGGACATTTCAACTATATCAAGTTAAAGGAAGGGGTAGATCACAAAGCGCTTGAATCTAAGATTCCCGAATGGGTGGTGAATTATCTCAACTGGTCTGATACGGATAAACAAGTACTTCTTTCGCGAGAAGCAAAACTTGAACTACAGCCGATTTCTGATATTCATTTAAATTCTCATTTAAGATGGGAGTTGGAGAATAACGGCAATATTCTTTACATATACATCTTATTTGCTGTTTTTGGGTTCTTAATTCTCATTGCCGCAATCAATTATACCAATCTAACTACAGCTAAATCGGTAGAACGAGCTAAAGAAATAGGTGTTAGAAAAACTTTAGGCGCTGTTTCGAAGGGACTCTCGATTCAATTCTATTTAGAATCGATCATTCTTTCATTGGTGGCTCTTGGTATTTCACTTTTTGCCGTGGCCTTATTGCTTGATGGCTTTAATATACTGAGTGGAAAAAGCTTTGACTATCAAGATATATTCAACATCTCTTTTCTATTGAAATCGGGGCTATTATGTATTGGAGTTGGATTCTTAGCAGGATTTTATCCAGCAATCGCATTATCTGCATTTAAACCTAGCGAAGTGCTTAAAGGCAAGTTGTCTACTAGCTCAAGAGGAGTTCGACTTAGAAGTGCATTGGTGGTACTGCAATTCACCATTTCTGCTTTGCTGATAAGTGGAAGTTTGATCATTTACAATCAAATTCAGTTTATGAAAAATAAAGACCTGGGATTTGATCAGGAGGCTATTATTTCATTAAATGTACCGGTAAGCGTAAAAATAGGTGGTGTTGATGTTGAAGCTCTTAAAACAACAAGAACAGAATTGGAAGCAATCAATGGTGTGAATGCGACTACCTTGACTTCAAGTATTCCAGGCGGGCAATTCAACCAACATGCATACTTTCTGAGAGATGCTCCAGAAAACCGTGTAGATGCTTCCGAGATCATGGTTGACTATGGAGTGGAGGATGTATTCGATTTTGAAATAACTGATGGGAGAGCGTTTGACAGATCATTTGCGAATGATTCATTAGGTGGAGTTATAATAAATGAAACTTTTGCCAAAGATCTAGGGGGCGAAGATCTCATAGGGAGAGTACTTGTTCAGGATGCAAGTGGAAGGGAGTTTGAATCCAGAATAATCGGAGTTGTAAAAGACTTTCATTACCAGTCATTGCATCAAGATATACGACCGTTGCTTTTAGCAGTTATGCCGCAAGCAGCAGGGCATATAATCGTAAAACTAGAAGGGCGGCAGTTCGGAAGAACAATTGAAGAAATAGAAAAGGTTTACAATGAGAACATAGAAACAGAGTTGCCGTTTGAATATCATTTTCTTGATGAAGAACTTGCCTCACTTTACAAACAAGAGGAACGAACTTTATCGATTTTCTCAATATTTTCTATGATTGCACTCATTTTAGCAAGCCTTGGATTACTTGGAATGGCTATTGCCATTTTAAATCAAAGAGTGAAAGAAGTGGGAATGCGAAAGATAATGGGCGCTACATCTGGACAGATCATTAAGTTGATATTGGGCCAATTTGTTAAGCTTGTAGCTATCGCATCATTAATAGGGTTGCCACTTTCTTACGTACTTATGCAAAACTGGATAACTGAATTTTCATATCAGGCGCCTGTTAGTTTTTCACCATTCGCGATATCTATACTGGTCTTAATATTTGTTGCTTTACTGAGTGTTATTTCCTCTGTTACAAAGATTTCATTTTCAAATCCTGTAGATTCATTGAGACATGAATAAGGTAAATTAATCAGTTGGGCAGAGCCACTTTCTTCATTCGAATCTGGCTCTGTTCACCGATTTCTGTCCAGGCAAAGTAGAGCGAACCGTTATGAAGTTCCATTTGAGGAAATCCACTGCCTCTCTCAATCGAGATTTCACTTACAACATAGACAGGTGACATAGTCCCATTAATTGTTACAGATCGATATTTGATTGCTGGTTGATCACCTCCATCAAGCCAGCTTACGATTGCTTTTTCTTCGTTAATCATCACAATGTCTGTTCTGCCAACGGGTGAGGTATTATCCAATTCCATAGCTTCTTGAAATTCAGATCCTGACTTGAATGCAACTTTAATTTTTGGTCGATTTAAGGCTGCTGTATACCAAGCAACGACAACAGTATTTTCATAGCTTGCCATTCTTGGCCCATTCACAGGGCATCCGGTAATGTTCCAGTTATCTTGCGAGATGAGCTTTGGAGTACTCCATTGCTCGTTCGTTTTTGATACAAATGCCATGTCACGTACTTCATCAACAGAACGATCTCGATAAACGAAGATTGGACCATCTTTAGTCATGGCACCACTAGTTTGACAACAATCACAGATGCGATTATCCAATTCGGACTCATTCATGATATTTCCGCGTAGGTCTACTAATGCAGTTCTTAATGACATAGCACCAGAACCTCCATGATGATTGTGATCGTTATTTGCAGTATTTCTACCGTCAAGCCATGCTACGTTAAAAGTTCCGTCATTAACTGGTAGCATAGTAACAAATCCATGCTCAGTTGGAGTTCCATCATCATGTGGAATAATTGAAGTTGACCAGTTGGCTGAATCTTTGGCCTTCATGACAAGATTTATGTCATACGAATATGTGCCTTCTGAACTTTTAGCTAAATAATGAGCCAGCTTGTTTCCCGCACTATCAATTGCAATCATTGGGTAGTCAGCCCAATTTACAAACCAGTCAGTACCTTGAGCTATAAGTTCTGGTTCTGACCAATTAGCTGAATTTAAAATAGCGTATTTAAAAAGAACTTGATTCGAATCAATCTTCTCTACCCAACTAAGATATAGTTGATCATCATTTCCTTTAATAAGATATGGAAGACTTGAATTTGACCCTGATGGGTTAGAAAAGTCATCAACCTTAAGAGGTAGTTCTTCTTTACGCTGTGTGCAAAAATTGAATATTATCAGTAAAAGGAAATATTGCCATTTCATTCAATCGAAATTACAACATCTTCCAGATCAATTAGTGAAAGTTGCGTCAGTTTACCTTCCATGTAGGCTTTGTCTATCTCGGCAAGTGGCACGCTATCCTTGATCGATGGCTTAAGGTTTTTGTAATCTTGTATAGTAATTCCATTCACCTTTCTACTATTATACGCTACTCTAAATCGGATACCTTTGCCGTCTTCTTCGTTATAGCTATAGGCTAAATAGTCCATGCTGTAATCTTCTACATCAAACCAATAATAGAATACATCCTCAAAATCTTCACCTCCACCTTCAGCATTAAAAGTGACTTTGATTTTGTGATAGTTCTGTTCACCTATTTTGACTGTGCCAATAAGCTCTTTGTTAACCGCCAGATCATTTAAAGAAGAGGGGAGAAAAGCGAAGTAGATTACAGAGTTTACAGATGCTGTATATGCATTTCTTTTTGCTTCAGTAATTGTCGCCTCTTCGTTGTTAATATAACGTGTCAAACCTTCGTTTGTCAATACATCTTTGACTTGATTTCCAAGGCTGTCAAGTTGAGTTCTGGCGTAAGAAAATTTGCCGGATTTTGATTGATACTCGTACTGAATGTTTCTAAAAACGAATGTAGCTGAAGCATTATTGAGCAAATCAGTTTGTGATGCTGCAATAGCTTTGTCTACTATTTGTTGTGAGGTAAGTGGATCTGTTCCACAAGACCACAGGAATGCTGTGAGTACAATAAATTTTTTCATTGAACTTGCAAACGTAAGACTATCTACCAAAGGTTTGTCGCAGGGGCGGCAAATGAGTGACTAAGCGGTCTGCTGACGCTCTTTTGCTTGTTGCATCATGTCAGTGATGTTACTGTTTAGTTTATTCACCAAGCTATCGATTCCTTCTTCTTTATCTTCGTCGAGCAACTCTACGTGATTTAGGAATAGCGTAATCTGTTTAGAAAGCTCTGTTTTCCAAACGACCACCTGAGGAGTCTCATTTTTATTGTCGTCAGTGATCTTTTCATGATATACTTCATTGAATTGATCATGTGCGTTTAGCATTTCCTCAAGAAGGTCTGCTACACCCGCGTGTGAAATTTCTGTAGCGCATCTATTAAGGTCTTCAACGAGGCTTCTCATCGCTTCACTTTGCGCGATATATCCAAGATTATATAAACTGAATCCTCTCTTACGGACAATTTCTACAAGTTTTTCACCCGCTTGCTTTATGCCTGGTTCCGTACGGTAAGATGCCGAAAGAACGCCATATTTGAACGCCTGAAATGCATCATCTCGGACTAAGTCTGCCTGCTGTACTCTTGAGGCATAAACGTTAGAAAGGCTTTCATTGAGCGCATCGGATAAAACATTGGAAGCTTCCGTGGTCTTCTTTATCCGATTTTCTAAAGTTGATTTTAATGGGGAAGAATTGACCGATTGGATTAGCCTTTCAGCCAAAACGACTAATTCTTCTGATGTAAGTAGTGAGTGGGAAAATTGCTTCAGCATAGTTCGTGGTAAAAGGTTTTGAGCAGCAAGAAAGTCTCTTCTTTTGAGACTTAAAACTAAACTTCGATAAGGTAGTAGATATTTGGGATGTAAACATCTTATATCATGGTACGGTAATTGAATTGGTAGTGTTTGATGAAATCCTTGTATGAATTTTTAATTAGTTATGAATAGGATTTTATTTGTCGATCAAACAAACTCACTATGAAAAAAGTATTCTTACCCTTACTCTTCACTTTTTTTGTCGGTTTTGATGTCATTGCTCAAAGTGACCAGCTTAGTTCACAAAAATCTAGTACTTCCGTAGGCATAGGTTTGGGACTTCCTTATGGTGGCATAGGCTTGAACGTAGGAACCTATGTAGTGGATAATCTGAGCGTATTCGGCGGTATTGGCTATCAATTTGCCGGAGTAGGATATAACTTCGGACTATTAAAAGATTTTCCAAGCAACAGCCAAACTCAGTTTTATGTTACCGGCATGTTCGGTACCAATGCTGGTATTGTTGTAGAGGGTGCTTCTGAGCTTGATAAGCTTTATACTGGTGCTACATTTGGACTGGGAGTCAAGATTAATTCTAGAAAAACAGAAGGTAATTTTTGGAACATAGGTCTCTTAGTACCAATAAGATCTTCAGAGTTTAAAGATGATGAGGAGGCCATTCGAAATAATCCAAATATTGAATTAAACGATGCATTGCCAATTGCGATAGTTGTTGGCTATCACATTAATCTTTAAGTTGATTTATTCGCAGCTGGATTGATAGGGGATATTTATTCCTACAAACTCTTTCCATTCGTCCTGGGTCATGTTTCGACTCACGAGTTCGCAGATACGCTTTGCAAAAAAGCTAGGGTCGACTGGCCAAGTTCTAATGTAGTCGTCTCCGCCTCCTGTGATGACTTGTTTGCCTGATGGATCGAAGCTTCCGGTAAATACCCATGCTTTGTGATCGTCTAGGATAATTGGAAGTCTTCTCGAATCATTTAAATCCCATATTCGGGCAGTACCATCTCGGCTAGTGGTGAGTAGAAGATCCCCGATAGGATTAAATTGAATATCTGTTACGGTACTCTGATGTCCATAGATAATTCTTCTAAGCTCTTTTTTCTTTACATCCCAAAGTATTACATCACCTCGATCTCTGCCTATTGCCAAAATTTCCCCATTGGGACTCATGTCAAGACAATTAATTGAAAATGTGCCTAACTCATATCCGAAATAAGATTGTTCACGCCAATTTTTCATGATGTCTTCTATTGGACTCTCTTTCACATCATAAGGTTTTTGCCAGGCCTCTAAGACTCCTTGTTCTGTACCAGCATAAACGGTTCCATCATTTTCGTCAACTTTAAGCTGATTTACTTTTAGAGCTGTTTTTCCTACCGTGTCGGATTTTGAATCGAAACCTTTGAGTAGTAATTCACCAGACTTAGTTACACTTAAATACTTGCGCTCTCCAGGAAGAAAGGTTGCAGTTTGAACAGGTATGGGATCTTCTATAACAGATATATCACCCTTAATATCCTTATCTGTAGAGATTAGAGCTAAACCTTCCTGATAAAAAATAGCCATCAATACTTTCCCATCTCTCGACATTTCTATTGATTGAATAATCTTGTCTGACTCATATACAGTCTCCGGAATCCCAGTGGGCTGACTAAGGTCCCATTTTAAAACACGCCCATCTGCTGACGATGAATAATAGTAATTCGGATCTTCACCAAATACGACTGAGGTAACTCGATTGGAATGAAATCCTACTTGATTGTAAGCCCGATTTCTAATTGAATCGTAGCCGAGGTACTTATTTGCTTCATAAAGCGCGGTATACACATTGAGGTGAGAAACATAAGGTTCAACGTTCCCTGTTTTCCAGAATTTGTAAGCTTGTTGTGCAATTAGGGCTTTAAGATTGGTTAAATAGCCGGGCATCACAATTGATCTTTGCGACATGGACATGACCAGCTCAGTGAGTTTTGGATCATTATCTGTTTTTTCTTGACCTTTAGATAGGTGAAAAATGAGCAAGAAAATTGTGGTGGTAACTATATATCGCATGGTATAAATTTAGGAAAAGTGACTTAGTTACTCATCAGCCACATGTTAAATAACACCCATTTTCTTCATGATAAAGCTGGCACTTTTATTCTGACAAATACCATCTCTTAGCTTGTAATCAAATACCAATTCATCGTCAATTATCTCTACTTCGAATCGCTTATTGGTCAATACATTAGGGTATTCTTTGGTGACATTACAAACTTCTAAATCATGCGTTGCTATTCCACCATATACTTTCTTAGTAGCCATTTTCTTTATGACTTCAATAGTTCCATTCCGCTTATCATCTGAATTGGTCCCTCGCAATATTTCATCAAGGAGGATGAAACAAGGACTTTTATCCAGGCGATTCATGATGTATTTTAGGCGCTTTACTTCGGCATAAAAATAGGATTCACTATCAGTCAGCGAATCGGATAGTCGCATTGAAACCAACACCGGTAGTGGATGAACTGAAGCATTGGAAGAAAATATTGGAGCACCTATTCCGGCAAGCACTAAGTTCACTCCAAGAGTCCTGAGGAAGGTACTCTTGCCAGACATGTTTGATCCTGTTAATATGAAAAATGATTCAGGGTTGAAATCAATCGAATTAGTGACTGTTTTTTTATTAAGAATTAACGGATGTCCAAGGTCTTCAAACTTGATTTCATACGCTTGATTAATTTCAGGAAATGCGAATTGTGGATTGTTGAAACTGAAATTAGCCAGGCTATTGTATTTTTCAAACTCTCCAATTACTTCAAGCCATTCTTCGATGTGTATCGCATACTTTCTTCTCCAGTTAGAGAGGCCGCGCAAAACATGGAAGTGATAGAGAAGGACTCCGTTCAAAAGAGGAGAAGCAAATACGTTAGTTACATGCTCCAATCTTCCAAAAAGTAGTGAAAGGTCATGAATGCTTGCACTCGCTTTGTGTTGGTTCTCCAGCAGTCTTCTTTGAAGATGTGACAACCTTTTTGATGAGAATTTAGTGTTTTCAATTTGCTTAAAAAGCAGAGAGTATTGCTGCAATACTTGCTCAATTTTTGTAGAAGTGATGAGCTCTCTCTTTATTGATTTAAACTGACTGCCAACTATCGCCAGGTTGATAAGAGAAAGGAGAAAGCTGATTCTTCCTGCTATTTCGTAAGGAGAAAAGAAGTAAAAAGCCAATACAAGTATCACCGCGGATGGGGCTAAAAATGAGAGCAATTTTTGAGCACCCGAGAATTTCGCCGACTTCATTTTTGACCATTCGATTAGCTCTGAGACAATCTCATCACTGTCTGGTTTTCGTTTTGCTAAGGCTAGTAAATCTTGACGCCAATTAATCTTATCTTTTAGTTCACTAACGGCTTCTTGATTTTGAAGTATTTCTTCTTTTGGTAAAATGTTGAGTAAAGCATTTGCCAGTGACCGTTTTCCTGTGATAGTGCCAGTTCTGTTCAGGTGATGGAACAATGAGTGGTCTCCAAAGAAGTCAAGATCGTAAGAATAATCATGAGTGGCGTCAGTGAATTCTGCACCATCTTCAAAAGAAATTTCACCTTGAGCGAAATAATTGAATTCCTGTTTGTTTATCTCGACCTTGATCTTAGCTAAATCGTTTTGCAGTCGGATAGCTTTATGCTTCTTGATCAGAACAAAGAATACTCCAATACAAAGTGCTGCTGGTAACAATAGCACATCGTTTTCTGATATATTGTATTGATATATCAGAATAATTGCTGCAAGAGCACTTACAAATCGGTATAGGCTTATTCTCCTGTCGGCATTTGATAATGCCTCAGACTCATTCTTAAATGAAACTATGTTGTCCTTGTAAATTTCCACCTTGGTATCTCTCAAAAAGCAAGAATAAACGATTCTGATTGACCAAGGTTAAGATAACTTCAAATTGTAGGTAATTATTCACCTTCATTTAATGTGAGTGCTGGATTTGTTCTTGCCCATTTAATAGATCTTGTAGCAGTAATCGTGAAAATTAATAGGTAAGCAAGAATCAAGGATAACGGATATACCCAGGGATTCATATCAATAGTGTAGGCATAATCTTCTAGCCATGAGCTAACTACTAGATAGCTGAAAAGGCTGCCGAGAATTGAAGCTGTTAGCGTAATAAACCAAAGATCTTGATTTAACACAGCAATAATTCGTAATAGCGATGCTCCCAAAACTTTCCTAATGGTTAATTCTTTTGATTTCAATCCGATGATGTATATCATGAATCCAGCAAGTCCAAGTACAGACAGGCTTATTGCAAGTATTGAAAAGGTAATACTGATTTGACCTGCTTGCTTTTCTTTGGCGTACATATCCTTAATTGCCTCATCAATTAAATCATATTGCATGGGTAAATTGGGTTTAATTTTATACCATTCATCTTCAATTATCTTGACCACTTCTGCCAAATTGGAAGTACTGGATTTTATTAGAATGTTAGTGTTCACAAAGCTGGGGTCGTTTCTTAGTGATATGATTTGTGGTGTGATCTTTTCTTTCAAACTATAAAAATGAAAATCCTGAAAAACACCTGACACCTTTCTTTCAAGCGCATTTTCCGTACCAGGTCTTAAAGTAATTTTCTTACCAATTGGATCATCTTGCCACCCAAATCGATTCAAAAAATTGTGATTGACGAGCGATACTATTTGCCCATCTTGTGATGATTGAAGCACACTTTTGAAATCTCCATGCGTGAGATCCATGCCCATCACATCAAAATAATCAATATCAACACCGTAGGAGAGAAGATTCTCATATGTTTCATCTACTCCTTCCACAGTGTAAGCCAATGGAGTCATTCCATCACCCATCATCGGACCAAATGCGACACCACCTATCTGAGGATATGTTAAGAGTTTAGTTTTAAGAAGTTCGTAATTTGAAAACTCACCGATATCATAGGCGTTGGTGATTTTGATAACATTGGATGCATCAAATCCCATATCCTTGTTGTCTAAGTATCGAATTTGTTGATTCATAAACCAACCAGAAATACCTAGAGTAAACAGCAGAATCAGCTGTAAGAATATCAATCCATTTCTGTATTTGGTGCCTCCAGTGATATTCATTGCTGATTTACTTTTTAACAGTGTATTAGTATCAGTATTGCTGAGAGCCAAGGCTGGATAAATCACTGTGATTATGCTGATAACTATAAGAAAGCCAATAGTGCCGAAAATGTATGTTCCTGAAGTAAGAAGTTTATTTTCGAGGTTGGTGTCAAGGACAATATTCAATGCAGGCAGTGCAAAACTGAAGCCAATCAGAATTATTGGAATTGTCAAAGACATGGTGGTGAGTGATTCATAGATAAATGCTAAAACAATCTTTGTCCTTGATTCGCCAAATACTTTGCGGATTCCCACTGCACGTCCTTTTCCTAAGTATATCGCCAGCGATAAGTTGATATAGTTTGTAATCGCAATTAGTAGAATGAGTGCTCCTACAATTAGAAAAACCTTTAGTTGCAAAGGATCACCTTTTCCAGCCGATCCAAAAGCAGCATCAGACTCCAAATAGATGTCAGGAACTGCTATGAGTTTAACTTCTGAGAGAATGTGGTAATCGTTAAATGCCACATCCATTGCTTCTATTTTGCGGGCCAGTTCTTCAACATCAGCATCGTTTGCCACTTCAAAATAGTTCTGTGAATGATGATGCTCGCGATCATAAAGTGATTTGTTGGTGTAGAGAATATCGAATGCTAAGTGAGTATTTGTGGGCAAGTCTTCAATTACTCCAGTCACCTTAAATTGGAGCGTGTCGAAAAGGAGTACTTCTCCAATCGGAGAAAGGTTGCCGTAGTATTTAGTGGCCGTGGCTTTGGTTAAAACAATGGCGTTTGGTTCTTCAAGCATTGTTTCCTTATTCCCCTCAAGTATTTTATAATCGAAAAACTGGAAAAAGTCAGAACCTGGGTTTGTTTGTATAAGTCTGGTTTCAGCAAACTTTTTATCCTTATAGCTGACAAAAGCCTTTGGAGCTCGATTGATCAATACTGTGTTTAGTACTTCCGGATATGCACCTTTGGAGAGTTCGCGCGAATGCTCCACGCCTAAATTGGAAAACCAAGCTTCACCATTTGTCCTGGCCTCCATCCGATAAATATTGGTAGCATTCTCATGAAAATCATCGTAGTGATATTCATGGTCAGCGTACACGACGATAAGTAGAGCTGCGATGATGCCAAAAGAAAGCCCAAGAATATTTAGGGTGTTTAGTCCTACAGATTTAAGAAAATTACGAATGCTGAGATTGAGAAAAATGCGCATGATCATATTGTTTTTTCAACAATACGGCATCTTCAAAATCGATTTGAATAATGGTTGGTTAAATAGAGCTAATGAAAAGTTAAAATGGTTAAAGAAAAGTTAAATGGACGTTTCAGCTTGACTAAGTATCTATTAATCCGTTAATTAATTGTTCGAGAAAGGCACATTCGCATGCAATTATCCAAAAAGGCCATTTTTGTTGTAATAGGGTTAGTATCAATCGCTTTGGTGGGATTATCGGTTCTACAAATTCAGAACTTGAGATCTTCGTTGACTACAAATAGGCAAATTTTTCTACAGAAAGTAGATCTGGCGGCAAGTAAGATTTCAAAAGAATTCCTGACAAATCCTCAATATGCCAAGAGTTTAAGGGAGGCAGAACATCGCATGAAAAAGAGCGATCAACTCAACGACCCCATTATGGATCAACACATGAAAGGCATCATGGAGCCGATTTTTGAAGAGTATGGTATTGATATAGCCTATGAGTATGCCGTCTATATGCACAAGGACTATTCCGAAGGATTCAGTTTTGTGATGGGTGATAATGGTGCTAGCTTGGATTTTGAACTAGTAAGTTGTGATAATCCAAAAGAGCGCGGCCATGGATGGGCCAATCTTACTTGCTCTTCGGGTGGAAACTTACACCTTGCTTTATTCTTTCCAGAGCAAGATGCTTATGTATTTGCCCAGTCGAGTGGAGCTTTGATTTTATCTATAGTATTTATCCTTTTATTGATTGGGTGTTTTGCATACACTTTACTGATTATTCGAAAACAGAAGAGGCTTTCCTTGATCAAAAATGACTTTATTAACAACCTCACCCATGAGTTTAAAACACCTATCGCATCAATAGCATTGGCCACAAGTATGCTTAAAAGTGACAAGCCTGCTATTGAGAAAAGGAAACGCGCCAACTACCTTAACCTAATTGAATTAGAATCTAAAAGACTCGAAGGACAGGTAGATAAAGTCTTGCAAATTGCAATGATTGATTCTGGAAACTTTACACTCGAAAAAAAGAGGCTAGATGTTCATGAAGTAATTAAAAGAGTAGTTGATAGTACCGAATTGGTAGTGAGCAAACGCAAAGGCTCGATTTCCCTAAATCTAAATGCGACACAATCGGAGGTAATGGCAGATGGTACCCACTTAGTGAATATCATCTACAATTTGATCGATAATGCGCTTAAGTACACAATAGATATTCCTGAGATAACCATTACCACCTCAGATCACGTTGAAGGAATTGAGATTTCCATACAAGACAATGGTATTGGAATAGGGGAGGATATACAACATTACATTTTCGACAAATTCTATCGAGCTGAGTCGGGGAATATTCAAAATGCCAAAGGGTTTGGATTGGGACTTAGCTATGTCAAAAAAATTATTGAAGAACACAAAGGAAGAATTGACTTAAGAAGCACTTTGGATAAGGGAAGTGAATTTCGTTTATACTTCCCGTTTAGCTAAACTATGGGTAAGATATTACTAGTAGAAGACGATGAAAGCTTTGGGTATATTCTGCAAGAATACCTCGAGTTGCATGATTTTAACGTCACACTTTCGAAAGACGGTGAAGATGGATTAAGGACATTTCAAGAACACAACTTTGATCTCTGTCTTTTGGATGTGATGATGCCATTAAAGGACGGTTTCACGTTAGCAAAAGAAATTAGAGAGGTCGATTCTGATATTCCATTTATGTTTCTTACTGCAAAAGCTTTGAAGGTCGACAAACTGAAAGGCTTCAGGTTAGGTTGTGATGACTACATCGTTAAGCCTATTGATCAAGAGTTGTTGATTGCGCGGATCAAAGCGCTCATAAAGCGTGCTTGCACTGAATCTTCAGCCATCCAAACTTCATATGAGATAGGCAAATATCAATTTGACTTTAGCAATCAATTACTCAACCTGGGTGATCAAGCCCAAAGACTGACAGAGAAGGAAGCCAAAATCTTACAACTCTTGTGTGAAAGCAAACATGAAGTTTTAGATCGCAATAAAGCTTTAAAAGAGGTGTGGGGTAAGAGTGATTTTTTCAACAGAAAGAGCATGGATGTTTTCATCCATAAACTTCGCCAGTACCTAAAAGCAGATCCTACAGTACAAATAATTAATGTCCACGGAAAAGGTTTCGTCCTTGAGGATAGGTGATACTTCTATATTAATCTTTAACTGATTTTAACATAATTGCCCGAAGGCTTGAAAATCAAATGCCGTCTATAGAAGAAATTTAAAACACTAAAAAATTATGAAAAAAACAGTAATGATATTGGGCTTGGTACTGTGCGTACATTTTGCAAATGCTCAGAGCCAAAGACCGCAGCGCGGTGAACGACCGTCGCCTGAAAAAATGATTGAAAGGGCTACAAAAGAGTTGAGTTTGACGGCCGAGCAAGTTGAAGAATGGAAAGCTATTCATAAAAAGTATAGCGAAGAGATGAAAGATCGCTCGAAAGCAGAAGAAACGAGAAAGAAAATGGGGGCTGAGCTGGAGAAAACTCTTACTGAGGAGCAGCTAGAGAAGTTTAAGAAAATGAGACCGAAGAGGAGACCTAATAAAGATGGTAGGTAAAAAATTATTTTAGGGAATTATCCAATTGTTATTCCTAAATAAAAAATGAGTCACAATAAAAAATAGGGGTAAATCCGATAGTCTTTTTGTCGGATTTACCCTTTTTTTGATTCATAGATAACCAGCTACCTATAATGTTATATTTAAAGAACTCAGCTCACCAGCGAGAATTACGAAAATCGATAAATAAGCTTGTCTCAGATATCCATGAGTCGGTTCTGGATCGAAATGATCTACTCGCCGAAAATGAAGAGTCTGTCGCAAGTTATGTTTCAAGACTCAACGATGAGTTACTCAATAGATCATTCCTTGATTATTGCAGTGCAGCAAAAAACTATGTCAACAATAAGTAATTAATTGCCACCTTTTGGCTTTAGCGGAACTTGTGGTATCGGAGTACCATGAGAGCCATCTTTGCAACACATAGGAAGTTTTTCGTAAGAAATCGGATTTCGTTTTAACGTGTCCGCATGATATCCGACCATCGTTATTCGCTTTCTTAAAGTCTCTGCATCTGTTTTTTTAGGATTATAAAGAATGGTCATTACTTTATCATCAAGATTAAGTGTAGCCTCCTTCACGCCTTTTTCAAAAGCCAGATCTTTTTCCAGCGTATACTGGCACATATCACAAATGGCAGAGGTTTTAATTTCTACTTTGAATCCACCATCAACAGCCACTGGCTCTTTCTGACCATAAGCTGCCATCATCCAAAATGTAATAATTATTGTAAATAGCGTTTTCATATCTATAAATTATTAAGTCTTAGTTACGTTTTATTTTATATCTAAACCCAGCATAAACCATCCTTCCTGCAATAGGTGCCCAGACGATCGATGCGTCAAAATTGTTGTCAAATGGATTTTCAGAATCTATTATCGGATCTTCTTGTGTAAATCCCAGTAGGTTCTCGGATCCTAGGTATATGCTACCCCATCTATATCCACGGCTTACTTGAGCATTAAGTAAGAAAAAATCTGGTGAGGTTAAATCACGTTGAAATTCAGCAGGTTTGTCAGAGGTATTGGGAAGCCTTTTCGATCCAAACCATTGGAGTGTTGCGTCCGCCTTCCATTTATCAAAACGGGTAGCATAGGACGCATTCAAGAAAAATCGATCCCTTGAATTGAAGGGGACATCTCTCAATTCTCTGTTTATTGTCGCTTTCACATCATAGTATTTGTAGGCTGCTTTCACACTCAAATGATCAGAAAATTGATAATTCCCTTCTAGCTGAAAACTATGTGCGAATGAGTTTCCTCGTAAATTATAAACCCTCAACTCACTTGAGCTTCGATCCATATCGTAGATTAACTGATTCTCGAAGTGAGTATAGAAGTAATCCGCAATAAGATTTAGCTTTTTGTCACCAAAGTTTATTGCAGTAGTTAAGCTTCCTCCAATATTCCATGAGACTTCTGGCTCGGGTGCTTCTTCAATAATCAATTGACGAGATGATACCAACACATTACTGTTTTCAACGATCGTATTGGGAGTTCTGTAGCCTCGTCCGATAGCAGCTCGTATTGTTGTGCTTTCTGAGAATTGATAACGAGTATGGAGTCTCGGTGTAATGTAAGTGCCGTAAAGATTATGGAAATCTGTCCTTGCAGCAGCTAGTAGGGTAAATTTATCTCCTCTAGAATATGTGTATTCATAATAAAGTCCGGGTACAATTTCTTGCCTGCTAAAGGCAGAATCTGCATAAACTTCATCAAAATCATCATAAAGAATACTCGCGCCTGTTTTGTACGAATGAAACGAATTGCCAATAATATTTTGGAATATCACATTTCCATAGAGCGTCTTTTCAGTTCCTTCATAATTGTCTCTGCCAAAACCAGCATCAATGTCCAAATAAGTTCCAGAATAGATGAATCCCCATCCTTTATAAGGTTTATTCGGAAATAGCAATCCTACCTTCCCAAATAGTTCAGCACGTGTTGTTTGATTCTGGAAGCCATACTGAGATGAGGTGAGGAAATTATCTCCAAAATCAAACCCCAACTGACCGCCAGCCTTTTCATCTCGCATTAAAGTCAACCCAATCTGTGAAACCATTTTATCACCTTCGTACTTATAGCGATTCATCACATTAATCTGTTTGGATTTCGGTAGATCCATAAATCCATCATCATTATTGTCGACTTCATTATTGAAGTAATTTGAATGTAAGAGAACTGCCGTACTCCATTTGTCATTTATATCCCTTGCATGATTTGCATTCAATTCGACTCTACCAAATGAATTTGCATATCCATTTAAATAAAGTGTTTCACTCGTCTCAGGTTTCTTTAGTTCAACGTTGATTTGTCCAGTCATGGATTCATATCCATTTACCACACTTCCTGCACCTTTGCCAACATCTATTGATTGTACCCATGTACCGGGAACATAGGATAGACCATACTTTTCAGCAAGTCCACGAACATTTGGGATGTTTTCTCTATTGATTTGAACATATCTTCCATCTAAGCCTAACATTCGAATGGTCTTCGCACCGCTGATAGCATCAGTGAATGAAACATCTACAGACGCATTGGTTTCAAAACTCTCGGACAGATTACAGCAAGCCGCCTTTGTTAGCTCAGCTTCTGTTATCACTTCGATATGTTTCGATTCCAGATCATCAACAAAGGTGCTGCTCGCTTGCACCACTACTTCATCCAATTCTGAAGTGTTTTCCTTTAGCTGGATGTGGGCGATTTTCGAAAAATCTGCTTTTACTGTGTCTGTTGTGAATCCAGCATAAGAAATAACTAGAAGTGACTCTCTAGAAGAGAGCTTTAATTCAAAAAATCCACTCTCATTTGTAATGCTTCCATTTTGAGTCCCCAATTCGAGTATAGTAGCACCAATAAGTGCTTCATGATTTACTGTCTCTACTTTTCCTCTAACAGTTTGAGAATGAGTGGTTAAGGCTAATAATATTATTGATATCGATATATATATATGTTTTAACATGATTGATTTTTTCAATTAGAAATAATTGATAAGCGAATCAGTATTCGCTTTAAAAGTCAATCAAGAATCATATAAGAAAAGACTGTACGAGAACCGGAATGTCTTTGTCGGGGAGAGGAGGGGAGTAATGTTGAAAATGTGGCTTGTCGAGATCATCATCGAGAAGTGGATCTTCAAGAAGCACATAGCTAACAATGGCAAGTTGAAACAAATCTGGAGTTGCGTCAAAGTCAAATCCAGTTGTAGTGATTTCTTCGATTTTGAGTTCTTCACTTACATCTTTACAGCATGGCATTTGTTCTTTTTCACCATCAAAACAATGCGATGCATGCTCATTCACAGTTATAGACTTTAGTCTGCCCATACAATAATGCTTGTTTAGGGTTACACCAGTTGTAGCTATCAGTAGTATGATTGCTAATAGTGTATTCGCTATGTTTTTTAATGCACGCACTGAGGCAAAGATACGGATATTAGATTTTTTGGTTTAATGACACGCTTGGTTGAACTTCTTTAGCTTGTAGTAATTGTATGGAAGTGGCGTAAGAAAACCTACGATCAATGCAGGTATCAAAGCCAACCAGTAGACTGGGTCATCAAATGCAGCCTTGCCTCCTGTGATCATGAAATCCGTACTAGTCATGGCTAGTTCCATTGCCACCATCGATATAAATGACATTCCGAATGCAGTTTTCAATGCCAGAGACCATGAGAAATTTTCTCTGTTTTTTAAAATAATAGTTTCAAGAATAATAGATGTGCACAGCCCAGCAATTATTGCTAGTGCCATTTGCCAAACTATTGGTGTTGAAGGGTAAAATGCTTGCAGAAAAAATACCATTCCAAAATCACCAATTGAACATCCAATTAGGCAATTAAGCGTGTTGAAAGAGGCTCTATTCCATTTTTCCCTATCAGACCAAAATCCATCATTAGACTTGATACTATAGCCGCTTTGACCAAGAAGATTGTTTATTTCATTTTTTGTAATGCTCCCTTCTATTGCAAGAGATACTTCCTCACCAATATTTGCATGCCAACTAGAAATTTTATCATTAGCATCTAAATGTGGCTTTACTTTATTTACACAGCCTTCGCAATGTAGGGTTGTAAGTACTTCAATCTTTTGCACCTTTTCCATATGATGTTAAACAACTACAGTAAAGAAAAGGTGCAAAGGATTGAAAATAGTATGTTACTCATACCTTAATGCATTGACAGGATTCATTTTAGCCGTCTTGTAAGTTTGAATGCTGACAGTAACAAATGCGATGAGCGCTGTGAGAAACATGGCTGCAACAAATATCAACGGATTGATACTTGTATGGAATGCAAAATCATTCAACCATTGATTACCATAATACCACACCAATGGGATAACCAATAGGTTTCCTAAGATTACCAAAACAATAAACTCCTTAGATAGAATGAAAATGATTTGAGCGATACTCGCCCCCATGGTTTTTCTAATGCCTACTTCTTTCGTTCTACTGAGGGCAACAAATGAGATCAGACCAAATAAACCAATAGAGGAGACTATAAGTATAATCACAGCAAAAATGGATAGGACTTTTGCCAATTGATTTTCATCTCTATACTGTCTATCAAAATCTTCGTCTAAAAAGAAGTAATCAAGTTCATAGTCTCCATAAACACCATCCCATGCACTTTCCATGGATTTAATAAGATCATACGTTTGCTTTGTATCGTATCTTATTGCAAGGTATTTTCCATAAGAATCACTCTTGTAGTCCATAGCCTGAGGCCAAATGATATCTCTTAAACCAAGCCCATGGTAATCCTTCACCACCCCAATTACTGTACCTGATGGTCTGTTGGAAGGAGACACTATTTCTTTACCAATTGCATCTTCGGGATTTTTCCATCCCATTTCAGCAACACAGGTTTCATTTATTATAAGACCAGCCTCTAATTCTGAGGGCATCTCCAAATCGAAATTTTTCCCAGCGATCAATTGGAGTCCCAGGACATCAATAAAATCTTCGTCAATGGCCATATACTCAGTGTCTACATGATCTGCAGTTTCTGTCTCAGGGTAGGCCCATTGGCCTAACCATCCATGTCTTCCTGGCAGAGCGTTTGTATGAGAGACATTGTATACACCAGAAATAGACTGGAGTTGTTCCTTTAGTACATTTCTACGAGCACCAAGCGGAGCATCAGAAGCATTGACCACTAAAATCTGTTCTTTTTCAAATCCAAGTTCTTGATTTCGCATGTAATTGATTTGATTAATAACCAATAGCGTTGAAATCACAAGGCCAGAAGAAATGAAAAATTGGAAAGTGATTAGAATCTTTCTTAGGCTTAATCCTTGATAGGTCTTATCTAGTTTTCCGCTCAACGCATTAAGCGGATTTAAGCTGGAAATTACCCATGCTGGATAGAATCCAGAACCAACCGTAACCAATGATAATAGAATAGCTATCCCAAATACGAACTCTAGAGTGCCAAAAGAAGCTAGGCTGTATTGCTTGTCCATTAGATCGTTAAAAAACGGTAGGATACTGCCTATTATAAAAAAGCCAACGATGAAAGCAATTACTGTGAGTAAGAAAGATTCAGTCATAAATTGTCCAACTATTGCTCTTCTGGATGAGCCCGCAACTTTTTTCATTCCAACTTCCTTTGCCCGAAACGCAGATCTCGCTGTACTTAAATTGATATAGTTGATACAAGCAAGAATTAGGAGAAACGTTGCGATCCAAGTGACTGTCTTAACTCTTTTTTTAGATCCTTTCGGTCCAAGACCATTCCAGAATTCGCCTAAATAGACTTCATTCAATGGTATTAGTTTGGTAGTAAATGAAACTCCCATTTCATCCAGCCAGTCACCGATGTTTTCATCATAGATATTTCGTGCTTTTGCTTCAAAGCCATCCTTATCAATGCCCTCTTTTAACAGAATGTAGTTTATGACATTGAAATTGCCCCAGCCATCCGTGTAGCTCCACCATTGAATTTTTTCTATGGTTGGAAATGAAACCAGAATATCAAATTGGATATGAGAATTTTTTGGCAAGTTCTTTACGACACCAGTAATCTCGAATTTAAGTGAATCAGCAAGAGTAAGCGTCTTACCAAGAGCATCTCCCTCAAAGTAAACGTCAGCAATTGATTCATTCATCACAGCCGTAAATGGTGCTGTAAGAGCTTCGTCTAAATTTTTTGAGGAAACATCAAATGAAAAAAGATCGAAAAACTCCTGACTCGCATAAAAGATCTTTTTATCATGCCGCTTATTGTCGTGTACAAACTTAAAATTGGAGGGAAAATTCTTTGCATATAGAACTGACTCTACTTCAGGAAATTCGGTACGAAGTTTATAGCCAAGTGGCCAACCATTCGTTTCCATGCCACCTTCCTCAGAGGAAGTAACCACTTTATATATGCGATCGCCCTTTGCGTGAAAGTTGTCAAATGATAGTTCATCAATGACGTATAGTAAAATCAACCCTCCAACAGCTAGTCCAAGAGAAAGGCCCACAAGGTTGATTGCGGAATGAGTTCTGAATTTTATTAGGTTTCTGAAAGCAAGTTTAAATGTCCTCATGATTTTTACGATTAGTCCTATTTTATAAATCCATTTTAAGTTTTTTATCAAGTTCAACCTGAAGAGATTCAATACACCAAGTGTGTATCTTCTTCTGGCTTTTGATATAGAGGTAAATTCTAGATCATCATAAAATACCTCTTCAAGATCACCTTCTATTTCTTCAAGATATTCGCCGTGGATGATCAATCGAAGAATCCTTCGTGACCATTTTGGTGGAGTTATTTCACTCATTACTAAATGGTTTTCAGTCCGTGAATCGCTATCTCTGACCAAAATCCTTCACGAATAGCTTTTATTTCATTTAGGACCTTCTCAGCATAAGGTGTAGCGCAGTAAATGCGTTTTCTTTTACCACCACGTTTTTGTGTTGCTTCCCCGAATTCAGAAGTAAGAAACCCCTTTTCTTCCATACGCTTTAGTGCTGATTGGATAGATCCAACACTGAGTCGTTCATCCATTCTTTTTTCTAGTTCTTTTTTGATTTCAACGCCATACGCTTCTTCTCTCAGAACTATCACTGATAAAAGAACTAACTCTTCAAATTCACCAAGCTTTGTCTTTTTCATTATTAAGTGAGCGATTAAGTAATATTCATATTATTCGTAATTGCAGTAAAAATAGTTACAAATATTATTCGTAATTGCAGTTTTTATTATTAAAATGAGAATGTTAAGCAAGTAGGGTAGACCATTGATTGATCTTTTTCTCAATCAAAGCAAGGATTTCAGGATTATTCCTACTTACTGTTACTTGGAGGTATGTATCACTAAGCGTCCCCGATATTTCAAGTTCTAAGTCAAGTTTAATTTTGAATAGGTCTTTTGATGATGGAGAGTATTCTGAGAAGTTGAATTGCTCTAACATTCCTAAGTCTGACAAGGCATCGATTAAGGCTTGACTGATGTCATGGTTTAAAGTATAAGTTCTCTTGTAAAATCGGATACAATTCTGAGTGGCGATCCATTTGAAATGATTCATGATCTTCTTGCTTCGATAAGATCAAAATCATCTCCCATAGCTCTGCATTTTATTTGTTTTGCCTGGAAGAATTTATTGCTTGAATGAATCAACTTGTATTGATCTTTATCCAATGTAATTGGTCCTTTTTGAGGGATCTTCAATACGTAAATTAGGTTCATCAGACCTGCTACTCCACCGGTTGCTAGAAAGGAAATTGGATCTGTTGATTTTCCGAATTTGGCGAGGTATGAGTTTGATTCATACCCCGAAAATATCTTCAAACGCAATAGTTCATTTGGAATAAAATCTTCGATTTCCCAAAATCCCCAACCGAACGCGTTTACTACCGCGACAATACCGTGGATCCAGTCATCATGGGATTTTAACATTGGCCTAATTAGGGCATTCCATTCATTGGATTGCATTATCCCTCCGAATGTATTGAATGCACATACATGACCAGCTTCAGTTAATAAATTTGTAGCTATTTTATGTCCTTTGAAGCCCATTTTGGCTTCGAATAACCTAAGGAACGAATAAGAAATGTTGCAATAGTAATTGGCATAGTGACGGGTAAGTAATACTCCAAATGCTTGAATGAGTCCATTTTCATGACTTCCTTCTAATGGCATATGTGTCAATGCCTCTCGAACACCGCTGTAGTCGACCCCAGTTTGACTTGATTGTGAAAGTGAATGAATGGAATAGTTTCCTTCCGATTGAGATTCTCTAAGTTTCAGCTTAGGAAGTCTTCTTGAAATCCGGAATAGGCTCTCTTTGTCCCCCTTAGCAATACATGATTGCTGGGAACTAAAATAGGTACCGCAAGGTGTACTATAAATTGCATCTACTGCGCCTGCAAGGAATCCTGAGGTAAAATAAGAAACTGGCCTCTTACTTAGTCCGAATTTAATTTTCCAGCTTATCCCGTAATGATCGTAGCAAGTTTTAACGACTCCTCCGTTAGTATCAATCTCATTTAAATCAATTTTACCAAAGCCAGCAAACTGAAAATAATCCGCAATTGCCTCTTTTTTTTCGTCAATACTGAAATGATTTTGTGAGAAAAAATTTTTGAATTGTGAATATGCAACTTCCTGAGCGCTGTCTTTTAATACAGACTCTATCTCAGGTATATAGTCTATGGTATCAAGCAAGACGGCTTGTAAAAAACAATTGTAGTGGTTGCAGTGAAAAACAGCTGGTTCGTTGGCAGCCAGATAGGCATTACGATCATAATGAAATGATCCTCGCAGGAAGTGATTTTTTAAAGCTGTCATTCTTAACTAATGGGTGCCTTTTTGCATGGTTAGTTCTTGCCCGTAAATGGATTTAATCGCTTGATTAATTTTTTGGAAAGTCGAATCGTCGAGGTAGGTGTAGCTATCTAGGTCTTGTACCTCGTGCATTAGTTTGAGTTGAACTCTTTCCCAAGCCATAGGTGTATATTCCTCTTTGAGATGCTTCTTTATTTCACTAATAAGCATAGTTGAATGAACTAATTGGTAAAGGCACAAACCAATAACTCCTTAATTTTTAAACCAATCCTTATGGGTGCACTTGTGGTGAACATCACTTCAAAGTGAAATTAGTTGTACAAAACAACAACTAATTATATTTTTTGTACGTTTGTACAACAAATAGAATCTATAATTATGAAAGGAGAACATATAGGTGAATTAGAAGAATTGGTTCTTCTAACGGTAGGATCTCTAATTGATGATGCCTATGCCGTTGTGATCTTAGAAGAAATTAAGACGAATACGAATCGTAGTATGGATGTAACAGCAATACATTCTGTTTTAAGAAGACTGGAGAAAAAAGGCTTTGTTAGTTCAGAGATGGGCGGAGCATCTAAAGAAAGAGGGGGAAGAAGAAAGCGATTTTTCACCTTGACCAGAGCAGGTAGGAATATTCTTGATGAATCCATGGAGCTACGTTATTCACTCTACCAAAAATTACCCAAGCTTACTTTTAGCGGATTGCAATGAGAACACCTCCAAAGCTTGCTGATCGGTTCCTGGAATGGTATTGTGATCCATACCTCTTGGAAGACCTCCAAGGGGACCTTCATGAGATCTATGATATGAAGGTTAGCAATGCATCCAAATACCCAGACTTAATCTATTGGTGGTTAGTCATCAGATCTTTCAGATGGTCGGCACTTAAAAAAACTCAAAAACTCAAAAACTCAGGACTAATGATTACAAAGAATAATTTTAAAATAGCATGGAGAGTATTGCTCCGAGACAAATTCAATACATCTATAAACCTTCTTGGTCTTACTATTGGAATAACCTGCTTTCTCTTGCTTGGATTATATGTAAAGCAAGAGGTAAGCTTCGATCAATTCCATTCAAAAAAGGATCAGATATATCGGCTTGTTTTAAATGAGGATTATGGAGATGGACGAACATTTTACAATTCTACAACTCCATTGAGATTTGAAAGTATGATGGAGGATAACTTTCCTGAGGTGGAAATGGGGGTGCAATATATTCTTAGATCACACTTGGTTGGCAGAGGAGAAAAAAGAATTAATGAACCGGTAGCGCTGATAAGTCAAGATTTTTTTCAATTATTTGATTTTCAACTAGTAACAGGTGACCGGGAAAATCCATTTTCATCTAAAAGCGGTCTATTGATTTCTAAGGAGTATGCTCAGAAATACTTTAGCGAGACTGATCCAATTGGTCAAATACTACCTCTTCAAATCAATAATGAGATTAGGGACTTTGTCATAGAGGGAATTTTCTATGATATCCCTAAGGAGTCAAGTATTCAGTTTGATATTGCAATGTCAATAGAAATGACTCGAGACCTATATAGCGATCGGGCATTTACTGCTTGGTTTAATATTATTCCTGAGACATATATTCAGCTGCAAAAGGGTATTGATCCAGCAATTCTCAATGATAAAATACAAGATGTAATCATGAGCCAACTTGCTGAATTGGAAATGGGAGGAGAACCAATTCAAAGAGGTCAATACAATATTGAATTCCAACCTTTAACAGATATACATCTAAATCCCGACGTTCCGTTAGGTTATGCTCCCGTTGGAAATCCTCAATATGTTGGAATTTTAGGGGCCATAGGATTATTGGTAATAATCATTGCCTGCATCAACTATGCAACTTTATCAGTCGGTCAATCACTAAAAAGGGCGAAGGAAGTTGGGGTTAGAAAAGTGTTGGGAGCTTTTGGCATATCACTGACAATCCAATACCTAATCGAAGGGGTCATTCTGACGTTGGTGGCAATGACTATTGGCGTTGTTCTTTCGGTTTTACTTGTTCCAACATTTAATTTATTAACCGGAACAGATCTGGAAATTGACTTTGCCTGGTGGCATGTACTCATCTATTTTGGATTGGCTATTGTTATAGGGTTGATTTCCAGTTTTTATCCAGCCTTGATTCACTCAAGATTCAAAGCGATATCTGTTATTCATAGTGGCAATCAGTCGACCGACAAAGTGAAAGCTCGGAAGGGCATGATCGTGTTCCAATTTGTTATCACTGTATTTTTAATTAGCACTTCTTTTTTAATTCGACAGCAGGTAAGCTTCCTTCAGAATAAAGACATCGGTATCAAGTATGATGCTGTTGTCTCAGCTAACCTACATGCAAGTCCAGAGGCACAACGAATTACAGACATTACGAACAGCGCCATGCAAAATGGAGAGATACTGAAATCTCGACTTGAGAAGTATCCGGAAATTACTCAAATAGGGATGGGGAGTCACGTTTTTGGAGCAAATGGGTGGGCTCATTACGGATTTAATGATAAGGAAGGAAACTTCAAACGTTTTAGGCTACTTGTAGCCAACCCAGAGTATTTAGAGTTATTTGGTGTTCAGGTTGAAGAGGGAAGACTTTTTGAAAAAGGGAATACACTTGACGAAAGACAAGGTGTATTGTTGAACCCAGCTGCTGTAGAGCTAATGGGATTGACAAATGCTGTTGGAGCACAATTGCCAAATGACAATTTTGGAGATCACCAAATTCTAGGCGTTACCAAAGAATTTCATTTTTCATCTTTACACAATTCAATTGAACCGCTTGTAATCGTTCAAAACCCTAGATTGATTTTGCTGGGGATCTCAGACTTAGATATTAGCGATTCATTTGTTCCTAAGTTGGTTTTTCGATTCAATGGTAGTAACCTACTAGACGCTACAGATATTCTTCGTAAGGAATGGGAAGCATCTTTTCCAAATGAAAGTTGGAACTATGAATTTGTTGATGAACGGATCAAATCTCAATATGAAAATGAAGCGAGAATGAACAAACTTATTACTGTAGCTACTGTTTTATCCATACTTATAGCATCACTTGGCTTGCTCGGACTTTCATTGCTAGTCGTCAATAGTAAGGTTAAGGAAATTGGAATTAGAAAGGTTATGGGAGCTACCACACTGGGAATTTTTAAGCTCCTTGCAAAAGGCTTCTCACTTCAAATCTTCATAGCGATTTTACTTTCGATTCCGTTGACCATATGGCTAATGAATAAGTGGTTAGAAAACTTTGCGTATCGTACGGAAATAGGAGTGGGGCTATTCATATTAAGTGCTGTATTATCTGTTTTAGTGGCGGCAATGGTTATCATATACCAGACACTGAGAGCTTCAAGGGTAAATCCGGTTGAATCTTTGAGAACAGAATAACAAAAAAAAGGCTGCTCAAAATGAGCAGCCTTTTCTGAAAGCAGAATGTTTGACGGTAGTAAACTCTTTAGGTAATTAGCTTGCGAGGATATTTACTACTAGTAAAGACAAGACTAATCCCGTCGTGCATATCACAAAACTCCAATTAAGGAATATTCTTTGTTCTTTAGTAATCTTAAGTAAAGCCATGATTTAGGGTGTTAATTGTAATATGAAGTAAGGGATTACAATTATCACTTCCAATTTTGTTCGGTGAACCTGTCAGATGCTTAGATAATGCCTCTGATTTTAAAGATTTAGGTTTTTCACTTTAGCAGTAATTCGGCTACTTCTTCTCCAACCAGGCTTCCAATGGCCACTCCCATACCTCCTAAGCGTACTCCTTGCACGATTTTTTCGGAGATTACTTCGATTATGGGTTCTTTATTTTCTCCAAAAGCCATAATACCAGACCATTCGAGTTCAATTTGAAATTTCTGATCTGGCAGGATAATCTCTTCTAGATCTGAAAGAAGCTTTTCTTTAATCTTTTTATTGATCCCAAACTCTGTGGTTGTTTCTTCATGAATTACCAAGTTGCGCCCTCCACCAAAAAGTAATTTCCCATAATAGTCCCTAAAATAATAGTACCCTTCCTCATAGTGGAAGGTCCCTTCAAAGTTTAGTGATTGCTCAGGTTGAATGCACATCACGATACCTCTACCAGGGGCTATGTCTAATTGCTTATTGACAATGTTTTTAGTAAACGCGTTCGTACAGATTCCTACTTTTCTTGATCTAAAAGAAAGGCTCTTGCATTCTACTGTAACGAAATCCGATTCTTCATTGATCTTCAATACTTCACATCCTGTGTAGATCTGAATACCTATTTCTGCACAGTATTTCCAAAGCGTTGATACTAGTTTTCCAGTGTCAAGTTGACCCTCAAGGTGATTTTCGATCAGATGGGAGGTATTGTTAAATCCGAATTCCTGGATTTTGGAATCGGATGTTTTGAAAACTTCAGTCTGAAAAAATGGCTGGAGTATCGTATTTACATGATCAATCTGATCAAGTATGTCAGTATTGTTGAAAACAAGTTCATAACCACTTTTCACTTGAATGTCGATATTCGCTCTTCCCAATCTTTGACAAGTTTTTTGAAGCCCATCCCATCTTTTTTCTACGAGGCCAAGCATGCCTTCTTCTCCCAAGTCTTCTATGTCGTTGATTAACTCAGAAACACTTCCAAAACATGCAAAGCCAGCATTTTTTGTACTTGCGCCTGATGGTAGAACTCCTCTTTCCAGTACTGCTATTTCTAAATCAGGGGATTGTTCTTTTAAAGTAGCAGCTGCGGAAAGACCTGTAATCCCAGCACCAATTATTAGAATGTCTGGAGATAGAAAAGATTGTTTTTCCCAAAGACTATGCACGTTATTGCTATTTAATTTCTAATGAAGTTAATCAGAGTAATTTACCCGCAGCACTTCTGCTTTGATTTTTACGGAGGCTAGAAAGTCTAACCAAAACAACTGCTGAGCCGATAAATGATCATTTGGAGATTTTACCTCATAAAATTGATATTCATTATCCCTCCATATGAACAGATCAGGAAAGCCCGCACTGTTTTCCTTCATGTTTTTTGACATTTCAATCAGCGTCATTTTTAGGCCTTTAAGAGGTAGCTTTTCTATCATAACTATTAATGCAGGCAGTAAAGCTTCGTGCCATATAACAAACCTGTTAGCGATTCCATACTTGTCATTATGGACCTTAGAGATTTGTTGTGTTAGCTGCTTTCGCGAACGCATTTTTTTCAGGCAATCATTAAGTAGGTTTTGGCGCGACTCAAAGAATATTGAATCATTTAAATCTGAAGGCTGACGCTGTAGTGGGTGATGAAATGAACCGTGTTTTGTATCAAATATGATATCCCAAAAAATAAGACCAAATAAGCCTCTCCAAAGGAAGTTTTCGGCATGAATTCCATTCCATCCTTCATTCTCAAAGTGGTTTAATACCGCATCTTCGACCTTTATTGTTGGCCTGGAAATTGAAATTGATGGCGCCCCTTTTAGGCGTTGTGTCATACTTCGGTCAATCCGAATTCCTTTTCGGTTTAAAAAGTCAGAAGCGAACGTCTGCTCAGATGCATTGCTGGGTTCTTTAAGAATTTTCTTTGCAAGATTTATGGCGTCTTCTCTAGATTCTTGTTTATCCAATATTCTAACACGCCTTTCCCTTGATGGATGACGATCAGTAAGGGAATAGAATTCTAGCGCTTTATCAGGAAGATGAATCTGTTCAAAATAATAGGCAATTTTCAATAGCAATTTCTCAGCTGATTTGGCAGATCTCGGATATGACAGCCAAGTCTTCCATGGCATCTCATCCAAATAATCTTCTAGCGGAAGGTCTGCCTCCTGAATTTCATATATCATTCGTTTAAGTTGTGAAATATGCATTACCGACAAAGCCTCTTCTCTGGATTCAAACCAAGGTTTAAAATTCGATTCATCGAGCTTTTCAATTTTCACATTTCCAACATCACGCACCACAAAATCTGTCATCTGCCCACCTCTGTATCCAAAGAATAGCAGCTTGATAAACTCTACTTCTTCATTCTTTAAAACTTGAACTATTTCTTCTTGTTCATGTATAAGTGGAATGTCAATCTCAGTGAGTTCACCTAGTATGTCCTCTTTTTTTTGAGAGGCATGAAGAAACTTAAACGCCGAAACAAGTTCTGACTTGGTGAATAGTTTAAACTGGATCGGGTCATCACTTTCATTGATTTGAATGAACTCATGATGAAGTAGTTCCTCTTTGGCTTCTTGCACATCAGGTATTTCAACATAAGAAATCTTATTGATTCTAAAAAAATCACCTCGGCGATTGGAAAATCTTAAATAAAGACATTGAGCTTGTTCTGAAAGATTTCTAAAAGTTTGATAAAATAGATACTCAGGTTGATCTAACACATGGTCGTACTGCCTTTCAACAAATTCTAATAGGTAATTGAAATAGTCTAAATAGTACTTTTCGGGTAGTATGATTGGATCATTTTTAGACATTTACAAGTAATGCAGCTTTTTGGGTTACTCTACGTGTTTTAATAGTATAATATCATAGGTACCATCATTTGTTTCTTTTTATGAAGTTTATCTTCTCATATGTTGCTTTTTTGGCAATGACGGCATTGTATGCTCAAAGTTATGTTGATTCAGGGATACGCCACTATGCGGCGGGTGAGTTTGAAGAGGCTTTGATAGACTTCAAAGACGCAGCCGATATAGAAAGTATGATTACCGAATCTTCTCGAGCTAAATTATATTTCTACAGAGGAATGATTTGGCTTTCACGAGCAGAAAAGTCACCGAATGGTTTTCCGGAAATTGATCCACTTAAGTTGAGTTATGACGACTTGACAAAAGTGCTATCAATGGATGATAGCTGGAAGGCACAAATTGACGATGCATATTCCAGGCTGTATACCTTGATCTTGGAAGAGGCAGATAATTATTTGAAGCAAGTCAAAAAGGAAGATGAGTTGGATCAAAAGTTGAAACTTTTGGATTCTCGAAATGGGTTTCTGGATTTAGCTGTCAATCTTGATGTTTCAGCAATGCCTGTACTTTACCTAGCTCAAACAAATAAGCAAGCAGGCGATCTAATCTTTGAAGGATCTAAGGACTTTCAGGAGCTTCAGATAGCAAAAAAATATTATGAGGAGTCTCTAAAACACTTTGAACAAGCCCGATACGAAGATCCATTTTCAAAAAAAATCATTCAGGACCTGTTAACCATATCGACGAGATTAGGAGATAGTGAACGAATTGATGAATACAACAAGCTGCTAGAATTAGCAGGTGGATAACTAAGCGCAAGTTTTCTATTCTTTAGTCATCTAAGATCAAAAGAAAAGCATTTGACTACTACTATGAAAACACGCTACCTGTCTTTAATTTCAGTCCTATTTCTTATTGCATCATGCGGAGGAGATGATGGGGCCGGAGGAACCGTAAATTCCAACCCAGGCTCTTTCATTGTTACCGTGAATACTACTGGTACTACCACAGCCTCAATAAGTTGGACGGCCTCTGAAGATCCAGATGGAGATAATGTAACTTATGATGTGCAGTTAGGATCATCAAATGTTTCTGAGGATCAAAGTCTAAGGAGCTATGATTTTACCGGCCTTGATGCAAATACGAGTTATAGTGGCAGTGTAGTTGCTAACGATGGAAATGGAGGTTCAGCATCAGCATCATTTTCTTTTACCACTTCTTCTGAGGGGGGTAATCAAAATCCAGGATCATTTACTGTAACTGTAGGTGATCTTACGCATAATACTGCTAACATTTCATGGACGAGCGCAACAGATGCTGATGGGGATGCAATTACATATTCTATAGAACTTGATTCCGACGAAATAGCTTCAGGAGAAACTGGAACATCCTATCAACTTACGTCACTTGCCTCTGGAGTAAGCTTTAGTGGAAAAATAATAGCAAGTGATGGGAATGGAGGAACATCTGAATCAGCCTTTGATTTTGTATCATATGTTGTCGATATCTCTCAGTATACTAGTATGCCTGGGTATGTATCTCACACATTGGTAGATTGTAACTACGCTGAAGGTGGAACTGGAAAATGCTACGAAATAGTCTTTGGGAGTAACCCTGTTAATGATGACGGACCATTCTGTCCAGAAACTACATTTGATGTCGGCGGATTTGGTAATTATGATGGAGATACTAATCCTGGTTTCCAAGTAATGAAAGCTTCGTTATTTGAGTCTATGGAGGCTGATGGATATGACATTATTTCTGATGTTGCGAATGGTGATGGTAGCTTTGATATCAACATAGAAACAGATGTTCCAGGTGGAGGCATTGTAAATATGGGACCTACAGCAGCTTGTCTAGAGCCCACTCCAGATGATGAATTAACATTGACTTTCCAAATCCCTGTTGTTCCCACCAACAACTCTAGTGTAGATGATATTGAAAATGTAGAGTATGTAGGGCTTGCATTAGATGGTGTTCCTATCAATGGAGCTCCTCCATCTGTAGTGTCTAATAATGGTAAAATACCTTCTTTAGATAGGTGTGGAGGACACCATGATCCGTCTGGATATTATCACTGGCATTTTTTAGCCGCCCATATGGATGCTACGCTAGATGCTAACAATCTTTTAGATAGAGATAACGATATTCAATGTTCGAATAAAACTCAAAGTGGAACAGCTTTAATCGGATACGCAAGAGATGGATATCCGATATATTCAGGTTACGATGAAGGCGATGTAGTTCCGACTGATTTGGATGGTTGCAATGGACATTTTGGTCCAACTCCTGATTATCCGGATGGTATCTATCATTATCATGCATCAACTGATATTACAAATGTTCCTCCATGTATTGTTGGAAAGCAATCAATGAATGCATTCAATAAACCGAACTAAGTTATGATTCGATTAATAATCTTAGGTTCATTATTATGTGCAATGGGATTTAATTCCATTGCACATAATGCCAAAATTGCTACTTATACACTTAGAGATACAGGCAATGGCTGGTTCATTGAAATGAACTTTGCACAAGTTGCTATCGATGCTCAAATGCTAAAGTTGTTTGATGAAGAGACGCTTAGTGAGATGAGCAAGGATCAATTCAAATCTGCATTTCTGAAATACCTGCGTGAAAATTTTAGTTTAAGAGTTGATGGAAAAAAAATGCAACTTTTAAGTGGAGGTATTTTAATTGGTAGTCATCAAACAGATGTGAAATATATTCTACCTGAAATACCGCTTCAACCTAAGGATATTAGCATTTATATTTCGACGTTTGAAGATATTTATAATCAGACGAACCTCTTTAGAATTTATAGAGGTGGAGATCATTTTACTAAATTTTTCTTGAGCGCTGACAATGACTTCACTGCGCATATGGAGTTTAAATCTGATGGGAACATTTACTCTGTAGCAAAGACGCCAGTAAATACTATTGCCATAGTCGCTGGAATAGTGATTTTTGTAATAATTATTTTATTAGTTACAATTCTTGTTATGAAAAGGCTAAAGAATACGCAGCTTAGCGAAGCTTAGTAGCAACGTTTTTTCACCGGCTTTTTCAAAGTCTACTTTTGCCTTTTTATTGGACCCTTGCTCATCGATGTTGGTAACAACTCCAAAGCCAAACTTTGGATGTTCTACTTTCATTCCCTCAGTCAGATTTGAAGTATCGCTTGGTTCAAAATCTGCGCTAGGCTTATGGTTGACTTTTGCTGCAAAACGTTTCGTTGTGTTTTCTTTTCTGACGTTGTTGACAAAATTCTTAGTTACGTAGTTTATTCCCGGCGATACTGGATCGCTCGAAGAAAACTTGCGATTTACTTTTATGAATTGTGGATCAACCTCTTCAAGGAATCGACTTGGTTCACAATTTTTCAGTCTTCCAAAACGGTACCTGTTCAATGCATAACTCAGATACAATTTCTTTTCTGCACGAGTGATGGCTACATAGAATAACCTTCTTTCTTCTTCCAAATCAGCCCGACTGCTGAGCATCATTTGCGATGGAAAAAGCTCTTCTTCAAGTCCAACTATAAATACGTAAGGAAACTCAAGTCCTTTGGCCATATGGATAGTCATTAACGTAACGGCATCATCAGACTTTTGATTTCTATCTTCATCAGTGAGAAGAGCTACATCCTGTAAGAAGGCTCCTAGACTTTTGTCTTCACGATCTGGGTCATCAGTAAATTCTTTAATGGCATTGAGGAGCTCTTGCGTATTTTCATACCGGTTCATTCCCTCAATGGTCTTGTCTTCGTAAAGTTCTTTTAGTAGCCCAGAAGTTTTTGCTATCTGCGATGCGGTATCATATGCATCTTTTTTCTCATTCGTAAGTCTGAAAGACTTGATTAGTGTTGCAAAATTTTCTACCTGAGTACCACCTTTTCCTCCAACATAGGAGCTGGCCTTCTCCATTATTTCCCACAATGTCTTACCCTGTTCATTGGAAGCAACAACCATTTTGTCTATAGTGCCAGGACCAATTCCTCTTTTAGGAAGGTTGATGATTCGACGCATGGCCGTTTCGTCATTAGGATTAACAGTATACCTGAAGTAGGCGAGAAGATCCTTTATTTCTTTACGTTGGTAAAAAGACAGGCCTCCAACTATTCGGTACCTAATGTTATTTCTTCTTAAAGCTTCTTCAATTGCCCTTGACTGACTGTTGGTTCGGTAGAGTACCGCGAATTCCTTTTCAGAGGCATGCTGCTGCATCTTCGTCTCAAAGATTGCCGAGGCCACAAGCTTACCCTCTTCATTGTCAGAGGTAGATTTAATTAGTTCAATTAAATCGCCGTCCTGGTTGGCTGTCCAGACACTCTTCTTAAGTTGAGCAGTGTTTTTATTGATGACTGAATTTGCGGCGTTAACAATCGTTTTTGTTGATCGGTAATTTTGCTCTAGGCGAATGGTTTTAAGGTCTGGGTAGTCTCTTTCAAAATTCAGTATATTTTGAATGTCAGCACCTCTAAACGCATAAATGCTTTGTGCGTCATCACCAACTACGCAAATGTTTTGACGAACAGCCGCAAGTCTTTTAGCAATTAAGTACTGTGAAATATTGGTATCCTGAAACTCATCAATCATTACGTAGTGAAAACGCTGTTGATATTTATTGAGGACATCATCATGCTTTTGAAAAAGGATATTCGTATTGAAAAGTAGATCATCAAAATCCATGGCGTCGGCTGCAAAGCAACGCTCCGAATAGGCCCGATATATTCTACCCATCTCAGGTCGCATGTTTTGAGTATCGTCCTCCAGGTATATGGGGTTGTTTTGGTACTCATGCCAGGAAACCAATCTGTTTTTTGCTCCGGAAATTCTGTTGTATACAATATTTGGCTTGTATACTTTGTCATCCAAGTTGAATTCCTTGACAATGAGCTTTATTAACGACTTAGAGTCATCGGTATCGTAAATGGTGAAATTGCTTGGGTAACCAATTTTACTTGCTTCGGCTCTTAATATTCTGGCAAATACCGAGTGGAATGTGCCCATCCACAGATTCTTGGCTTCGCCGCCAACCATTACCTCAATTCTTTTTTGCATCTCACGTGCAGCCTTATTGGTAAACGTAAGCGCCATAATATTGAAAGGATCAACGTTATGTTCTTTGATAAGATGAGCGATGCGATAGGTAAGAACACGAGTTTTACCAGAACCTGCACCTGCAATGATCATGCAAGGTCCTTCTACATTTACAACTCCTTCTTTCTGAGGGGGATTAAGTTCATCAAGGTAATTTGCCTGCGCTTCTGCCATAGGGCAAATCTATTTGATTGAGGACTAAAAAAAATTAGAAATTGGTGCTAAATCAGCTAACAAAATGAAAAAACTTATTGAGGACGATGAAAGCCAAAAATCCCAAGAAAAGAAGTACTTCTAGAATGAGTATAATGTTACTTGCTCTAAAGAATGGCTTTTTCACTACGGTGCCGATGGTATCAGGTTTGTTCTTTCGCAATTGATAAAATTAACAACATTAAAGTAATGTTATTGCAATGTTACCAAGTACTTTCAAATTGGGAAAGGTATGGATGATTTATGACGTAAATTTTTTATCTTCAGTCATTACTAACTCTACTAAATTTTTCACCTTATGGATTTTTCTACTATTAATTGGTTGGCAGTATTGGTTGCCGCTGTATCAGCATTTGTTGTCGGAGGACTTTGGTATGGACCTATTTTCGGTAAGGCTTGGATGAATGAGATGGGCTTTACAGAAGATGATCTTAAAGATGCCAATATGGCTAAGATTTATGGGACTGCATTTGTTCTAGAGTTTATTATAGCCTTGCAGCTTGCCTTTTTTCTAGGTCATGGAGGTACTGATCCATCGATTGGTCAGGGTGCTGCTTATGGGCTGCATATTGGCCTCTTCTTTATTGCTGCGGCAATGGGAGTAAATGCATTGTTCTCCAGAATTTCTTTAAAACTCTGGTTTATCAATGCTTTTTACTTTGTGATTTTGCTCACTCTGATGGGAGTGATTTTAACTGCGATGTAATTTGAAATAGTTGATAGGCTCTCAGGAGCCTATTTTTTTTGACGAACGAATTTGCCTTTATGATAAATCTGCTCGCATTCACCTTCCGTGGTTATTGAGCAGACGCTGTAATCATATTCATCTGTCGATAGATAAATCCAACTGTCCCGCAGGATTAAGTCCCCATATTTATATTGGTAATGAATATCCTTTTCATCGAAAATCACTTTTCCCTTGCTCACTCCACCTAATTTATCGAATTCGTAAAACTCAACTTGCGAGGTTTCTTTATTGAATATTCTAATTCCCTCATTTCTTAAGCCAAATTCCAAGGTCTTAGGATCAGTAGTAAATGTTTTCACTTTGATAATTTCTCCATCTAATCCAAGTGTGAATTCTTTTACTGTTTTTCCATCATGTCCTCCTAGCTGCTTACCATCAGATACCCATGTGCTTTCTGCTAGATTACTGAACGCAACCAATTTTGCAGATTGCGCCACTACAAACGAAGAGGCAAATTGAAATGCTAAAAGGAGTATAATTAGTCTCATGATAGAAGATTAGTTTCGGGTGTTTGGATACAGTTTTCTTGGAATAGGCATAATTTCCATTTGACGGCCATCAATGTACCGAACGGATTGCCCATCAAAGAAGGCGTCTTCCTCCAGCATGATACGTATCTCTTTATTCCATTCCTCTAAAAATACACCAGCGTTCAATTCTATTGAATAAGCGGTATTAGCATAAAGAGGATAATCGCCTTTACCAGGCACACCTCCTTGTTGATCCCATAAGCCGATTGTTGGTCCTGCTGCATGACCATGAAAGCCAATTGGGTGAGTGTAAATTACACCTTTCAAACCCTCATTAGAACACTGATTTAACGTTTCAGATAAAATTTCATTTCCACTTCGGCCTAGCTTAAAATTAGATGTAAGGATATCTTGTACTCGATTGCCTTTTTTAAATGCTTCTTTTAAAAAGCTTGGCACTTCTTCTTCTCCAGGTTTTAATACATATGCATGTTGCTGCGTATCCGTATTCAATCGTAAATATGTGATTCCAAAATCTACATGAAGTAAGTCTCCTGGATATATAATCTGATGCTCCGGTCTCTCGGAAAAAGATCTGAGGTGATCGAAGGACTCTGGATCTTTTCTCTGTATCGATACTGATGGATGAAACCATGCCGTAAAACCTAATTCCCTTATCCTGTCTCTATACCACCAGACTACATCGTCTGTCGTGGTGATGCCTGGTTGAATGACCTTTTCTGAGAAACCTTCAGCTATTATTTGATGAGCAATTCGAACAATATTTTGATAGACCATCATTTCACTCTTGGTTCGTGTCTCCAACCAGCCAATAGCAACATCTTCTGCGGATACCAATTTCGAATGAAACTTCTTAGGAAGAACGTTCTTTAATTGTTCGAAATGAGTGGCAGATATTCCATCAGCCAAGGCAAAAGTCTCCGATTTATTTATACCTATTTTCTTAGGGTTTTTATCAATTATCATGTCTGCCAATGCTTGCCACTGATCCGGTTGTTCTTCTTTGTTCCAAACCGTCTTAAAAAGATCGCCAGTATTATAGCGTGACATTCCGAATGTCTCTAATGCTTTACCATTGCCAGGATCGTATGCAATGAGCATAGTTGTTCTTCTAGCAGATTGCCATGTAGCAGGTAGTAGTGTTTTAATTACTGGGTCTTCATTGTACTCTCTAGCAATTATTATCCACATGTCTACTTCGGCTCTTCTCATGATTTCTGGTAGCACGGTCTCCACTCGTTCTTTTAGCCAGCTGTCAATTACTTCAGCTCTTTCTTTCATAGAAAGAACCTTTGGGCTGTAGGAGTTTTGTGCGCTAAGTGATATTGAGAGTAGTAAAAAAAGAGTAATAATTGAATTTTTCATGGAGTGTTAGGTTGTCCTCGTCTAAGATAGAAGAAAAGGGAAACACAATCACTTCAGATTCCGTAATAACGATTTTTGCAACCACCTAATAAGCCATGAGGCTGATTGTTATTTCTTTCTTAACTGCATTGACACTTTGTGTTAATGCCACCACTCGTGTGGATAGTCTAAAAGCCGAGTTGTTGAATCATTCTTTTGAGGATGAGCAAAAAGTTAGCCTATTAAATAGTTTGGGGTATGAATACTGGATCATTAATCCAGTCCAATCCATTATTTATGGTCAACAGGCTAAAGCCTTAGCTGAGATTTTACAGGATTCTTCTGGTTTGGCGCTTTCCAATAGAATAGTTGGAGTCGGCCACTGGGCTCGCGGAAGTTATGATCAGGGATTAGAATATTTACTAAATAGTTTATCGCTTTATAAGAGCCTCTCTGATACTTTGGGAGAGGCAAACTGTCTAATGAATCTAGGTTTAATTTATTCGGACAGATTTGATAATGAATTAGCATTGGAATATTTCTTTGAAGCAATCAAGTTGTTTGATACAATTGGAGCCAAAGACAGATCTGCTACAACTTATGTAAAGCTCTCTACGATCCTAATTAGGCAAAGAAAGTTTTATGCCGCTAATATTTTTTTAGATAGCGCAGTCTTGATTCATGGGGCAAATAAGTTTCGATATGGCATGTCCGAAATACTGAATAGATATGGGGTTTTAAAAACAGCAATGGGAGAATATGATAGCGCTGTTTTGTATTTAGATCATTCGTTACAACTAAGTAAGAAGATTGAAGACTTAGATGGAGTAATTCGCAATCAGATAAATCTAGCTGATGTTGCACTCAAGACTGAAAAAAATAATGAAGCTGAAATTTTATTAAATGCTGCTTTAATATCGGCAAGAGAGATACAGTCTCATAAGTGGCTAACCGAGATTTATGATCGCTTGCAAAAGATAGCTAGAAAGAAAGGTAACTTGGAGGAGGCAATTAATTATTACGATCAATATTTGCGTGAGAAAGACAGCATATTTAATCTTCAAACATTAAACAATATTTCGAGACTTGAATCTGAACTTGCTACTACTGAGCAAAAGCGTCAGCTGGCGGCAAAAGAGAATAAGATCGTGATTCTTGAACAAGAAACAGAGATTCAAAGAATCAGAGTTTACATCCTAATCTTTGTAATATTAGCTGTTGTAATTCTTGGAATTTTGCTAATACGTAACAGGCGATTAGTATCTCAGCGAAAGGAGCAGCAGGCCCAGAAACAGGCTGATGATGCTAAAAAAGAGGTAGAGTTTAAAAACAGGGAATTGGTTTCTTATACTGTAAACTTTGTCCAAAAGAATCAACTTTTTGAAGAGCTTATGGATTCCGTCTCTGAAATGAAAAAATCATCTTCTGGTGATAATAGCAAAGTTCTTTTGGGGATGGAGCGCACGATCAATCGACACCTGCAAGTAGACAGAGATTGGGAAGACTTCAAATTAAGGTTCGAAAACCTACATTCAGGGTTTTTTGACAAAATTCTTGAACGAGAGCCATCGCTCACGGGTAATGATTTAAAGCTTTGTGCGCTTTCAAAGATGAACTTCTCAATAAAAGAAATCTCTGAAATGATGGGAATTTCAACCGAAAGTGTAAAAACGGCTAGATACCGATTGAAAAAGAAATTGGAGCTTCCGGGTGAAATGAGTATCAATGATTTCTTGAATACTGTTGGTTAGTAAATCCTAACACTAACTTTTTTCAACGTTTAGTTTATAACCTGCTGAATGGTAGACCTTTGGTAGACCTAGACTATCTGCCAAGTCAACCTCATGTCTACCCTTAAATGTAGGTTGGCTGCTTTATCAAAATGATATTTGCATGTCTTCAATCAAGTAATATTAGGTTTTGATTATATGAAGACGTTACTCTGAAAGCGGAGTAATTTTGGTGGTAGGGGCGTCCAATGGGCGCCCTTTTTTTATTGTTTTCACTTCAGCGATAAAGGTTTAATCAATAAATATTGAATTGAAATCGAAACTAGACTTCTTATGCTGATGACACTTAGATGACATATTCTTAAAAAGCTTTCGTATGGCTTGTTGCATTGCTTTTCTCTACCTTTGCGGCTGAATATTATAACCCCACAAATGAACTACTTAAATAACCTCACAGAGGGAATTGGCAACACGCCATTATTAAAGCTGAATAGCGTCAATGAAGGATTAAAAGGAACGATATTAGTTAAGGTGGAATACTTTAACCCTGGTAACTCCATTAAAGACAGAATCGCTCTTAAAATGATCGAGGATGCTGAAAAAATCGGTATTCTTAAGCCGGGTGGAACAATCATAGAAGGAACTTCAGGGAATACCGGAATGGGATTAGCGCTTGTTGCAATTGCAAAGGGTTATAAGTGCATTTTTACACTTGCTGATAAGCAGAGTAAAGAAAAAATGGATGTGCTGCGTGCAATGGGAGCAGAGGTAATTGTCTGTCCAACAAACGTACCACCTGAAGATCCAAAGTCATATTATTCGGTTGCCAAGAAATTGAATGAGGATATCCCCAATTCTTTTTATCCGAATCAATATGATAATGAGTCAAATACACTTTCTCACTACGAAACTACCGGGCCTGAAATTTGGAAAGATACTGATGGAAAGATAACTCACTATGCTGCTGGAATGGGTACTGGTGGAACTATTAGTGGAACTTCCAAATATTTGAAGGAACAGAATTCGGATGTGGTGACTATCGGGTTGGATTCTTATGGTTCTGTTTTTAAGAAATATAAAGAGACTGGGATCTTTGATGAGAAGGAAATATATCCTTATCTCACTGAAGGAATAGGTGAAGATATTTTACCTAAGAATGTCAACTTTGATATGGTAGATCACATTGTCAAGGTTACTGACAAAGATGCAGCAATTATGACGAGGAGGTTGGCAAGAGAAGAAGGTCTTTTTGTAGGCTGGTCGTGTGGATCTGCAGTTCACGGAGCGTTAGAATTTGCCAAGGAAAATTTGAAAGAAGATGATGTTATGGTTATCATTCTTCCTGATCACGGAACCAGATACCTTGGAAAGGTTTACAACGATGATTGGATGAAAGATCACGGTTTCCTTGAAGAAAGGAAATTTGCAACTGCAAAAGACATTATTACCAGCAAAAATGGAACGTCCAATCTATTAACCATCAACCAAGATTTGTCAGTAGGAGATGCCATCAAAGTGATGAGTCAAAATGGTATTGACCAAGCACCTGTCATTGATGGTGAAAATTTTGTTGGCAGCATCTCGGATAGTAAGATTTTAGGAAGCTTGATTGAGAATCCGGAAATGAAAGACAAACCTGTCTCGGAAGTAATGGATTCTTCCTTTCAGTTTGTATCTCCGCACGACACATTGGATGTGATGTCATCTATGCTGGATAAAAAGACTAAAGCATTGTTAGTAAGAGATGAAAACAATGAGGTTCATATCATCACCCAGAGTGATCTTTTGGTAGCGATGACTAATTGATTACATTTGAAAAGCACAATTAAACTTTTAACTCTTTACTTGCATCCCGGCGTAAATCGTCGGGATTTTTTGATTGTTTTTTAATGAATTCAAATCAGCCGATCGGGATTTTTGATAGTGGGATAGGAGGGCTCACAGTTGCACGTGCAGTTAAGAAGCTATTGCCAAATGAGTCCATTATATATTTCGGCGATACAGCTCATCTACCATATGGAGATAAGTCGACAGCTGCAATACAAGCATACTCTGTAAGAATTGCAGAAATGCTTCTACAGCAAAAGTGCAAGGTGATACTAATAGCCTGTAATTCTGCTTCTTCAGCAGCATACGATTTGGTGACAGAATACGTAGGTAAGAAAGCAAAAGTGTTTGATGTGATTAACCCTACCGTTGATTACATAAGAGAAAATCACAGCGATGACAAAATAGGACTAATTGGAACTAAACAAACTGTTTCAACTGGTGTTTACGATCGTAAGATTCAATCGCTCAATCAAAACATTAAGTTCTCGGCCCTGGCTACACCTTTGCTTGTACCCATGATAGAAGAAGGGATATATGAGGATACAATTAGCCAAAATATAATTAGTAGATATCTCGATGATCCATCTTTGGAAGGTATTCAGTCGCTAATTCTTGGGTGCACACATTATCCAATAATCATCAAGGAAATAAAAAGTCATTTCCGGAAGCTAGAAGATCCTGTTGAGATAATTGATTCGGCAGAGACTGTAGCTAAAGCCCTGAAGTCATTTCTCGAATACCATCAATTAAATAATAAGACCTCTTCCACTAAAGATCGTTTTCTGGTTTCCGATTTTACAGAATCTTTTGAGCAGACAACGACTACATTTTTTGGGAGCGAGGTACAACTTGAGTTAATTCCCATTTGGGACGAATTAAAGTAGATTTACTAAATGAAAAAGCTAGTTTACATTTTTCTCTTTCTTACGATTGTAAGTTGTTCTGTTACAAAAAGTACTAAGTCTCTTCATCCATTTTCTGGTGATGCACTTGGGTGCGGAAATTTTATTGCTTACAAGTTGACTGATAACAATTCTGAATATGTTTCTATCAAAGTGGATATTCCAACTATAGAACTTCAAAAGAAACAAATTTATGGAGTGGGTATAGCTGATGCCATTACGATCGTTCGAAAAAAGTATGATGGACCAATTGGCGCTACACTTTGTAATGATTTACTTCCATCAAGTTTTCCAAAGGAATTAGTTAATGAAACAGCTACAGAAGGATTGTTAGAGTTGCTATTAAGTGAGTCAGAAATTGAAAAAGCTAAAAACAAAGAGCCTTACAAGGCCACTTTGATTCTAAAAAATGTAGTTTTTGAAACTGTTACAATCGATTATCTGAGACTTGAAGATATAAGTGTGGGATGGTTGCCTGGATAAATTATTTATATACAACATTCATTGGTTTATAAAGGATAAAGAGAAGTAAATTCGAGTGTGATTTCATTCGTCTTCTACCTTGCGTTCCTTCTGCTTTTTGTGGTATTCGTGGTTTATGCCGAACGAAAAACGGCTGCATTTATCCAAAATAGACTTGGACCAATGGAAGTGGGTCCTAAGGGTATCTTACAAACAATAGCTGATTTACTTAAGATGCTTCAAAAGGAAGATGTACGGGCAAATGCCGTCGACTTAATTCCTTTTTTAATTGCCCCAATAATCATTTTTGCTGCTGTATTTACAGGATTCTCAGTTCTTCCTATTAATGCTGATTTGAATGGCTCAGGTATTGCAAGTGGCGTTTTCTTTCTCCTTGCTGTGGTTTCACTTGATGTATTAGGGATTTTGATGGCAGGTTGGGCTTCAAATAATAAGTATAGTTTATATGGAGCTATGAGATCTGTCGCTCAAATTGTATCCTATGAAGTGCCACTAGGAATAAGCGTACTTTGTGTAATAATAATTAGCGGGACGCTGGATTTACAGAAAATTAGCGCTCTGCAGAGTGAGGGAGGAATTTTAATGTGGAACATTATTAATCATCCAGTTCTCATTGTTCCTTTTGTCATCTTCTTTATTGCCGGTTTGGCTGAATCTAATAGAGCTCCTTTTGATTTACCTGAGTCTGAATCAGAATTAATAGGAGGGTATAGTACCGAGTATTCTGGTTTTAGATGGGGCATGTTTATGTTATCAGAATATGGGATGATGTTATTGCTGTCTATATTGGGTACGGTGCTATTTTTTGGAGGATGGAGTTCTCCAATAAACGCATTTGGAAATGGACCCATTTGGGGAGCTTTCTGGTTATTGTCGAAAGCACTGATATTAATCTTTGTACAACTCTGGATACGATGGACGCTCCCTCGACTTAGAGTAGATCAATTGATGAGTTTGTCATGGAAATATTTAACTCCTTTGTCAATAATCATGTTATTTGTTTGTGCTATTTGGAAACTTTGGCTTCTAGGCTAAAAAGTGAAATATTTTGAAAACATATCGTCCGCAATAAAGTCCACATCGAAAGGGATGATGCTGTCTATTCAGTATTTCTTTCAAGCGCGAAAATCTCGTAAAAAGGAGTCGGTAGCAGATGATAATTACTTTGAGAAAGCCAATGGTACGTTTACTGTTCAATATCCGCATGAAGAAATCCCAATTCCGGATCATGGTAGGTATCAATTGCATAATGAAATTGACGATTGCATAGTATGCGATAAATGTGCTAAAATTTGCCCTGTCGATTGCATAGATATTGAGCCAATTCGTTCTCCTGAAGTATTCGGGAAGACTTCTGATGGGACTCCTTTAAGAATACATGCAGCAAAATTTGATATAGACATGTCGAAATGCTGCTTTTGTGGTCTGTGTACAGTGGTTTGTCCTACAGAGTGCCTGACGATGACTAAAGAATTTGATTTTAGTACAACTGATATTCTAGATCACAATTTCTCCTTTAGTAAAATGACTGAAGTGGAGATAGCTGAAAAGAAGAAGGAATTTGATGATTATCAGGCCGCTAAAGCACAACCAAGTAGGGATCTACCTGAAATTGGTGGAGCTAAAGCTCAAAAACCTAAGCCTGTTATGAAGACTGGAGTAAAGCCTGTCATAAAGCCAAAGCCTGTTGTCAAAGCCAAACAAAGTGGAGGAACTGAAGAAGGCTCTGCAATTAAACCTAAGATTAAGCCAATAGTAAAGCCAGTAATTAAGCCTCAAACCAATTCTGAGAATAAATCAACAGAAGCGAAAAAAAAGCCAGTAGTTAAACCTAGAATACCTAAGAAAAAGTAGTGATAATTGTCATTCAAATAACATTGATGCTCTTGGCTCTTGTAGGAGTTGGAATAATTGTAATCTCTAAGAATATTATTCATGCCGCATATGCACTTGCGTTGACGTTAATTAGTGTTGCTGGAATTTATGTGTTATTGTCTGCGGAACTTTTGGCTGTAGTACAAATTATGCTTTATGCCGGTGGTGTGGTGATATTATTGGTTTTTGGAGTGATGATGACAAACAGGTTGAGAGGAGAGGATGTTGTTTCTGGGTCCCGCAATCGTTTAGTGTCTGCTATTATTTCGCTAGCACTTTTTTTGTTTTTTGTATTCACCATTTCCAATACTGATTTCAACGATTCTCAGGTACATGATTCAGACCAAATAGATAAAATTGGAATCTCTTTTTTAACAGACCATATTGTCGCTTTTGAATTGGTCGCTTTTGTACTATTGGTGGCATTGGTAGGAGCTTCATACTTAGCTAAAATGGCATCTGATGAGTAATGCGATGATACCATATTACCTATACTTCGCTTCATTACTTTTCAGTGCTGGTGTCTTTGTTGTCTTAACTAAAAGAAGCGCCATTTTCATATTGATTGGAATTGAGTTGATGTTGAATGCCGCTAACATTGTTTTGGCTACTTTTTCGCAGTATGACCCATCGTTAAATGGTCAGATTCTGGCGATTTTTGCTGTAGTGATCACTGTCTGTGAAGTGTCAATCGCATTGGCCATCCTCTTAAATATTTATCGCAAAACAAAAGTGTCCAATGTGGACGAACTAACGGAGGTAGGCAACGGATGAATTGGTTAGTAATAGTTATTCTTTTTTTGCCTCTTTTTGGCGGTATCGTGTCTTTCTTAAGTAAAGAAAATACTGGCTTAATTGCATCAATATCAACTTTTTTTACCTTTTTGTTAGCTATTTCCCTATTACTATCTAATACTTCTTTCTTAGTTCTTTTAGAGTGGCTTCCTGGCTACGATTTAAGTATAAAAATCGATTCCGTAGCATTACTCCTAATATCTTTAGTAGCACTTATTTCTACGCTGGTAAATGTTTTCTCAATTGAATACATGCGTTCAGATTTAGGGAAGAATCGCTATTTCGCCAAGCTCGGATTTTTCACCTTTTCAATGATTGGGTTGCTTCTGGCAGATCATTTGATATTGATGTTTGTTTTTTGGGAATTAGTGGGCTTTGCATCTTATCTGCTAATCGGTTTTTGGTATGGAAAAGAGTGGGTTCCGCAATCCGCCAGGTTAGCGTTCATTGTGAATAGACTGGCAGATGTTGGTTTTTTGGCCGGTATTTTAATACTCAATGAAGGTAACTTGTCTATATCTCAATTTCAGGAAACGTGGCTGTTTCTACCCTCATTACTTATTTCAATAGGAGCTTTTGGTAAGTCCGCACAATTGCCTTTTTCAGGCTGGTTAACTAAGGCTATGGTAGGTCCAACGCCGGTCTCGGCGCTGATTCATGCTGCAACTATGGTAGCCGCGGGTGTATATCTACTGTTTCGGATAGCCCCGTATTTACATGCAGACGCTTTAATAATAATCGCTTTAATAGGAACAGCTACAGCTCTGTATGGTGGAATTAGTGCTTTGATGCAACACGACATCAAAAAGGTATTGGCCTACTCAACAATATCACAACTGGGGTATATGATTCTCGGAGTGGGAGTTGGAGCCCCGGAGGCATCAATTTTTCATCTTTTCACACATGCTTTCTTTAAAGCTGGACTTTTCCTGGGAGCCGGATCGATCATTCATTTCATGCATAAAATGAATGTAGAAGATGAACAAGATATGCGTTCAATGGGTGGACTCAGAAAGTATATGCCGTGGACATATAGAAGCTTTTTAGTGTGTGCACTTGCGCTAGCTGGGATACCATTTTTAAGTGGATTTATGTCTAAAGAAGGTATTGTTATTGCAGCTTGGGAATGGGCAAGTATTAATGGGACTTGGGCCTATTTAGTGCCTGATATTGCACTGATCACTGCCTTTCTAACGGCACTTTATGTTGGCAGAATGGTGCTCTTGGTTTTCTGGGGGAAAAGCAGATTTGAAACCAAGGTGGATGTACCTCTTGAAAATAGTCAATTTAAGTTGCCGCTTGGTATTTTGGCGGCGGGTTCATTGTGGGTGTTTTATAATATTAACCCCTTAGCGCACGGATCTTGGTTGGATTCGATTTGGGGAGTGAGCGAAGGTCACGCAGATGAGCTAACGACTTTAATCGTGACTTTTTTATCTCTACTTCTTGCATTTACTGGCCTAATTCTGGCCTATTCTTTTTTCAAACCAGATTCTAACTATGAAAAGTCTTATGGCGTGAAGTCTCGCGATAGATTCGCTGCCATTTTAAATGGATTTTATTTAACAGAATTCTACCACATTTTTGGAAGAGGTGTAGAAAAAGCTGCTGAAGCAACGTTCCAAATCGATAGAGAATTTATTGAACGCTCTTTGAATTTATTTGCTATTGCTGGTGTGGTAGTCTCTAAAGTGATTGCTTTGATTGATCGCTTTTTCATTGATGGACCAATTAACCTACTGGCATATTTGTCAGGTTTTGTCGGTAAGCTATTAGCTTCAATAAGTTCAAGGGACTTGCAAACTCAATTAGCTTGGTTGCTATTGGGTATTATTTTGATATTAAGTTTGATACTGATTTTTTAGTGCCGCATGCAAAATATCCTAACCTATATATTCCTGTTGCCACTGCTAATTGCTTTTTTGATGCTTTTTGTGTCGGGAGAGAAATGGATGCTTTTTAGAAGATTGTCTCTTGCTACAATTGGAGTCCAGTTTGTTTTGTCTGTCCTAATGATGATCAATTTTGATGGATCAATATCCCCAGAAAGCTGGTCAGGGGCTTTTCAGTTTGTTGAAAAATCGAATTGGATTAATATGTCTTTTGGGTCTATAGGATCATTAAGCATAGAGTACTTTATTGGAGTCGATGGTATTAGTATGCCATTAGTTGTACTTTCTTCATTTGTGCTTTTGATTGGAGTTGTTTCCTCTTGGAATATTAAGGAGAAGGCCAAAGGCTATTACATTCTTTATTTGTTATTGAGTTCAAGCATTATTGGTTGCTTTA